>NZ_JBQAGB010000002.1:0-451449 GCF_051916145.1 Bacillus cereus group sp. MYBK245-2 | reverse complement strand
ATATAATGGTGAAATTATTACCTATACAATCGGTTCTAGACCGACGTATTCACTTGTTTCAGAGATGTTAGAGAAAGCATTAGAACGTTTACCTGAAAACCACCAGCTACTAATGCATTCGGATCAAGGATGGCATTATCAAATGAGACAATACGTCCGTACACTTGAATCAAAGGGGATCGTACAGAGTATGTCTCGAAAAGGAAACTGTTACGACAACGCAGTAATAGAGAATTTCTTTGGGATTATGAAGTCGGAGTTCCTCTACATAAAAGAGTTTGAAAGTGTAGATCATTTTAAAATAGAATTAGAAAAATATATAGATTATTATAATACGAAACGGATTAAGGCAAAATTAAAAATGAGCCCGGTACAATACCGGACTCATTTGGATCAAGCTGCCTAATGAAATAACCGTGTCTAACTTTTAGGGGTCACTTCAACAGCTTGCTCTTTTCTTATAAATAGATTTATTTAGACTTTAGATTTTTACCTATATATTGAACAATCTTTCTAAGCTCCGTCGATGTTGGACGACCAAATGGACTAGTTTGCCTCTGCTGATATAGTAGTTGCCCATTTTCATCCACAAGAAAGTACGCAGGTTCTCCATGAGTACCGTGATCTTCATAAGGTGCATCATCACCATGATAGAAAACATCGTAAGCTTTTAAAGCAACCAGGGATTCATCTGATAAAATTGGGAACGATAAGTTGTTCTCCAATGCCATCTTCTTTAAATTTTCTAACTTGTCAGTAGACACAGTAATAAGATGTACATTTTTCCCTTCAAAGAAACCTTTGCTTTCTTCAAGATCCTTCAGATCATGGACACAAACTGGGCACCAAGCTCCTCTAAAAAAAATAATTAATTTCCAACCCTTAGATTCTTTAAGATGGGTTTCTAAAGAAAATTCCTGTCCAGTTATTTCAGGAAGTATAAAGTTTGGAACCTTTTTACCTAATGTGAAAATAGTCATTTTGTCTCCTCCTTTTCATAAATGAATGCTTCCTAAATCTTCTAATGCTAAATTACACATATTATATTATCTTAATTAGCACTTAAAATATGTAAGCTTCATTACATTGCTTGAGAATATCAAAAATCACAGAAATTCCAGCCGTTCATAATAATTAATGGGGGCAATCCCCCTTCTATAAAGATAACCAGGATTTAGAAATCATATTTCTAGTAGAAAATAGCTATTCTAAATAGTGAATTCATAATTACTAAGGAGGAACTTGATTATGACAGTAATTACTAAGCTTAAGCAAACTATTTCTGGATTAAAAAAGTGCTCAAGCATGTTTAGAAGGATTTGTTCTTGATACTGACAATCAGCAAGCAAAACAACTGTATCAAAATGCTGCTCAACAAGCGCAGACAATTATTGATTCTTTAGAACCACGTGTTCAGGAGGTTCTATAAGATGAGCCTCAATATAATCAATAAAAAGCTGTCATCTTCAGATTTTTTCCAGAGGTCTTATCATAGTTAGATTTATAAATCTGGTGGGGTTCGCTGTATGCCCATCAAGTTAAGAAATTTGTTGTTCCTCAAAACGAAAAAATCGAGCTAAATTCTCATAAATAGCTGTAAAATAATAAAATTGTCGTTTTGGGGACACTCCAAAATACTAGCTTGATGGATCTGTGGTACTACTCCTTTATAAACAAAAGAAATCCTTTTAAACTAATTAGCATGGTTTCTTTTTTGTTCAGCTTAGATACATTCTATGTAGAATCATTGAGATACACTAATTCACTACAATTTATGGTATTTTTTAAATAATCCAAAGTTACATTCCGAACATTATTTTACATTCAAACCCTCATAAACATTAGGTTTATCTCAATCCCCTTAATATCCTCAAAATTAGGAAGAAAAGCATACATTTAAAAAATGATAAAGTGAAACTTTAATCAGTGGGGGGGTATTCATCCCCACTGATTATTTGCCTCCACCAATCGGGCGTTTACGGACAGTTTACCTTCCACCTAACTCCTTTACTTTTACAAATAATACTCAAATATTTTTGCAACCTTTTCTTTCATTTTTTCTTTTATAGATAATTGATTGACGTCAGAGGATGTTACTCGCTTTGAATTTTGTAAGTCTACATTAATGACTGGCTTTATTTTAGAAATATAGACAGGATCATGGATATAACAATTCATTTCTTCATTAAGTGAATACTAAAAAGGAGTTACATTATTATGTAACCCCTTTACTTAAGATTGAACTTTATTTCTCTTCCGGATAATCACAATACTCAATAATTGTCCCTTCAGTATCCGCTGGATTAAGATAAATTAATCTCCTACCGTGCTTATTCATTCGAAGTGTATGCTCTAACGTTCGAATACCTTGTTCTTTTAACTCTTCTAAAGCCACATCTAAATCATCGACACGATACGCAACGTGTTACCTTTTTGTTTAATAAAGCGTGCTATTGGAGATGTCGTATTATTCGTAGGTGCAAGTAATTCAATTCTATCTCCATCCACTTCAAGAATGGCTACTTCGCTTTCAACACCAGGAGCTTCACTTACGTAACGATCTATTAAAGTTCCTAACAACACCTTTTCATAAAAACGTATCGTACTATCTATATCTCGAACTGCAATGCCAATATGATCAATTGTTTTTTTCATTTTATTTCCCCTACTACTTTATTTTCTTTCATTATTAATAGTAACAAAAAAAGTTATAGAAACAAGTTCTATAACTTTTTTATTTAACCTATTTTCTTATTCGCACTAGCTGCTGGTTGAACTTGATTTTTTCCTTTTAAAACGCTAATGCCGTATCCGATAAATCCACCGATAATCGCTGGGAAGATCCAACCTAATCCTACTTCTTGCATCGGAAGGAATTTAGTGAACACTTGGCTTACTACTGCAATGTTAACGCCAGCTGCACTTAATCCATCAAATAAGCTGATAATAAATGTTACGATTAAGCTCACTTGGTAAACTTCAGCTCTTCCTTTGAATAATGAATGGAAGAATGTTAAGAAAATCAATACGATTGCTAGTGGATAGATTGCTGTTAATACTGGAACAGAAACTGCGATTAATTGTGTTAATCCTACGTTTGCAACAATTGCACTAAATACACATAGTATGATTGCAATTGCTTTGTAAGGGACATTTGGGAATAACTTATGGAAGAATGAAGAACATGCTGATACAAGTCCCACACTAGTTGTTAAACACGCTACTGTAATCATTAATCCTAATAACACTCCGCCATATGATCCGAAATAGTAGTTAGAAACTTTCGCTAATACTTCTCCACCATTCTCTAAATGTCCAAGCTTCGCAACACTTGAGGCACCCATATAAGAAAGAGCTGTATAGATAATTGCTAAAATAGATGCTGCAATGATTGTCGCCTTTGCACAAACAATCATAATCTGTGTTTTCGTTTTCGCACCTTTTTCTTTAATTGCATTAATGATAATGATTCCAAATACGAATGATGCAAGTGTGTCCATTGTTAAATATCCTTCTTGGAACCCTTTAAAGAATGCATGTGATGTATAAGCTTCCACTGGTGCTTGCATATCTCCAATCGGATGTATAAAAGCAACGATTACTAATATACCGATAAAAGTCAACTTAATTGGCGTTAAGATTTTTCCAACAATATCGACAATTTTCGCGGGGTTTAGCGAAAAAAAACAAGTGATGCTAAAGAATACAATTGTGAAAAGAATTAAAGGTGTAGAACCTAATCCTTCTGGCATAAACGGTTTAAGACCAATTTCATAAGAAACATTTCCTGTTCTTGGTATTGCAAATAACGGGCCAATCGCTAAGTATAAAACTGTTGTAAACACAATCCCGAACACTGGGTGAGCACGACTTGCTAATGACTGTAAATCATCTTTACCCGAAAAACCAAATGCTAGTACACCTAGTAATGGTAATCCAACACCCGTTACTAAAAATCCAGTGTTTGCAATCCATACATTCTCTCCTGCCGATTGCCCTAGCATTGCCGGGAATATTAAATTTCCTGCTCCAAAAAATAGTGCGAATAACATTAATCCAATAACTACTATGAACGAAAACGGTACTTTGTTCGTCATAATATAACAACCTCCATTCCGATCCTTTTATCTCATTTCCATTTTTAACTAATTGAATTTTCTGAATTTTTAATTCGATCATCAACTATTCTTGAACTCATTATAGTTTGCTATATAATATTTTGCAATACTATTTTCAAACTTTTCTTTTATTTTATAAATATACATTTTTTAACACGGAAAATAGACTAAAAAACCAACATGGTCATCCATGTTGGTTTTTCCGTTTACTATCATGAATTAAAATTTCGCAGCTACTTTTTTAACGTTCTCTAAACCTTCTTCAATAATTTGTTGTGAACGATCTGGATATTGATTATGTCCTTCAATTACAACAGTCTCTGGATTTGTAATTCCCCAGAATCCAAGCACATTCGTTACATAATTAACTGCCATTTCCATAGGAGCCATTTGTTCTGAAGAGTAATCTGAACCACGAGCACCTAACACAACGACTTTCTTATCACCAGCTAAACCTACTGGGCCATTTGCTGTATATTTAAACGTTTTTCCAGCTTGAGATAAGTATGAAATATATGTGATTAATGGTGCTGGTACTGTGAAATTCCATAATGGGAACGCAAATACAACTTTATCAGCTTCTAAAAACTGATTTAAATATTGATCTACTGTAGCAACAGCCTTCTCTTCTTCAGCTGTTAACTCCATTCCTTGACTACGTTTATATCCACCTGAAATAGCGATATTTCCGTAATAAGGAAGATCTAATGCAAATAAATCTAACTCTGTAATTTCTGTATTCGGATTTGTTTCTTTATAAGCACTTACAAATGTTTCATACATTTTTGAACTAACTGCTTGCTCCGCTGGACGATCGTTTGCTTTTACAAATAATACTTTTGACATTGTTTTATTCTCCTCTACTTTTTGATTTTCTTCTTTTTTACCAAATAATGAGCTAAATAATCCCATTTTCTTCACCTAAACTTTCTTATCATATTCATTATTCATCATCATAAAAATTCTTATTCTAATAAAGTGAAACTTTAATCAGTGGGGGGTGTTCACCCCCACTGATTATTAGCCCTCACCAATCGGGCTTTTACGGGCAGTTGATACCCTATTTACAGTTAGTTAAAACTTTTTGTTATTTAATTACCTTATGTAAGTGATTGTATTACACCTACTTACTTTAGTCAAGTAACTTTAAATAAAAAATATTATCTCGAATTAAAAATAATGATTCCAATACAATTAAAACATCCATTATAACTTTATTGTTTGTATAATAGATGTAGAGAGGGAAATTCATATTTAGAAAGGATTTATTCATGAGCACTATAGAAAAGATTCAAACTTTTATTATTCTTTTTGCTGTTACATGCGGCATCGTACTTGGACAATTTAATTTGATACATATGTATTCAGAGCAATTTATTGTCCCCTTCTTATTTTTCATGCTTTATGGATTATTCCTCAGCATCCCATTGAAAGAAATAAAAAGCGGGTTCCGCAATTTAAAATTCGCTGGAACGAGCCTTACTATTAATTTTATATGGACACCTTTACTCGCTTGGGGATTAGGTGCACTATTTCTTTCAGATCATCCAGCACTTTGGGTTGGATTTATTATGTTAATGGTTACCCCATGCACAGATTGGTACTTAATCTTTACTGAAATAGCAAAAGGAAATGTAGCACTTTCTACTGCAATTTTGCCTGTGAATTTAATATTGCAAGTACTACTGCTTCCCATTTATTTATTTTTATTTGCTGGTGTCATGAAGACTGTAGCGCTTTCTGTTTTAGTTGAAAGTATTGTTATCGTAATCGTCTTACCATTTGTACTTGCACATGCTACAAAATTCATTATGAATAAAATGAAAAAAACCGAAACACTCGAGAATAAACTCATTCCGTTTTTCAGCTCTGCGCAAATTATATTTTTAAGTTTAGCAATCGTAGCGATGTTTGCATCACAAGGTAAATATTTACTGCAAAATATGAATGTCGTTTTACTATTACTCATCCCTGTTCTATTGTTCTTTATCATTAATTTTATACTCGGACAATTTATCGGACGCATGATGCGCTTATCTTATAAAGATACAGTGAGTTTAAGCTTAACAACATTAGCAAGAAACTCACCTGTTGCACTCGCTATTGCTGTGACTGCTTTTCCGGACGAGCCCCTTATTGCACTTGCACTCGTTATTGGACCATTAATTGAACTGCCAGTACTTGCTTGTATTTCACAAGTGTTATTACTTATTAAGAAAAAACAGCAATATACATAATAAAAAAACGTCCCAAATTAGGACGTTTTTTTATTTTCAAGAAATAATAGAAGTAACGATAATTATCCGCTCTAAGGATTTTATACGTTATAGAAAATTAATTAATCATTATATTAACAAAGCCTATCTAATTAAACATTACAGGAAAAGTAAAGATAACGAAAGCTGCCCAAAGTCCATAGATTGGGAAATACTTCGTAACAGCATCTTGGATAGCTGTCGGCCCTGATTTGTTTTGTAGAAAACGCATATAGGAGAACATAATCCAAATGAGATTTGCCCAGATCAGTATGTTTACACCTAAAACAGCAAGTCTATTAGGTGTAATCCCGTAAGAAGAAAGTCTGAATACGATGGCTGACAATGCGACAGTGTCGATAATAAGCGCCAGAACAATTAAGGCAAAATTTATATAATCTGAAATGCTCTTTTTCTCGTCTGATTCACTCTCAACGATAGAAAATATAGTAACAGCCAATACGCCAAGCAGGATTCCGTTGAAGGCCATTAGGAAATTACGATCCAAGAACGGATTTTTCCCGACCCAAATTACCGTTATAAGATAAATAAACAATGTGATCAGGACGAGAGGGCTAAAAATTTTAGATATGTAAGGTGTAATATTTTTAGCAAGTTTAAGATTCAATGATACTAAGTATGCAGCCACTACAGCGAGAGCGGCAGCTCCAAATAAAACAACATTACTAAAATAGAATTCTCCTATATTCAAGTCAACAAAGCTAAATAATCGCATAGTGAATATTGCTAGTATCATTCCGCTCACTGCCATGCTTGCATAGAGAAGGCAATATTCTAAATTAAATTTAATATAAGCTAATCTTGTACTGCCTTTTGAATATTCATTTCCTGTAAACGCAAGTCCTACTAAGACCCATAAAAATATAGGAAGATGTAAATAAGCAAGGATTGTACTGTCTTTATAATTTACTGGCAACATATTAAGATACAACCCGGCAATTAGGAACAACGCTGCAAGGCAATAAATAATACTTTTTTTCGGAGTATTATTGTAAATAAAATAAGCAGCAATAAAGGGAATTACACCAAAAGCCAAGTTAATTGGAGCAATTGCTTCCAGTTCGACAAAGTGGAAAATGATTCTGGTGCTGAGCCCAGCTAGAATAGCTAACATACCCATGAATAAGAATCCTTTTTGAAACAGCGATATTTTTTCTTTCTTTGCCGTCTCCTTGAAATGCAATCTTTCATACCAAGCAGCTAGAACCTGAGAATCAGGTTTTTCATCCCATGCTTGTGAGAATGACTTTTTAAAAGCTTTCGGGTCTTTTCTATACATTCTCTCCAACTCATGAGGGTTATCCATATTTTCAATAATCAAATTATTAATATCCATATTTATACCTCCTCTAATTAAAAAAATAAAGTTGCTACCTTTTCCATAAAAAGCACCACACTTATTCATTATGATTTTGATTTTAATATAATTTTTATCGCTTTACAATAAATTTTTATCATTTAAGATGTCATTTTTATTGTAAGCTCCCTCAAATATCAGTCTAGACTACTCTCAATTCCCCTTAATTACTTTTTCCTTTTATATAAAAAAGATCAAGATAATATCAACATCCTATTTAAATACTATTTTTTATCGTTAGCATACAAAATAAAAAAGCATGACCTTCTATTTGTTGACACCACTTTGTCTTTACATAAAAAAGTCCTTTACTAACAAATAGCATAATCAGCTCATTTATGAATGAATGAATAAAGAACTTTTTTATTCCATCTCCCCAAACTCATTTAGGGTTTTAACTGCTAATTACATACTATTAAGTCTGTTTGAAATTCCCAGTACTGCGGTAACATTAGTAAAAAAAGACCAATTCTCTTAGCGTACAGGGAATCGGCCTTTTCTATGTGAAAAATTGCTTAGCGTACGAAAATCGCATTTTGTTGATGCTATCCCTCCAAGTAAAATGGACATTTTTATTTTGAGGCGTTATTTAATTCACAAATTGATGGACATGGGGCGGGACCCCTATAAAAAAGCGATAAATGTAATTTTAAAATAAAGTCGTACCGTTTTGAAAAAATTTTTATCTATAGGTGCAGGTTAGTTTAAGAAGGATTTGAAAGATATATGTTATAATTCTGTTAATATTAATTCTATTCTGGAAAATGAGAGGTAACTATATGCCAAATTCACAAGAACTTTTAATGCTTGATATTTCATACTATGAAACCTTTTCTAAACGAATTGATACCTCGTGGGGATCGTTATTTTATAATGAAACCCAACCAAATTATTATGACTCAAATCACGCACATATTATTGATGAGTGGTTACATCCACAGTCAGTTATAGACGAGATTATTAGCTATTATCAGTCTAAAAAATCATATCAAGGTTTTATATTTATAATTTAGAGAGCCAACAAAATCTAATTACTGAATTAAAAACAAGGAATTTTAGATATGAAGAACTCGTTAGTCCTGTTCAATTGTGGAATAACCGAGTGATTGAAATTCAGAATAATAAAAGAGTTATTATTGAAAAAGTAACTAGAGAAAATTACCAAGAAGCTTTAGATATAGAGAGTAGTATTAAAGAGTTTGGAGGAAAGGAGTCAATTGAAAAAGTTTATAAAGAACAATTTAATCATTCTTCCTTCACACATTATCTTCTTCGGTTCGACAGGATAGCTTGTTCAACTGCCTGTATTTTTGAAGATGGGGAACAAGCTCGAATGGAAAGTGTAGCTACAATTGAAGAATTCATAGGTAAAGGCTTAATAGGTAAAGGCTTAATAGGTGAAGTTATTCAATTTATACAAAAAGAAGTAATAACTAGAGGAATAAAAAAGCTTTGGTTTTTTTCAATAAATGAATCAGTAGAAAAAGTATATCAAAAATATGGATTTCAAACAGTAAAAAAATTAACAAACGGACACGCGTTTTTAAGTAGAAAAAGTATTAGGGAAGTTCGAGAATAACCCTTATTGAACTAACGGGTTCGCTTGTGGAATAAGCTTCAATAAAATATGTCCAAATTGTGTCTAAACGTACAATTTTCCCGAAATGATCTGGCGACCCCATGCCCATCAACCTAACATTTTATAGTACCCCCAGAACGAAATTTTATGTTAACTTATAATAAAAAGCTTATTTCTTTGTTGTGGGGTGGATCTGTTTTCTTAAGTTGATGGGTATGGGATATCGCCAACATTTCGGTAAAAAACCACGCTAAGAGTATACAAATTTTCATGCGAAAAATAGGGAGACATAGGGAAGCCAAAAGTCGCTCTAGAATAGGAATGTATAAAAAGATGCATAGAGTCATAGAAAAAGAAAAAGGCGAATCCCTTCTGAGAGTACAGGGACACCTTTTTCTTAGCTACCGATAATAGGAGGTTATGTTAACCTTACATGTATACAATATACATTGTTCTACTAACAACATAAGATAATGAAATATTTTGCTTTATCAATCATTGATGTTAAAATCATTATTTGCATTAAAGAAGATTTCATCAATACTTTCTCTACCACTGATAGTTATTCAAAACAAACTAGATAATTTAACATTTGAATATTTAGGAAGGAGGCTAAGAATGAAATTAAATAATGAAAAAGATGGTATTGTGTTTGCAATAATTTCTTATATTATGTGGGGTATTACTCCAATTTACTGGAAGCTTATTCAACACGTATCTTCAGGAGAAATTCTAGCACAACGAGTTTTTTGGTCCTTTATTTTTATGCTTGTACTTTTATTTTTCATGAAAAAATGGTCTACATATGTTGAATTTATGAAAGAAATCGTTAAAAATCCAAAATTGGTTTTATCCCTTTTTATTGCTTCCGTACTGATTAGTTCAAACTGGGGCATCTTTATGTGGGCAGTGATCAATGGAAAAATATTAGAAGCAAGTCTTGGTCAATACATTAATCCTTTAACAAGTATGTTAATCGGTGTAATCGCATTAAAAGAAAGGTTAAGCGGTTCTCAAATTCTTGCATTTATATTAGCGGGAATTGGTGTATTAACACTAACGTTCCATTATGGTGTGATTCCTTGGATTTCTCTTAGTTTGGCGCTTACCTTTGGATTTTATGGTTTAGCAAAAAAAATGATTAAAACAGATTCAGTCATTGGATTAACACTTGAAACAATGGTGATTTCTCCCATTGCGTTAGTATATATGGCTTACTTGAAGTTTCAATCTCAAATACAATTTTTCAATTCTGTTTCAACCAGTTTATTATTAATAGGGAGTGGCATAGTAACAGCTCTACCACTTTTATTTTTCACAAAAAGTGCTAAAAATGTTTCATTATCTATGCTTGGTATTCTCCAATATATTTCACCAACTCTATCCCTGATAACCGGTGTCTTTCTTTATAACGAAACATTGACAAAAACACATTTTATAGCTTTTACCTTTATTTGGTTAGCTCTTATAATTTATACTTTTTCTTTCATAACAAAGTCAAATAAAGAAAGTAAAAAATGAATGAATTTAACTTATAAATAAGGAACTACCAATAACAAAAATTATGTAAATATGTTATCTATTAAGCGTTTCAAACCTTTTCCCATACCTTTAAACACCCATAACAGTTTAAGAAAAACTTTAAAAATAGAATCCCATATGATTTCGCTAAAAATAAAGTCTAAAGCTTTTCTTAAACCGTCTTTAGGGGATTTACACTTACGTTTAAACTTGCTCCATCCTTGTTTCAACATAACTCCCCTCCTTTCTTATTTAAATCAAATGTTATTTTATTGATTTTTTCTAAACAATTTATTAAATGAAAATACTAATCCAATTAAAGTTAAAACAGTAATAATAGTTCCTGGAATTCCAAAACCATTTAACATATTAAGTCTCTTTTTTTAGCTTGGATTTACTGTGAAAATACTATTTGAATGATTAACAATAACTCCACATAATGTAGACCTCTAATACATTATAACAAATCATCATTATATTCTAAATATACAAAATAGAGAAAGTTCTTACAGTAAGAACTTTCTCTATTTTGTAATAAGGTGCCTTGTACCAATCCGAAGCATTGATAAACACCAAATAAGTTTTGTTTTTAAAAATCATCAAATAAATAAAGTCCCTACTGCTAGTAACGAACTTTACGTCAACTAGCTTCTTTTGCAGAGTCTAGTTTTTTGCTTAGCGTGTTTTTTTCCGAAATGCTGGCGGTACCCCATCCCCATCAATCTAACAGAACAGATTGCCCCCTAAACGAAAATTTTGTGGCTTTTTTAGCGCAGAAGTTCATTATTATCGTTTTTTATGTTTCTTAACTTGATAGAGGTGTGGTGGATCCCTTTTTTAGAAGTAAATACTTTTAAAACCTTGAAGTATTTGAAAATCAATTTTATCTGCTTTTGTCCTTTGAATTATAAAATCTAATCCATTTTTGGTATTGTCCGCATATTTAGGCATTGCTTCAAGAGTATCTGTCAATGGTTTGTTGAAATCGTCCCAATGTATTGGAATAACAAGCTTCGGTTGTACTTTTCGTACAGTTTGCTTGTAATACGTATTTTGGAAAGTACTTTCCTGCTTTCCTAATACCCCTATTCCTAAAAACAAGACATCAGCTCGAATATCATCTAATACCCCTTCTATATAGTTAGCGCTTGGTTTAACAAGGAAAGTTTTATTATTATGTGTAATCAAGTAATCATATGAAGAGTCTTCATGATAATCTAGGGCTTTAGCTGGTTGTTTAAGTGGCTTTTTTATTTTTTCTCCTTCATCAAAGGTTGGTGAATGTTTCGATGGAAGGACAGTAACAGTAAAATCACCAAACTTCATAGCCTTATTTACTTCATATACAGACATCTGGTTCTTATTTATATCACCACCAATCCCTATGTTAATTGCTGATTCTGAACCATATACATGTGTTCCAGTTCGTTTAGCTATATAAGCTAAATCAAACGCATGATCATAATGTGTATGTGCAATAAATAATCCCTTAAGTTTATTATTATCAACCCCTATTTGATTAAAAACTTTATCCACAGCATCTTCATCTGTTTTTATATTACTGAACAACATTTTTGGTAAGGATGGCCTAGAAATAAAACCATCAATCATTAATTGTGTATTTCCATCATCAAATAGTAAAGATAATGTTCCTAAAAATGTGACCTTTACCTCACCTTGATTCAATACTTTTTGTGTTGTTTTTGGAGCATAATACTCCTTGTATTGTTGAATATCTGCTGAAGGTTTTAAAAACTTGTAATAAACGAAAATAGAAGCGATTATTACTAGTACTAGTAATCCTATAAAAAACACCCTTAATTTTTTTTCGTAATGTGTATTTCAAAAAACATTCTCCTTTCTAGACAAAAGATATCATTGTTTGCCTGTGCTAAATCCTCCTACTTGAGGCTACCACAAAGTATCTATAAAATTAAAAAAACGCCATCCTTTCCTATGATTCTACAGAAAGAATAGCGTATTTTTTCATATTAAAGAAATTTAGTTTTGTTAGCTTGATAGTGATGATATAGTACCAACAAAAAATTTTGTACTCTAAGAAAAATTTGAATCCAATAAAAATTTTCTGTAAGGTTCATTCCCTACAACTTCATTTAGAAACTTATAAATTTATTATTTTTATCTTTATTTACTAATAAAATATCCAATTGTATAGATAATCCATAAGTGGACCGGGTAGAAAATATAAAACATATATTTTGTGAATGCATTATTTAAACCACGTTCCCCGTTATATGAGAAGAAGAACGGTAACGCAAATACCATCATCCATTGGTTATTAAAACCAAACAAACCCATGTCTGTAAAAATTTCTCCCGCCATAAGTAACTGTGGGACATCCATTAATGAAAGTAATACATATGTGATAATTAACCATTTTTTCTTTTCTTTAAAGAAATAAAAGATTAATGTCATGAAGACGCCTATAAAACTTGCTTCTGTAAATATTCCTAATGTACCCACAATAATTATAGCTGGAATTCCGAGTAAATAGTTTTTTGTACGTTTCATATAATCAATGGAACACAATAATACTATCCCAAACCCAAGTGATAAGAAAATATTATTTGATAATCCAGCCTCTGTCGGGAAGATATATTGAATAATCGCTGAACCAGCAAACATAATTGCTGCCCACATAAATACACGTGTAGCATACTTTGTACGACTTCTTGTATAAAAGAATCCTTCCACTACAAAATAGAAGAAAATTGGTGCCACAATACGGCCTGGATGATGCATCCACATTGGCATACCTGGAATGTAAGTATATACATGATCAATGACCATAAGGATCATTGCAAAAATCTTTAATTGAAAAGCATTTAATCTCATAAAAATATAAAACCTCCACTTTATATATTACTCAAATACTATTAGTCCTTTAGGAAAACTATATTGTTTCTTACATCAACGATATACTTATATAAAGTTTCTATAGTAAGAGCATCTATCCAAGGGGTTCTTTTTCATGAAAAGAACCCCTTGAAAAGTATAATTTCATGTATACTTTCTATGTTATTTTTAGATCAAGCACCTATATTATTAGAAACATGCATTGTTAATTCATAAGTTTTTTCAAATAACTTCGTCGAATGATGAAAAAGCTTATAACAAATAGCAATAAAAATATTCCTACGCCTATTGCTGTGACTCCATAAAGTGCTGATGAAAAATGGTTACGCATTGCAAGCATTATTCCACATAGAAGAATAGATGCAAGTGTAAACGGGACAAAAATTAAAGTTGCCAGCTCCTTAGTCACAACAGCAACTAATTCTTTCACAGAAAAGCCAAGTTTTCGGATTCCTGCATATTTTTCTTTTTCTCCTTCAAATGACGTTTGCAGATAGAAATAAAGAATACTCATCGCCGCGCTCAAGAAGATAAGGCTCAACATGAAACCGATAAAGAATAGAAGGCTCACTGTCGTTTTTTCAATCTCGTAAACATTAATTTTAGAAGAGATTAGGCGCTCATTTGGTATATTTGAAATTTTGGAAAGAATCGTTTCGGACAAGTCGAGCTTTTCTGTCCAATTATCAATTTCATAAGCAAATACTTTAAATATAGGATAGTCAATAGTTTCATAAACAGCATCTGGGACGATATAGTACATTTTTTGGAAACCTGAAGTTAAAATATTTCGTTTCTCAAGGCCCGCATATTTAAGTTTTCCAAACGGGTAGTCACGAATAAATTCTATATTTGGAAGAACATAGTTATTTCCTGCTGCAACATAGTATTCATCATCCTTTAGTGAAATTGTCTTATGAAAACCAAGGGCATTATAATTTGAAACTGACATAAAGCCAATATTATGATTTTTATCTGTTTTAAATGCAGAATAATAAGCATCGTATTTACCTTGTTTCGCTAATGCATTTTCAATAAATGAAATATCTTTCTTTTCAACTTCCGGTGCATTACCTGAGAGTGAGATATATTCAAAGCTGTACGGATTTATTGATTCTGCTCTCGTATTTATATTGTAATAGGAACTGTACAGTACATTTGTACATAAAAATACACCTAGCAACAAGATTGTTAATAAATAGATAAGATGGGAATGTGAGCGACCTTTGGCCTTTATGTTCGAAACGTAAAGCATATTTGTTTTTTTGTAATACGACGGTCGTTTTTGTAATACATGAATCGATACAAACATTCCCTGCGTGATAATAAAATATATGGCTAATAGCGAACTAACAAATAGTAAAATGTAATGGATGGTTCCAGATGATTTAACCCAATTCATTTCTAATACGAGCGATAGTGCTAAGAATACGCTTGTAATTACTGATAGTAACAACTTCCATAGTGCAGGCACAATTAGCTTTTCCTGTGTTACATCTGCTTTTAACAGATGTACAGCTTCTTCTTTGTTAATAAAACGTGTGATAAATTTAGAAACGATACAGAATAAAATTGCAAATAAAATAATAGTTAATGCGATAGCTTTTATTGGTATATACATACCAAAGCTATTCACTTGTAACACCCTTTTGGTGACCATTAAAAACAACGGGGCGATTACAAGCCCAAGCACAATGGCATTTATAATTGCTACACTAGCAATAAGCATATTTTCTCTGAACACCATCTTACGCACTTGCTTCATAGATGCTCCATTAATCATAAAAATGCCAAGACTTTTTGTTTTCTTTTTCAAAAACGAAAACATCGAATAAATGATGAAAACGAATGAAAAAATATACACAATACAGCTCGTAAGTATCATTACAAGGCTAAGTGTGCTTCCTGTTTGAATGCTCGCTAACATAGGATGAAATGCTACAATCGAAAATAAGAAAAATATCAAAATGGAAAATACACTGCTTAAAAAATAAGAAATATATGTCCATTTATCGCGCAAAATGTTTTGAAGGACAATATGATTAAAACTCATGCTGTCCACCACCTAAAAATGTAAGTGCGTCCATAATTTCTTGATAAAACTTCTGTTTATTATTGCCTCGATGCACCTCATTATAAAGAATACCGTCTTTTATAAAGATTACGCGATGTGCAAAACTAGCAACATAGGCATCATGTGTCACCATTAAAATAGCTGTGTTAAAGGTCTTGTTAATTGACTCAAACAATGTCATAACATCATTTACCGCTTTAGAATCTAAGTTTCCAGTTGGTTCATCAGCTAATAATAACCCTGGTTCATGAATAACAGCTCGAGCAATTGCCACACGCTGTTTCTGTCCACCTGAAATTTCAAATGTACGTTTCTTTAAAATTTCTTTAATACCTAAAAAAATCGCAACTTTCTCTAAACGTTTACTCATTTCCTTAGCTTCTACAGAATCAAGTACCAAAGGTAATAAAATATTTTCCTCTACTGTTAAGGTATGAACAAGGTTAAAGTCTTGAAAGACAAACCCTAATTCTTTGCGACGAAACTTCGCTAGTTCATTATCATTTAATTCATAAGGATTTTTTGAATTAATTATAACTGAGCCTTTAGTTGGGCTATCGATTGTTGAAATGCAGTTAAGAAAAGTTGTTTTTCCACTACCAGAAGGCCCCATTACCGCAACAAACTCATTCATGTTTAAATTAAAATCAATACCTTTCAATGCTTGATAAGAAATTTCTCCTGTATATACTTTTTGAAGCTCTTTTACATTTAAAATGGTGTTTGACATCAGTACCTCACTCCTTTGTATCTTTCAGTATTTGATTATAGATGGGCCTTTTACTTCTTAACATCTTTCAACGTGACAGCAATATGACAAAATTGTCACATTCAAAACGGCTACCTTATTTGGTAGCCGTTTCTATACTTCTTGAGAGGTCTATTGTAAATGTTGTTTCATTATCTTTAGAATATAGATGGTATGGATGATTTAATGTAGTAAGAATACTTTTTACTAAATAGAGACCGATACCAGTTGCTTCTCCTTTTGTACGTCCTTTCGTTCCCGTGTAAAATAATTCAAAAACACGTTTTATTTCACTTTCAGGTATCGTTTCTCCTTTATTTTTAATAAGTAACTGCCCATTTTCATAGTGGATTATAATGGATGAGTATTTTTCTCCATATTTAACAGCGTTACTTAATAACTGATAAACCACAACCTTTAGCCATTTACGATCTGAATAGAGAAATATATGCTCAGGTATAGTGCTCTTAGGAAAGATTTCTTCCTCAATAAAATAACCCCTTAAATCATTAATAACTTCCTGCACAATATGTTTTAACGGAATTGGTTCTATTTTTAAATCTGCTAATAATTTAGTAGAGCGACTATACGTTAGTAACTGATTTAAAGAAAAGTTTAGTTTATCGCATTCAACTTTTACTTTTTGCCATTCTGCAAGGGAATTTGGTTCCTTAAACTGATTAGATTGTATAAGCAGTTGAATGACAGAAAGTGGCGTTTTCATTTGATGAACAGCATGAGAAATCATTAATTGCTGATTATGTAAAGAACTCTTATATTCCTCTTCTTTTGATAGAAATAAGGATTGAATATATTGCAACTGAGATGCGTATGCTTTTTCGTATGAAGCTATTGGCTGATAAATCATAAGACTGTCCGTATGGATGTTCTTGTTCTCAATATGTGCATACATTTTTTTACGGCGTAAATAACGACAAAAAAGTAGTATGATTAATAGAGAGAAGGCTAGAAATATAAAATAGGTATAATGATTTTCAAAACCATCTAATCGATGAATCATAATTGGTAAGCTAATAAATGTAATGATATACAAAATAATAAAACTCATATGGTCTTTTAAAAATAACTTCATGTGAGTTTCTCCGTTAATTGATAGCCAATTCCTCGTATAGTTTTAATTTCTAAAGTAGAATGAATGGCTTCTAATTTCTTTCGTACTCTTGCAATATTTACTGTTAAGGTATTTTCCTCAACAAATTCTTCCTCATCCCAAATGGCTGTAAGTAGTTGCTGTCTTGTTACAACATTAGGATACGCTTCAAAGAACATTGTACATAGCTGGAGTTCTTTTATTGTTAATAGCTCCTCCTGATTAGGTGTGCATAATCGTACAGTGTCCAGGTTTAAAGCTGTATTTTTTATTTTTATAATTTTCCCCTGTACATTTCTTGCATATTCGCCATATATACGACGAATTTGTCCATTAATTTTTGCAAGTATCACTCCTAATAAAAAAGGCTTAGTAATAAAATCATCAGCCCCATTTTCAATGCCATACACTTGATCTGCCTCACTCATACGAGCAGAGAGAATCACAATAGGACAATTTGATATTTGTCTTATTTTACGGGACCAATAATAACCATCAAAAGCAGGAAGGGTAACATCCATTATGACAAGGTGGGGTTGAAAGTCTTGAAAAATTTCTAATACCTTTTGAAACTCTTCTACAACGAGGCAATGATATCCATATTTTTCAAGATGATTTTTTAGCGTATATGCTATATTCATTTCATCTTCAACAATCAATAATTTATACATTTCATCCTCCGATTTATTTATTAACTTTGTCTCATACCTTATTTTAAACCATTATTGCTTTTGCTCAAAATGAGGGCAGTCTTATACTATATGGGGTGGCACCAAATGTCCATCAAGCTTAAGAACTTGAAGGTACCCCATCGCCATTAAGCTAAAAAATTGTATCCATAAAACGTAAAAAACGCTATGCTTTTTCATTATATAGATATAAATTTCATTTAACTTGAAATACACATGGCTAATCTCGATAGGTATTTGAATTTAAAAGCACAGAGGAATAAAATATATATATCATATGTACTCTATTTCTTAGAAAGAAGGGATGATTATGAAAGTTAAAATAGCTAAATCAATTGAAAGTTTACAAGCGAAAACATTTGAAATGATGACAAATGCTGTTTCTCTTAAATCTATTTTACGTGGAGCTGGTGTAACTTTTGTAATTATTTTTGGATCAGCTTGGGCTAAACAATCTACTTTATTTTCATTGAATTCTTTGATGGTACTATTAGGCTTCTTTTTAATTTTCATGCCATATATTTGTAATAATTTTGGGAAGACTGGAGTATAATTTGATTTCCAATACTTAGCCATCGATTTAAAAATTTTATGCTACCCCAAAATTTCTCGTTTTGGGGTATTTGCTTTTCTTAGCTTGATAGCGATGTGACGGCCCCCCTATTAGTAACACCGATTGATATTCAGAACAATTATAATAATAACACTTATTATAAGTCTTTAAATAAATTCTCTAGAAGCGCCAAATATAAAAAAGAAAAAAGCATGACATCCAATTATCATGCTCTAGTCCTAAAATATAAAATTAATGTTTTTTTACAATGTGGAATCTTCTTCACATCTAACTTCTTACAAAGCTTTTTACTCAGTAAAACACCTTTTTTGTTGACAACACTTAATTCTCAAACACAAAATTAATCTTATTATCTTTCCACTCTAACTTCGCATCAAATGTTTTCTCGCCCTTTTTAAAGCCTTTAATTAAATCTGTCTTTTCACCTTTTAAGAGCTTTGTCATATTCTTTTGCGAGATTGTTTTACTTAATATTTTCTTTGAGATGGTAAAATCACATTGCGTTGTATTGTAGTTAGAACAACCATAAAACGTTGACTTATCAATCACATCGCCATCACATTTTTTACAGCTACCAACCTTTTTACCTGTTGTAAATTTCGATCTTTTTCGCTCAATCGATTCAACATGCAATCCAGTAAAGTCCCATTTCTCTGACATTTCCACTGCATCTTCAATAATTTTAGCTGATAGCTTTTTCGTTTGTTCCATAAATGTAGCTGGTGAAGCCGTACCTTCACCAATTTCTGCAAGACGCTGCTCCCATTTCGCTGTCATTTCTGGTGAAGCTAGTATTTTGTCACCGATTGCGGTAATTAATACTTTCCCTTTATCGGTCGCATACACTTGGTTCTTCTTCACGTCTATATATTTACGGTCTTTTAGCATCGTAATAATACCTGCACGGGTCGCTTCTGTACCTAAACCTTCTGTTTTCTTTAATACTTTCTCCAGCTCTTCATTCTCTAAATACTTACCAGCTGTTTTCATTAACGTAATAAGTTGTCCTTCTGTATAACGCTTCGGTGGTTGTGTTTTTCCCTCTTTCACTTTCACCTTTACAACTTTTCCTTCTTCACCTTCAGCTACAATTGGAAGAATGGTTTCGTCATCTTTATCGTCTTGGAAAATAACTTTACGCCATCCTTCTTGAATTTGCTGTTTTCCTTTTGAAATGAATTCAGCACGTTCATCTACAAGCGTTACAATCGTTGTATAGTCAAAAATCGCAACTTCATAGTGGGCTGCAATAAGCCTTCTTACAATCATATCGTAAATTTTCTTTTCATCACCTGATAATCTACTTGGATTTGTAACTTGCTCTGTCGGAATAATTGCGTAGTGATCTGTTACTTTCTTTTCGTTCACATAACGCTTATTATTCATAATCGATTCAACTGGAGCTGGTAATAAATCTTTATATTCATCAAACTGACTTAACTTCTGTAAAATATCCGGGAACGTCGCTGCCTCTCCTTGGGTAACATAGTTGGAATCCGAACGAGGATAAGAAACAATCCCTTTTTGATATAGTGCTTGCGTTATATCAAGCGTCTTTTTCGGTGAAAACTTAAAGGCTTTATTTGCCGTTGCTTGCAGTGATGATAAGTTAAATAAAAGCGGCGGCTGAAATTCTTTACGCTCCGTTTTCATTTCCTTCACTACAGCCGGTTTACCTTGGCAAAATGCCGCAATTTTATTCGCCATATCAGGGTCTTTTAAGCGGGATTCACTATCCTTCTCCCATTTCCCCTCATACTTCTTTCCTTCTATATTAAAGGTTGCGAACACTTCCCAGAACGGCTCTGACTTAAAGTTTTCTATTTCCTTTTCACGCTTTACGATTAACGCGAGTGTCGGTGTTTGTACACGACCAGCTGAAAATACATCATTCATTCCTTTTTTCTTTAACAAAATACTAAACACACGTGATGCATTCATACCAACGACCCAATCCGCACATGACCTTGTATACGCCTCATAGTACGTATTGATTGTATCTGATTCGTCAAGCAAATTTTTAAATCCTTGGTAAATAGCTTGCTTCGTTAAAGAGGAAATCCAAAGACGCTTCATCGGCTTCTGTACGTTACAAAGATTAATTATATTCCGTACAATCAATTCCCCTTCACGCCCAGCATCGCCCGCGTGAATAATTTCTGTTACCTGTGGATTATGTAACAGCTGTTTCACAACGTTAAATTGCTTATACTTCGACTTTGTTACTTCAAATTGAAAACGCTCTGGAATCATCGGTAACGTATCAAGTGACCATTTTTTCCACTCTGCGTGATAATGTTCTGGATTACATAACTGCGTCAAATGACCAATTGCCCATGTACAGTACGCTCCATTTGGAAATAACTCATTCGCTTCTACTTCTAAATATCCATCTTTCCGGCGATATTTAAATTGTGAAACAAGAGCCAAACCTTGATCTGGTTTCTCGGCAATAATTAATTTCATTTTATAACTCCCTATCTGTATTCCAGTGTTACTTTCATTGTCTATCTGTTTAGAAGCGATGATAAAACAACAATCTTATTTATCATTCGCGGTTTGTCTCGCAAATGAGAGACCTATAATATTATACGCTGATTCTTTGCGGGTTCACAATAGGGAGAAATATATAATCAAAGTAACATCTCAAAATTCATTTTTTGTAACATCCTAATTCTAGAATCCAAAGCTTATTCGCATCTATATTATTTATTACACTTCAAAAAATCCCATTAAAAATATGGTATTAATTCTATCTTTTTAGTAGCTACCGCATTCACTAAATATTCATTATGGTCTACACCAATGATAGTTGGTTCATATTTCTTTATTGCATCAATGAGTTGCTGAATTACGAACATATCTAAATAATTCGTTACCTCATCCCAAATAAACAGCTTATTCTTTCCTAATAATGCATTTGCTAAAAATACTTTCTTCTGCTCCCCCGAGCTCCAGTTTTCACTCGATATATGTGAGAAACTATTACGATTAATTCCTAATTGATATAATAGATGCCAATACTCTTCTTTTTCTTCTTTCGTAGATAACCGATTTAGTAAAGAGTAATACTCTTCCTCTTCTTGATTTTTTTGACGAAGTATTGACACTTGATCAGGTAAATTCACCCTGTAATCTCCAATTGTTTCCAGACTCTCTTCTCCAAGAATAAAATTTAGTAATGTCGATTTTCCAACACCATTTTTGCCTTCAATAAAGAAGCGTTCTGTTGGATAAATATCTATGTTAATCGGTTTAAAAAGAGGTATCCCGTCTCTCAAAATAGAAAAATCACGAAAATATAGTACTTGTTTTCTTGGTTGTTCAACTATCATTTTCAAATTAGACACAGCTTCAATATTATTAATAAGATTTTCTTTTTCTTCAATCATTGCCACTGTCCGTTTTTTAATGGCTTTTGCTCTTTTCATTTGTTTTGCGGCGAGACGTCTTTCTGCGGCATCTCTCGTACTATTCTCTCTTTTCATCCCCCAAGTATTTACTTGTCTTGAAACATCATGAAGCCGTTTTATTTCGGATTTCAGTTTAGAATTTTTTTCTGCAGAAAGCATGTCTGCATTTTCTTTTTCTTGTTTCCATGTATCTACATTGCCACTAATCAAATCAATAGATTCTTGATTTATAGCTAAAATATGATCAACAAATTGATTTAAAAAAGATTCATCATGGCTTGTAAGAATAAACCCTTTTTTTCGCTTTAAATATTGCCCTACAATTTTTCTACCATGCAAATCTAAATTATTTGTCGGTTCATCAATTAAAGGAAATGAATTTTCATTTAAAAATAATTCGATAAGTAAAAGTTTTGTTTGTCCTCCACCACTTAATACATTAAATTGTTTATCTAAAATCTCTGGTGATAAATCCATATAGCTTAACTCTCGTTCAATTTTCCAAACTTCCATAAGTGGGTTTTGTTTCAATAACACTTCTAACGCAGTTATATTTTCATGGCTATGTGGATAGGAAGGAAAGTATTTAAAGTCTAATGCCGATTGGATTGTACCTTCATATTCAAATTCATTCAAAAGAATTTTCAAAAAAGTTGTTTTCCCCCGACCATTCCTACCAATAAGTCCTAACTTCCAATTTTCATCTATATTTAAATCTAAATTTCTAAAAATAGGTTGAATCATCGATACGTATTTAAATGTCATATTTTTCATAATAATATTCCCTGCCACTTAGATCATCCTCTTTCTAGCTATGAACATATCAGCATTTATATTTTATGAAACTTATATGATAATTAAATTCATCCATCAAAACACTTACCTGATCTAGGCATAGTCACTTTGTCTTCTTCTTTTTCAGAGGGTAAATGAAGTAATTCTAAAACTTTATCCATTGATAGTACTAATTTTTCTGATTATTCAAATAATAATGAATAACAATTAAAATATCAATATTTTCTTTTATTGGTTTTCATTTCATTAAATTACAAATAAATAGTGCATAACTTCAAAATTATCATGTCTTCACAATTTTTACAAAAGATTCCACCTATTGAAAAACTTCAAGCGTAGTGTATGCACTCAAAAATAGGTATTGCATGCATAATTTTTCGGCTCTCTTTATATTTGATTACGTGGAAACATAACAAATACCCTATAGATATATATAGATATTGAACCTTCTATATAACACCCTCTAACACATCTCCACAAAAAAAAGACCCTCAAAAACAGAGCGTCTTTCCCAATCGTTATTTCGTAACAACCTCATCTTCTTTTACATTCACATTATTTTCTCTCATAAACTCTTCAATCTCTTCCACTTCTCTAATGATATCTTTTGACAAGTTTTCGTATCCGTCTTTCGTTACAAGAATATCATCTTCAATACGAATACCAATTGATTCTTCTTCAATATAAAGACCAGGTTCAATTGTTATAACCATACCTTCTTCTAATACTCTATCTTTGTATGTTCCTACATCATGTGTATCTAAACCAAGGAAATGGCTGACACCATGATAATAGTATTTTGATAACTCTTCATCTTCTTGAATTAAACCAACTGCTTTGCACCCTTCTGCGAGTACTTTTTTAGCGTGTTCATTTAATGCAGCGAACTTTAGGCCCGGCTTAATAATCTCTGTTGTTTCTTTCAATGCTTTTAATACAATATTATAAATTTGTTTTTGGCGACTAGAGAATGTTCCATTTGCTGGGAATGTATAACTAATATCAGCGTTATAGTAGTCTTTTTGAGCACCTAAATCTAGTAATACTAAATCACCATTTTGAATTTGCGCATCATTATCTTCATAATGAAGAACTGTAGCATTTTTTCCACTTGCCAAAATTGTATTGAACGCATGATGCTTAATGCCAGATGACTTCAGTATGAAGTCAAACTGAGCTTCTAATTCATACTCCATCATGTCTGCTTTTGCATGCTTAAGCACGTTGTAAATGCCCTCTTTCGTTACAGCAATCGCTTCTTTCATAATTTCAATTTCTTCATCTGTTTTAAACACTCGCAATTCACAAATGTTCGGATATACATTACCAATTGTTACGTGTGGATATTGTTCTCTTACATGTTTAGCAAATGCTTGCGTTTTTGTCTCTGTACCATTCCACTCACGACGCTCTAAATCTAAATATAGATGCTTCACATTTTCTGTGAAGAGTATATTTGACATTGTCTTTTCAAAGCTATCTAAATATACAACTTTCTTTATACCCGAAATTTTCTCTGCTTCTTCGTTAGAAACTGTTTTACCGACCCATTTTTCCATTACTGGATCCGACTTTTCAATGAAAAGTGTTTCTTCAACACTATTTCCAACCTTCTTCAACATGAAAATAACATTTGGTTCATCGATTCCTGTTACATAGTAAAAATTCCGATTCGGCACAAATTTATAATGTGCATCTGCTGACATATGAGGTGCTTGTCCCGCAAATAAAATCGTAATAGATTCGTCTGGTAATGTGTTTACTAATCGTTCTCTATTTTGAGCAAAAAATGTTGCTTTCATAATAATCCCCCTAGCGTTCTATGTATGATTAAAAAACTAATGATCTAATCAATTCATTTTATTATTGTTACAATTTTTCGTCAATTTTTAACCATTTTAGATGGTGTTGACATAATTAAAATTAAACGTTACAATAACTATATATTAGTAAGTAACTAATGTAATTAAATCTAACTAGAGGTGAAACAAATGAAAAACATTTTATTCCGTATTAACGAATTATCAAAAAAAGAAAAAGTATCTGGATTAACAGTTGATGAAAAACAAGAACAACAAATGTTGCGTCAAAACTATACACAAACATTTCGTGGAAGCTTAGATTCCATTTTATTAAACACAAAAATTGTTGATCAAAATGGACTTAACGTTACACCAGCCGCATTACAAGATGCTCAAATACGTTTAAAATTAAGCAAATGAGTTCCGCGCTAAAGAATTTTAATAAAACATAAAAAGAGCTGGATTTCCTATATAGAAATTCCAGCTCTTTTTATTGTTTTTTCTAATTTAGCATACGAACGATACATCGCAATTCTCCACGACACAATCATCGCAAATGCGAGTAAGAAAAACATTCCACTTAACTCCGCTAAATCAATCGATTGACTTAAATATGATTTCAACGCTACTCGTACAGCTAATAATCCGACTAAAATAAATATAAATGCTTTTGACGGTTTCATATATATTTGTTCACTTCTTATCTCAAACTTCGTTGTTTTAATAAGGAATATAGAGAAAATAAGTCCTACAGTAATTGCTTCTACTATTTCTAACGATGTTAATCGAAACTCTGGTAAGAAGTACATCATTGCGCCAGTACTCATAAAAATTGGCGGCAATATAATTTTCTTTTTCGTTACCGGCTTTTTCGCTGCTTTAAAGCGAAGAAACATGACACCAACAGCCATACAGACTGCTACAATACTTGATAAAAGTGCTATCATACTTTCCACTCCTATCTATTTAACAGACTTTTTGAGCAAAATCATAAACCAAACGAGCCCGATACTTATAATAACATGACCTAATCCAGCCATATGGCTTAAACCGTTAAAGTCAGTTCCATTTACTTGTAGAAGACCTCTCCATAGCATTGTAGCAATAGTAAAAAGTAATCCTACATTATAAACAACAAACCACGCACGAAAACTCTTTGTTTCTTGTACATGAAACACTTTACATAAAGCTAAAGCAATTAAAAAGAATACGAAACCGAGCACTAATACATGTGTATGCACCAATTGCAACATTGTGGACCCTTTAATTCCTTGTGCTTTCGAGTACTCTCTTGCAAATACTCCTGATAATAAACCAATAATTAAGTAAATGAATGCTGCATTATATAATTTCTTCATTCTATTCCTCCTGCTGTAAACTTTCCATATTCGCTGCAATCATTTTACGCAAAGTTTATGAACGGAATATGAACAAAATATTACATTCAATATTTAAATATAAAAAAACCATTCCACAATTCATATTTGTGGAATGGTTTTTCAACTTATTTTAAATCTTCTATTGTGAAAGCACCTGGCAGTAACTGCTCAACAGTTACTTCTTTTTCATCGCCTTTTACATTCGTTAGTAATACAGGCATTTTCGGATCACAGAATTCAGCGATTACTTGTCTACAAGCACCACACGGTGAAATCGGTCCGTCCGTTTCTCCTGTAATAACTAAGTAACTAAAGTTGCGCTCACCTTCTGATACTGCTTTAAAGATCGCTGTTCTTTCTGCGCAGTTACATAAGCCGTAAGAAGCATTTTCTATATTACAACCAGTATAGATTTTACCTTCTTTCGTAACTAACGCTGCACCAACAGGAAATTTTGAATACGGAATATATGCTTTTTCTAACATCTTATTTGCTTCTTCAATATATTTTTTCTTATCCATATTATTTCCCCCTCAAAGTAAGTGTAATGATGATTAGTCAGTAATAACTGTATGCACTAATTTAGGAGCCTCTGCTGTTTCAGCGATAGAAATGTTCTCATAAATTTTAGCTTTTACATCTTCTACATTTTCGCGATTTGCATAGATTGTTACGAATGGCTCGCCTTCTTTTACTGCATCGCCCACTTTTTTACGTAACATTAGTCCTACCGCTAAATCAATTTCGTCTTCTTTCGTTGCACGGCCAGCACCAAGTAGCATAGCTGCGATACCGATTTCATCTGCAACAATGTTAGAAATAACACCTGAAGTTTTTGCAGGTACATCAATTACATACTTCGCTTGTGGCATTTTTTCTGGATTGTCTACAATTGAGCTATCTCCGCCTTGATTGCTTAAGAACTCTTTAAACTTCTCAGTTGCTTTTCCGTTCTTCATCACTTCAATTAACATTTCACGAGCTTCTTCTAATGTATTTGCTTTTTTCGCAAGTACGACCATTTGACTTCCTAATACGAGTACTAATTCTGTTAAATCTTCTGGACCTTCACCTTTTAACGTATCAATCGCTTCTTTCACTTCTAGAGCATTACCAATCGCAAATCCAAGAGGTTGTGACATATCTGAAATAACAGCCATAGTTTGACGTCCTACATTATTTCCGATACGTACCATTGCATGTGCTAATTCTTTTGCATCTTCTTCTGTTTTCATAAACGCGCCAGCACCTGTTTTCACATCAAGTACGATTGCGTCAGCACCAGCTGCAATTTTTTTACTCATAATTGAACTTGCGATTAAAGGAATTGAGTTAACCGTTCCGGTTACATCGCGTAATGCATAAATCTTTTTATCTGCAGGTGTTAAGTTTCCTGTTTGTCCAATAACAGCTACTTTGTCACGGTTTACAATATCAATGAACTGCTCTTTCGTAATTTCAACGTGGAATCCTTCTACCGCTTCTAATTTATCAATTGTTCCGCCCGTATGTCCTAAACCACGACCAGACATTTTTGCTACTGGTACATCTAAAGCAGCTACTAATGGTCCTAATACTAATGTTGTTGTATCACCAACACCGCCAGTTGAATGTTTGTCTACTTTAATTCCTTCAATTGCTGATAAGTCGATCGTTTCTCCAGACTCCACCATTGCCATCGTTAAATCTGCGCGTTCGCGATCTGTCATATCTTTAAAGAAGATTGCCATTGCAAGTGCACTCACTTGATAATCAGGAATACTTCCGTTTGTATATCCATTAATAAAGAATTTGATTTCTTCAGTCGTTAATTCTTTACCGTCACGTTTTTTCGCAATAATATCTACCATTCTCATTACAATCACCATTCCTTTTTATATGATATGAATCTATTAAAATAATAATCCTACGATTGTTGCTGATAAGAAGCTTACTAATGTTGCGCCGAAAAGTAATTTCAAGCCAAATCTTGCGACTACATTCCCTTGCTTTTCATTTAAGCTCTTAACTGCCCCTGCAATAATTCCAATTGAGGAGAAGTTTGCAAATGAAACTAAGAATACAGATATAATCGCTGTCGTTCTATCTGAGAAATTAAAGTTTCCTTGTGCTAAATCTGTCATAGCGACAAATTCATTTGATACTAATTTTGTTGCCATAATATTTCCAGCATTAACTGCTTCATGCCAAGGTACACCCATAATAAATGCAAATGGTGCAAATACATAACCAAGAATTTCTTGGAATGAAATACCGATTACACCTTTAAATACGGCATTAATGAATGCGATAAGAGCTACGAAACCAATTAACATAGCTGCTACTGTAATCGCAACTTTAAATCCATCAATAATGTATTCCCCTAATACTTCAAAGAAGGTCTTCTTCTCTTCTTCTTGTACTTCTAACATATCTTCTTCCTCAGTAACTTCATACGGGTTAATGATAGAAGCAATGATGAAGCCGCCGAATAAGTTAAGCACCAAAGCGGTTACAACATATTGTGGTTTTAATAACACCATATATGATCCAACGATAGACATAGAAACGGTAGACATTGCTGATGCACATAATGTATACATTCTTTTCTCTGGCAATAACCCTAATTGTTTCTTAACTGAAATAAATACTTCAGATTGTCCTAAAATCGCAGAAGCAACAGCATTATATGATTCTAGTTTCCCCATTCCATTTACTTTACTTAATGCTAGACCGATAGATTTCACAATAATAGGTAATACTTTAATGTGCTGCAAAATACCGATTAAAGCTGAGATAAATACGATTGGCATTAATACACTTAAAAAGAACGAAAACTCTTTTTGATTCACTAATCCACCAAATACGAAATTCACACCGTCAGCGGCATATTTTAACAGCTCTCCAAAACCATCTGCTATTCCGCTAATTAATATATTCCCTACACTTGTATTTAATAATAAAAACCCCAAAATGAATTGTAATATAACCATCGTTATGATTGGGCGATATTTGACTTTCTTTCTATCATTACTAGCAAGCCAAGCGATACCTAAAATCAATACGAGGCCAAAAATACCGATTAAGTATTTCATAAGCCGTCTCCTCCCATTCGTATCCGCTTACATTTTTTAAAATTATTACAGCAATAGATACACTTTACTTTGTGTATCTATTGCTTTTGACTTCATTAATGATTAGTAGTTATCTGTAGCACCTTTTGCATCATTTAATACGATTGCAACACTAGCACTTGCTCCAACGCGAGAAGCTCCAGCCGCTACCATTTTGTCTGCATCTTCACGTGTACGAACGCCACCAGATGCTTTTACACCAACGTTTGGTCCTACTGTTTTGCGCATTAATGCGATATCTTCAGCAGTTGCTCCACCAGTTGAGAATCCAGTTGAAGTTTTTACGAAATCAGCACCAGCTTTTACTGATAATTCACAAGCACGTACTTTCTCTTCCTCTGTTAATAGGCAAGTTTCAATGATTACTTTTACAAGAGCTTTTCCTTTTGCTGCTTGTACTACTTCATAAATGTCTTTTTCAACGAACTCATTGTCGCCATCTTTTAAAGCACCTACGTTGATTACCATATCAACTTCAGTTGCACCTTTTGCGATAGCATCTTTTGTTTCAAATGCCTTTGTTTCAGTCGTGCTTGCTCCTAATGGGAAACCGATTACAGTACAAACATCTACATCATGTCCAGCTAGTTCATCAGCCGCTAGCTTTACCCATGTTGGGTTAACACAAACAGAAGCGAATTTATATTCCTTTGCTTCTTCGATTACTTTCATAACATCTTCTTTTGTAGAATTAGCTTTTAAAATTGTATGGTCAATTAACTTTGCAATGTTCATTATCTTCACTCCTCATATCTTTTAACAACTTCATTCTAACTCTTAGTTGAACAAATGTAAATACACTTTTGAAATTTTGTTCATTCTTTTAAAAGAAATTTTCTTGTATTAAATAAAGCACATTCTAACTAAGAAACGCTTCATATGTAAAATCAAAACTTCTATATTAACAATAATAGTATGTATCTCAATATCCATAATTATTTTTAAAAAGGCAATTTGTATTCAAAAAACACTCCTATCATTCATACATAACAAAATAAAAGGCTTTCTCAAAATTAATATCTTGAGAAAGCCTTTTATTTTTAACCTTTTTGATAATGCAACAATTCTTTTGCTGTATGCTGATCGATAATTAATACATTTGCATATCCGCCACGTAACGCACCATCAATTGCTTTTATTTTTCTGTTACCACCTGCAACTAAAATAGAGCGTTTCTTTAATTTCAGTTCCTCTAGCTCAATTCCAATTGTACGTTTATTAATTTCTTCGCTACTAATATTTCCGTCTCCATCAAAGAAACGTGAACAAATGTCACCGACCGATTGTTTTTTGAGTAAATTTGTTTCATCCTTATCGAAATAACCTAATCGGAATAATAGCGCTTCGTCTCGCACTGTTCCTACAGTAAAAATTGCAATATTCGCTTGTTTTCCCATTTCGATAATGTGATGAATATGTCGATCCTGCTCTACTAATTCTTTTGTCACTGCATTATCAAATATAACTGGGAGAGGTAGATTTCTTGGCGTCGTTTGAAAAGCATCTGCAAATAATGCTATCGTCTCATTCGCATAAGTATTTACACTCGAATGACTAATACCACCTTTTAGCTGGACAACTTCTACACCTTTTACATGTTGCGGTACAATTTTCCTAGCGATTTCATACATCGTCATTCCCCAGCTTACACCAACGATATCACCGTTTTTAACCGTCTTTTCCATATACTCAGCAGCATATTTACTAATATACTCTGTAATCGTTGCATATTCCGGAACTGGAGAAAATACGACATGTGCCTCTAATAAGTTATACTTTTCTTTCAGTAAGTTCCCGACGTTATCTAAATCCGCAAATGGATCAGCGATACTAATTTGAACAAACCCTTTCTCTTTCGCGTACTTTAACAATCTAGAAATCGTTGGTCTTGAAATATTTAATTTGTTAGCAATTTCTTGCTGACTATAATCTGATTGATAATATAATCTTGCAACTTCAACGCTTAATTGTTGTTTATCCTTTTCCATAGTAACTCATTACAAATCCTTTCCTGTATTTCCCTTTCGTTACAAGCATTATACAGCTTTATGCAAGAAATTTCGACTATCGAATTTTATCTACCTGAACTTCTATTACATTTGTTCTATACAAGGAAACCTTATTGTGTAGATTTACAAACTCAATATAGATACACTTGAAACATGTAAATCGATTTATATGTAATTCATTTTTTTCTTTTTCTGTAGTAACGATAACAAAGCCTTCCAATAAGAAACATGAAAAATCGTCTAAAAGCTATTCAAATCCCCCTCATAAACAGAAGATACATTTTATGAGGGGGATTTATTCAATTTAATTCTATAAAAATTGGATGGAAACAATGCAAGTTCCCACTTATTTAGAATAAGTGAAAAGATGATGCTTTATTTGTTCAATAAAATATTGATGGTGTATATTATCGTTAGATACGCGACTTGCCATAATGGCTCCTTCCATTGAAGATGCAAGAAAAGAAGCGAGCGATATAATGTCTATATCTTCTTTAAATTCTTGTTTCTCTATTCCTTCCTTTATGAGAGAGGCCATTAACATTACTGTATCATCATAACCTTTTGCTGCTGCTTTTTGTAATTCTGGAAATACTCCCGTACTTTCAATTGCGCTATTAAGCAATGGACAACCTCCAGCAATTGGGGGATTATTAGCTGCATCTTGATATACAAGGAAAATGGCAAGGATTTTATCGATTGCCGTCTTTTTATTTTCCATTGCTTTATGAAAATGCCCCCACATAATCTCACCACTTTTGTCGTAGGCAGCAAGGACAATTTCTTCTTTATTTTTGAATCTACGATAAATAGCTCCTTTAGATAGTTCAGTAGCTGTCATTATATCCTGGATGGATGTGTAAGTTATCCCATTAGTATTAAATAAATATAAAGATGTTTCAATAATCTTTTCTTTTACCTTATCAACTTTAGTCATGCTTTGTAATCCTCCTAATGAAAACGATCCTAATATTCTAGGTAATGTTTACCCTCTATTTTCTTAATTTTTTTGTAAGTATAAATACGTTTGGAACAGAAATATCTTATCAATCCCTATCTTATGGAAACCTCAAACAATACAGTTTGAAAAGAAGTTAATCAAATTGTATTATTCATATAAAATAAGTGAATTTTCTGTCAAAATAACATGACCAATTGTTTAATTCAGTCATGCTATACAACTAATTTCACCTAAAATTGTAGAGATATAAAAATATATAGTTAATTTTAACGTATAGACATACGATTATTATATATAATTTTTATTAATATGTTTAGCTAAAGTGTTTAAACTACCCCACTTTCACTTCGTATATTAAGATATCTCCCGCAGTCCTTGCGGTTAAAAGCCTTATCACTTCATTCTATAAAAAGCTAATTGTCAAAAATGAATGAGTACTGAAATTTGCTTGTAAATAAGCAACTGAGATATAAATATATTTGTAGTTTACCATTTTTATTTTATTAATAATTTATAAAAGGGGTTTAAAAAACTAGCAACTTATAGTATCATTAGTTTTCGAACCGAACCGTCCGGTTTGGTATTTATATAAATATATTTTAGAAGGAGAACCTAATGCAGCAAGAAAAGTCAAAAATTCTAAGTAATTTAATTATGGAGGTAATAAAGTGAACTTTATAAAAACGAATACAAAAGAACTTATTATGCTAATAATTTATGCACTGTTTGTACCATTTCAAATCGGCTTGTTCATATTATTGGGCATATCACTTTTAACTAACAGCAATATAGTTGAATCAGAATTTGCTCTTATTGCCATCGGTTTGAGTGTACCTGCTATTGTAGGAATCATTTTCTTTAGGAAAGAAATTATTGAAAGTTTTACTTATTTTAGAGAGAAGACAATTTTGAAAATAGTAAGTATTCCTATGGTGGTTTTATTTACGGTAATTGTAGAACAGATTGTTATGCGTTTTCTAGCAACTGGTCAGCCAGAGAACCAAGAACAGCTCCTTGAAACGGGCGCGGAGATACCTCTTATATTTACATTACTTGTATTTGGTATTCTCGGTCCAATACTTGAAGAAATTATATTTCGTTATATAATATTAAATCGTTTTTCACATTATATTGGTACTGCTATTGCATCTATCATTTCGATTCTAATTTTTACATTCCTTCATACGAACCAACTTTCGGATTATGCTCTTTATTTACCTGGCGCGGTTATACTTACTGCGGCTTATCTTATTTCTAACAGATCCCTTGCATATGTTATGGCGATACATATGTTAAATAATTCTATTGCTTTTATTCAATTGCATATGTCATAGGAAGACATATGTAATTACAGGTTTTGATGCAAAAATACTCTATGTTTTTATCGAGTATTTTTGGCACCACAACCACTTTTTCTACGGCATAAGAAAGCCGTAAGATAGCTAATTAAAACTACAACTTATTAGGAGAGTGTCAGTCATGATTGTAACAACAACGTCTGGAATTCAAGGTAAAGAAATTATTGAGTATATCGATATTGTAAATGGTGAAGCCATTATGGGTGCAAATATTGTCCGCGATGTATTCGCTTCTGTTCGTGATGTTGTCGGTGGTCGTGCTGGTTCTTATGAAAGCAAGCTAAAAGAAGCTCGTGATATCGCAATGGATGAAATGAAAGAACTTGCAAAACAAAAAGGTGCGAACGCGATCGTTGGTATTGACGTAGATTACGAAGTTGTTCGTGATGGAATGTTAATGGTTGCTGTAAGTGGTACAGCTGTACGTATATAAGTAAATAAAAAAACGGATTCCCCCTTGGAATTTATATTTTGAGGGGAAATCCTGGTTCTGTTGCAGATTTTAAAGAAGAAATAACCACCTTTTTTATTTTTCGTTTCATCTACATATTTTTTTTTGGAAAAATAACCCAACTCCAAATACTAACAATACTGTGCCCGTAATCCCCTCCATTGTACGGTTCACTCGTTCTTTTCTTAAAAAAGTTCTTAATTGGCGTATTAGAGAGATATAAAGCAAATACCATATTGCGGTCAAAGTCGTAAATGTGAGTCCTAACAAAAGAAATTGGAAGAAATGATTTTGATTACTCATAATAAATTGTGGGAGAAAGCTTAGGAAAAATACAGCCGTTTTTGGGTTTAAGATTGCCGTTGTAAATCCTTGTCTAAAACTTTTAATCGTTCCAGTATCCTTAAAGTTCATGTCCATTCCACCTAACATGTCCTCTTTTTTAGAAAAGGCACTTTTAATTGACTTTACAGCTAAGTAAATTAAATAAAAAGCCCCAACATATTTTATTAATGTAAATATCATAGAGAATTTCATTAGGATGGCAGAGAGTCCTAGCGTAGCCATTATTGTATGAATCATCATTCCAGATATCGTTCCTAAGACAGTCTTCATCCCACCATTTTTACCATACGAGATAGTATTTTTTGTAACTAGTGCAAAACCAGGACCAGGCATGATTATGATTAACATTGCTGTAATGATAAATAACAAATAATTTTCCATATTCTAGTATTCCCTTTCCGATTTTTTAATTTTTCTTACAGTATAGCTTTTTTCATTAAAACATTACATATTATCCAATAGCCACATTGATAAAACACATGAAAACTTATATATAAAATTACAAGTTCAACTCTTACAAAAAACGTGATAAAAAATAACCAGCGGAACTAGTCCACTGGTTATTTCGCCATGCCTTCATGTAATTTTTCTGTATAATCTTTTACATCTTTCCAGCTAGCTTTCGCTGTATTCAAATCTTCTTTTATAAACGTAAACTCTTCCGGACTAATTCCTTTTACGTTTTGTAGTAAATTATTATATTTTGCACCTACTGTATACCATTGATTTGATATGTTTTGCAATGCTGTAATTGCTGCATCAATCGTTTCAGTCATATTTGTTGTTTTATTTTTTACATCAGTTAAAATTGCAACTTCTGCTTGTGCGCCAGAAATTCTATCTTTTAAATTGGAGATTTCTCGTTCTGCATTTGCGATATCTTTTTTCGCAATGGCAATCATTGGTCCGCCAGCAAGACATGTTATTAACGCTACGCAAAGTACACCACCAGCAATGACCATATCATTACTCTTTTTGATTGAGTCATTATATGTATTGATTTGTTGTTCTAAAGCTGGAATACCGGCATTCGTACTTGCTAAAATCGCTGTTAATTGATTTGTATCTTCTTTAAAACTATTTGTGTCCTTCGCCATTCTATCACGAAAAGCTTTCAAATCCCTTAATAATACATCTACCTCATTTTGGTTCTTTACAATATCGGCATACAATTTTTCTAAATCCGCTTTTAATTTTACACTATCCTTTTGATCAATCGCTATTAACATGCTATTATAATACGCTTGAAAAGTATTATTGTAATTAATAATATTTTGATCCGTTTTCATAATTTGAGGCTTCATACTATTTAACCAATACGCCGCATTAATTTTTGCATCTCTTTGATGCTGAATCATATTCCCTTTAAATTCACCATTAATCGAACTTATTTTGCTCAAATCAGTTTCTTGCTGATTTTGAATTAATTTTGCATATGAATCCATTGCGAATATGCTCGACGTCGTTTGGGCCATAACATCTTGGAATCCAGCTGGCCCTAGAGAATAATTTTTCGCACTTTCTTGTAACACCTTTACATTTTGTTCTGCTGCAAAAGGATGTAAAGGAAATGCGTTACTCGTTGCTACCCCAGCGATCATTAACGCTAAAAGACATTTTTTATAAAATCTTTTCTGCATACTTTTCACCTATTTTCTTTATAAGGGTATAAAAAGCTCCTGCTCACAACTGAACAGGAGCTTCAAATCATTCATCAATACGTAACGCTCTAACGAGTCGTATTCGATTATGCTTTTTTTGTGTCTACTACTTTAATGTCTTCAGCATAAATCTTTTCTGCATAGTCTTTAATGTTTTTCCAGCTATCTTTCGCAATGTTTAAATCTTCTTTTATGAAAACAAGGTCGTTCGGACTAATTGAATCTACATTTTGAAGTAAAGAATTGTATTTTGATTCCATTGTATACCATTGATTTGAAATGTTTTGCAACGCTGTAATAGCAGTATCAATTGTATTTGTTAAATACTCCGTTTGTGTTTTAATGTTTGTTAGTCCTGCTACCTCTAATTGAGCAGTTGTAATTTGTCCAGTTATTTTTTGAATTTCCGCTTGTGCATTATCAAGCTCTTTCTTCGCTAATACGATTCCAGCTGTGCCACCGCCCACAGCCGCTGCGCCTCCTGCAATTAATGCGACTCCTAACGGCGTTCCTGCACCTGTCGCAATAACTACTGCACCACCAATAATTGCAATTGGTCCTAGAGCTGTCGCAACAGATGAGCCGATAATAATTGCATTATATTTACTAATCGCTTCATTGTACGTTGTAATTTGATTTTGCAGAAGCGGGATTCCTGCATCTTGACTAGCTAATATGGATGTAATTTGATTTGCATCACCTTTGAAGTTTTGCGTATCGGACGTCATTTTATTTCGAAATTTCTTCAAGTCTTCTACTAATTGGTCTACTTGTGCTTTATTTTCATTAATACTACTTGATAATCTAGTTAATCCTTTCGTAAGCGTCGCTTTATCTTTTGCATCAACCGCAGCAACTAAAGTATCATAATAGTTTTGGAATTTCGTATTGTAATTAATAATATTTTGATTCGTTGAAATAAGCTGTGGTTTTAATACATCTAACCATTGCTTCGCATTTCCTCTAGCTGTATCTTGGTGCTGAATCACTTTCCCTTTTAAAGCCGCATCAACAGACGATACATTACCAAAGTTAACATTACCTTGTTTGATAATTGTTAATGCGTACAGATCCATTACTAAAGCGTTTGAACCTGTTCTTTCCATTGCATCTTTTAGGCCTTCTGGTCCTAATGAGTATTCCTCATAGTCATTATAAGCTTTTGCTACCGCATGAACTGGAGCTTGTTTCACTGTACTTTCAGCTGCATACGTATGGGCTGGCATGATGTTCCCTGCTGCAAATACTGCCATAAGTGTTGATAGAGCCATTACTTTATAAGGTTTTTTTGTCATTTTTCTTCTCTCCCTATATCGTTACTTATTTTTAATGTACTTCAACGTTTGTAACGTAATCTTCAAATTGATTTGTTTGCTTATTCATTTCATCACTTACTTTTTTAATTTGATTGAAATGTTTTTGAAGTAAACTACTATCTGTATATGTGCCTTCTTCAACATTCTTTTGAATTTGGATCATATTATTGTTTAGAACTTTCCAATCTGTTAATAACGTTTCTAAAGTTGTAATTTGACGATCGATTAGTTCTGTAAAGCTACTTACTTGGTCTTCAACGAATGTAATTTGTGTCGCCTCTGCTTCAGTTTGTGATAATTTTTGAATAAGTGGTAGGAGCTCTTTTTGTTTTTGCTGAATACGAAGAGCCGCTTCCCTCGTTTGACTATCGGCAGCATTCACAATTTCATTACTTAAAGTACCAATAGAAACAAAATCAATTGTTTTCGTTTGTGCAGTTTGATTTGTAATTGTAAATACTTGTTTACCGATATTAATAGAACCTTTAATAATTTCTTGAGGTCTATTCAAAATAGTCGTTAATTCAGCTTGAATTTCCCCTTGAATTCTTTTAATATCTTCTCTTAATTTCACAATATCTCCACTTGATCCTTGCAGTGTTTTTATTGCTTCATCAGCTTTAATTGATAAGTTATTACTATCTTTGTCCAATACCGTTTTAAATCGATTTAACTCTAATAAATCTTGCTCCATACTCTCTTGGATGCTTTGTACTTGCAATTGCAGTTTTCCATATGCATTTGTAAAATCTGCTTTTGATTGTTCATCTTCATTCATGTTTCCTGCTAGTTCATAGAGCTTACTGTAATAACTGTTAAATCTAATACTATATCTCATCATCTCTTGATTTAAGTCAATGAGCTTCGGATTATATTCATCAATCCACTCTCTTACATTTGCCTTTGCAAATTTTTGATGATTCGTCAAACTACTCATCGCGTTTACCTTAATGTCTGGCTGTTGTAAAATAACTAGTCCATATGCTTGTATAAGCGGTGACTGTGATCCTAACATTCTAATTGAATTGGATAATGTATTTGGAGCAATTACATTTTGTGTATATACTGTTTTCACTTCTGTTTGCCCCTCCTTATCGTAAGCGCTTACAGGAATAAAGCAACTCGTAGATACTGCTGTAACCAATAACCCTGTAATTAAAGTCTTTTTCACTTTAACTCCTCCTATGTATTAGCAACTATTACTATCGCATTTTATTATTCTATTTTCTTGTACATAGTTTGAGATGGTTAAAATAGAGAACGTTCTCACCGCGATTCACGCACGAACCATCTCTCTCCAATTTTATTGCTACAGTACTTACTTATCGTTATAAAACTTTTCATATATGGTTAGTATGAATAACATTGCATAAATTTTCTATTTCATCTTATTTTCCACATTGATACAGTGAATATATTACATAAAAATATTATTCATTTTAAACTAATTCACATACATAAATATGAAATTCCGTTTTGTTTTCATATAAGTTTTGTACTGTAAGGTCATTTAAACACAGCTATTTATATAACGTAAAGAAGTATTTTCATTCCCTTTATTTTCAAGCCTTCATGTCTTTATTTCAAAATATAATCCACTTCACTTTTTCAATTAAAATATCCATATATCACAACAAAAACCTCTACTTATTTATAGATACAAAAATTATATCAATATATCTTTTAGACTCATATGCAATTATGCATAGAGTATACACAAAAAGGATAGCTTCACTTTCATGAAGCTATCCTTAAAAAATCTTCTTATTTTTTCAAATGATATGGAACTGTCGTAATGACTACATTTCTTTTATAGAGTAAATACGCACGAATGAGTAAACTAGACTGATTATGAAGAATGTTATGCCAACCTTTTTTCGGAATGAACTGTGGTATAACGACAGTAACTCGGTAATTTGATTCACTCGCTTTATATTGTACTGTATCAATAAACTTCGTTAGTGGTTGAATAATACTTCTATAGTGAGAATGTAATGTAACAAGCCTTACTTCAGGTTGCCACTTCTTCCATTTCTCTTCAAATTTCTTTTCCTCTTCTCTGTCAAAAGCAACATATACAGCGATAACTTGATCTGCAGATAGAGACTTCGCATAGTTTAATGAATTTTCTACTACATGCGTCATACCAGCTACTGGAACGACAATTACATTCCCCTCAATTGGAATAAGAGGTTCGCAAGTTTTTAAGCTTAATTGATCACCCACTGCATCATAATGCTTCTTAATTCGGTGGAACAAGAAGATAATAACAGGTAAGAAAATAAGGATTGACCAAACTTGTGCGAATTTAGTTAAAAAGAACATACTCATTACGATAAAACTAATGACTGCACCAATTAAATTGACTGTTAATCGTAAAGCCCATCCTTCTGGTTTTTCACGAAGCCATTTTAATACCATACCACTTTGAGAAAGGGTAAATGGAATAAATACACCTACTGCATATAAAGGAATTAAATGCTCTGTTTGCCCTTGGAAAGCTACAATTAAAATAATCGATGCGATTCCAAGTATAATAATTCCATTTGAGTAACCTAGGCGGTCTCCTCTAATCGTAAACATTCTTGGTATAAACTTATCTTTTGCAAGGTTTACTGCTAATAACGGAAACGCAGAATATCCTGTGTTAGCAGCAAGGATTAATATTAAAGCTGTTGTACCTTGTATGAAATAGTACATGAAATTACGTCCAAATGTTTGTTCAGCAATTTGTGAAACAACTGTTACTTCTTTACTTGGAGAAATTCCGTAATAATAAGCTAAGAACACAATTCCTGAAAATAAAACTGCAAGTAATGCACCCATTGCAAGCAATGTTTTCGCTGCATTGTTTGGCGCAGGATCTTTAAAGTTCGGAATTGCATTTGAAATTGCTTCAACACCTGTTAAAGCAGAACTACCTGATGCAAATGCTCTTAGTAATAAAAATAAACTAATCCCTGCAACTGGTGTTCCAATCGGCGTGTGTAAAGTTGGTGACACGTGCCCCGTTAAAATATTGTATATCCCTACACCAATTAATATAAATAGTGCCAAAACGAATAAATAAACAGGATATGCTAAAACGGAAGCTGATTCCGTTACACCTCTTAAATTTAAGATGGTAATAAATATAACAAATATAATCGCAATGATTACATTATGTGCATGTAAACTAGGAAAAGCAGATGTGAGCGCATCTGTACCTGCAGACACACTTACTGCAACAGTTAAAATATAGTCAACTAATAAAGATCCTCCAGCAATTAAGCCTGGATTCATCCCTAAATTTTCTTTTGATACAACATACGCGCCCCCGCCATGCGGATAAGCAAAAATAATTTGACGATAAGATAAAATAAGGGCCGTCAATAATACTAATACCCCAACAGCGATCGGAATGGAATACCAATAAGCGATCGCTCCAACACCTGCTAAAGCAATTAAAATTTGCTCTGGACCGTAAGCAACTGATGACAATGCGTCAGAAGATAAAATAGCTAAAGCTTTCGTTTTATTAAGCTTCTGTTCTCCAAGCTCTGTTGATTTTAACGGTCTTCCAATTAAAAATCTTTTAATAGATGAAACCACTGCTGTCCACTCTCCAATAATTTTGTACGAACTTTTCTGCTAGTTATAGCGGATAAACGATTTCTTCAGAAAACAAAAAATGTCTACAAGCCATAACGAAATAGACTTGTAGACATTATTTTTTTTGTCGCACAAGCTCCACCTTCCTTCTCAATATAACGCTTACGAGGTTAGCTGTCGGATTCGGGCCTATGAGTAGCCCTACCTTTTTCAAGGATTCACCCCATCGGATTATGTACCAATCCGTAAAAACGGGTCCCCCGTACCATGCGGTTTCAGCGATTTAGAAAATTGAAACTGTGGATTATAATACTCCTTTATTTTCAAAATGTAAACAAAAATTTTTAAAAAGAAAAAATTAAAATGATTGCGCATAATCCGCTGGTAAATATACATAATGAATACTAAAAAATCACTAAAGGAGATCTATATGTCTAAAGAAAAGAAGCCTATTTTTTCCGATTCCTATTTAGATGCATTAGCAAATGAAATTAATCAATTATACGGTAAACGTGAACAGGAAATAAATTTGACAGATAGAACAAAAAGAAATAAATGATTTGTCATAAAAAAAGAAAGCAATACATTTATATATTGCTTTCTTTTTTATTTTTTCATACATCCAATTGTATTGCTGATTTGTTAAAGGTCATTTCTTCATACACTTTCAAATTTTGATACACTGCTCCTAATAATGGTGCTTCTATAGAAAATTGTTCCGCTACATCTAGTAAGTATCCTTGTAAGTGCTTCGCTTCAATAGACGAACCTTTTTCCATATCACGCTGCATCGATGACTTCATATTATACGAAATTTTATCAATTGTTTTCATATGTTCCTCGGCAATATCATCTTTAATTGGCGCTTCCATAGATCTCATAATTTGCATACATTCTTCAAATAAGTTTTGGATAAAATCGCGTCCACCTTCGCTTTCACGAATCGGTCCTATCGGTGCCCGCATTAATGTCGTCACACCCGACATTACAGTAATAAATAAATATTTATGCCACATATCTTGCATAATGTTTTCACTTAAAACAAAACTAGATTTCGTACCTGCAAATGCTTTAGAAATATGCTTTATTCTCTTTGAATCTTGAGACTTCATTTCTCCAAACACAAGTCTGTTGGCAGCGCTAGTTTGTACAATTTCTCCTTGATCGTTTAAAGTCGTCTCGATAAAGCATAAACCGCCAATTACTTTTTCCTCACCGAATTCCTTTTGTAATAGTGATACATGAGCGATACCATTTAACAATGGAATAATCACAGTGTTTTCACCTACAAAAGGCTTCACATCTTGAATTGCCTCGTTTAAGTGATACGCTTTTGTTGAAAATAAAATGACATCAAATGGAGCAGTTCGATCTTCTTTCGTTATTAATTTCGGTTGGAAGGAAAAATCCCCGTTAACACTACGGATTACAAGTCCTCTTTCCTCCAATTGTTTTTTCCGTTTACTACGAACAAGAAAAGTAACATCTTCTCCTTTTTCTACTAAGCGTCCCCCAAAAAATCCTCCAACGCCTCCCGCTCCTAATACTAAAATACGCATACAACATCCCCTTTTCAAAATACAATTTTATAACATTCAGTATACATAACATTATACATATCCCCTACTAAATAAGCTGAATTTTCATTCTTAATCAAGTATACAACAGTGGTTATTTTCAAATGAATTTGGGCATGTTGTTTTTATAGCATATTTGGAAAGGAAACAATGTAAATGGAGGCAATACATACAATCGAGGAAAAAGATGTAACAACAGCTATATTTCAATTTATATTCCCGTTTTCTTTTAAAACTGGTTATGAACAAAATATGTTCCCTTTCTTACAGAAAAATGACTTTCGTCCTTTTCGACTCGATCATCTTGAAAATGAAAATACATACTATGGAAAGTTTCAAGTTTCACATCAAAATATGGAAGCATACTATCTTTCATTTACAAATAAAATTTTATTTCCTCATTCAGAGCATCAAAAGGGGTTACAGCGCTATTCTAAAGACCTTAACTTAACTGGACATTTAACAACAAATCTTATTTCCGTTCCATTTAAGATTCATTCTATTGACGTAACACTTTGTCCTTATGAGCTTGGCTTCTTAACAATTCGGACAGAAGTAGAGACCGCTCCAAACATGACATTATCAGAAGCAATTGAATTCGCCGCCCGCTTCCGTGTACTTGAAACTAAAAATGATACAAATGAAACGATTTGCATTGAATGTAATGGAAAAAAATATTCCCAAGTGGAAAGATTCATTTTTGGCTATTTATTTCATGGCGTAACAGATTTCTTTGAGAAGAAGAGATTAAGAAGTTCTTACTTTCAAACCTTTCCTTTCTTTGAAGATCAGCGAATGTACGTACAAACTTTATTATCTATAAAAGAAGATATGGAACTGAATGAAGTGGATGTTTATCGTACTTCTAGTCTTTCCGGGTTAACAAGTGATGGCAAGGCATATGTGAGTGCAAATAATCTGCCTTATATTCATGATTATTTAAAACAACACGCTTACCAAAGATGGGCTCCGAATCGCTATTTCATAATGGAAGAACATATATTCACATGTGTAACAAATGAAGGAGGACGCGAATTTACTAAACTTGCGAGTCAAATGTATGGGGAGTTTTATTACGCTTTATTATTAAATCTATTTCATAAAATTGTTTTATTGAAAATGGCAAACGCTTATGCTGAATTAAACATTGAACAAGATACAAATGAAATAGAGAAATTAATTTATTCAATCAATTCGTTTACGGCGAATTACTTTTCTTTAGAGCTAGTATCCCAATCACAGAGTGAAGATATTTTCTTTCGCTTAAGAAAGCTTTTTAACATTGAGATACTATACTCAAATGCAAAACAAAATCTTGATAGTTTGTTTAAATATCAAGAAAATGTTGCTTCAAAAAAAGATAGCCTTTTACTATTAATTTTAACGCTCTACTCTGTAGTAGGCCAAATGTTAGGGTTTACTATGATTGATCTGTTAAGAAACACCGATTCAAACAAAATATCATCGCCACTTGAATTTTTCGCGCTTTTAATAGCAATTAGCGGTATCGTCATTTCACTTATTTTAGGTGCGCAAAGTTTATACCAATGGAGTCTACAACATAAACGAAGAAAAGCATGGGTAAAACAAACTGTACTTTCTGCTGTGAGAGAGAAAGATGATTCGAAATAAAGAAGATTATTTTTACATTGAAGTATGTGGTACGCTACAGTAATTGAAATTTTTATCAGCGATTTTTCGGATATATCGGCGCATCTCGAAATATATCAGCGATTTTTTAAATATATCAGCGCAACTCAAAATATATCGGCGATTTTCCAGATATATCGACTTACCGACAGAAACCGACAAAAGGCTGAACCGGACAATATAAAAAGGGTATTCCAACATAAAGTTTGGAGTACCCTTTTTTATTACACGAATTCCTCTTACTTCCCTGCTTCGATTTTCTCTAATGCAGTAGCTACTTGTTCTTCCGTTAATTCATGTTGTATTACGTAGCGGTTACGTGGGCTTACACGGCATTCGTGAGAACATGCACGTAAATATTTCGCTTCGTTTTCTTCAGAACATAAAATTTTCTTGTTACATTCTGGATTGGCACAATTTACATAGCGCTCACAAGGTTCACCTGTAAAGTAGTCTTTACCAACGATAACATGTTCTTTTTGGTTTACTGGTACAGCGATACGCTCATCGAACACGTAACATTGTCCATCCCAAAGCTCACCTTGTACTTCTGGGTCTTTTCCGTACGTTACAATACCGCCGTGAAGCTGACTTACATCTTCATAACCTTCACGAACTAACCAACCAGAAAACTTCTCGCAACGAATTCCGCCTGTACAGTACGTTAAAATCTTTTTACCTTCAAGTACTTCTTTATTTTCACGAATCCAATCTGGTAATTCACGGAATGATTCGATATCAGGTTTAATCGCACCTTTGAAGTGACCTAAATCAAATTCATAATCATTTCGTGCATCAATGATAACTGTATCTTCTTGTTTCATTGCTTCATAAAAATCTTTTGGCTCTAAATACTTACCAGTGATTTCGTGTGGGTTAATGTCATCTTCTAGACGAAGTGTAACTAATTCTGGACGAGGACGCACGTGCATTTTCTTAAATGCATGACCATCAGCTTCATCTATTTTAAATACGATACCGTCAAAACGTGGATCGTTGTTCATAGCTTCCATGTATTTCTCTGTTTGTTCTACAGTACCAGAACAAGTTCCGTTAATACCTTCTTTTGCTACAAGAATTCTACCTTTTAATTCAAGTGAATTACAAAATGCTAAATGCTCTGCCGCGAATTCTTCTGGGTTTTCAATTGTTGTGTACATGTAATATAGTAATACTCTGTATGGTTTTGTAGTTGCCAATGTATTTCTACCACCTATCTAATTTTTAAAATCATGTATAAGTTAACGTTCATATCAAAACATATATAATAAGAAAATGAATCCCATTTTCTTCTCTTTATACTATTTTCTATCAGTTAACAAAAATAAAAAACAAGATTACACACCAAAACACTATGGTTATGTTGTAATCCCAATATATTATATATCATACAAATGCAATTCCATCAATTAATATGCTGTATTATCGGCTTTATGTTCACATAAATTTCAAAAACAGCCCTTTAATTCATTATGTTTCCCCACGTCATCACACCATAAACTCCCAATTTTTAATAACACCACACCATTCATTGTATTAAGGCATATAATTTGCACTAAGGAAACATTTATGTTCAAATAAAAAATATAACCTAGTACATTTAAATGTATTGAAATAAAGAATAAGAATACTTACAATAATTTCATCAAGTTAACATACCAAAGGGGAAAACTACTATGAATAAAGATATATCAAAAGATGAACATGTCCCTTCTCAAAGTACAACTGTTCAATCAGCGCATTTAGCATTAAGCGGACAAACGAAAGGCTTAAAAAGACTATTACCATTCTTAGGTCCTGCTTTCATCGCTTCAGTCGCTTATATTGACCCTGGCAATTTCGCGACAAATATTGCCGCTGGATCACAATATGGATATTTATTACTCTGGGTAATTCTCGCTTCTAATTTAATGGCTGTATTAATCCAAACTTTATCAGCTAAATTAGGAATCGCTACAGGTAGAAACCTTCCTGAAATTGCTCGAGAAAACTTCCCAAAACCTGTTTCCATCGGCTTATGGATACAAGGTGAACTCGTTATTATGGCTACTGATTTAGCTGAATTTATCGGGGCAGCACTCGGATTGTATTTATTATTTGGAATTCCAATGTTACCAGCTGCTTTAATTACAGCTGCTGGATCATTTATTATTCTTGAATTTCAACGCAGAGGCTTCCGTCCATTAGAAGCTATTATAACAGGAATGATTTTTATCGTTGTTATCGCTTTCGGTGTACAAGTCTTTTATGCAAAACCGGAATTAAGCCCTTTGCTTTCAGGACTATTTATTCCAAAATTCCAAGGTGTAGACAGTATATTACTTGCAGCCGGAATTTTAGGGGCGACAGTTATGCCGCACGCAATCTATTTACATTCCGCCTTAACGCAACGCCGCGTAATCGGAACAAATGATGAACAAAAGAAAAAGATTTTCCGCTTCGAGTTTATTGATATCATTATTGCAATGGTTATCGCTGGAGCAATTAATGCAAGTATGTTAATTGTTGCTGCTGCACTATTCTTTAAAAACGGCTTGCATGTCGAAGATCTTGATGTTGCTTTTAACCAGTTCAGTACTTTAGTGGGCCCTGTATCAGCTGCTTTATTTGGAATTGGGCTCTTATCAGCAGGACTATCTAGCTCTTCTGTCGGTACAATGTCAGGTGATATTATTATGCAAGGTTTCATTCGAATGCATATTCCGTTATACTTACGCCGATTTATTACAATGATTCCACCACTAGTGATTATCGCTTTAGGCGTAAATCCAACTTACGCTCTAGTCATGAGTCAAGTTGTCTTATCATTCGGTATTGCCTTTGCATTAGTACCACTTATTATGTTTACAAGTAATAAAAAAATTATGGGTGCACTCGTTAATCACCGCATAACTACCTTTATCGCTTGGATCATTGCTGTACTTGTTATCATTTTAAATATTTTCTTACTGTATCAAACGTTTGTAGGATAATGAAAGAAGAAGGCTGTCTCAAATTTGTGTTGAAGACAGCCTTCTTCTTTTTAAATTATAGATTTTCATCATCCATTTACATGACAGACCGTGCTTTCAACAAATTTTATAAACTCTTCTTCCTCCTCAATAAATGGAAAATGATTACTGTATTCAAATGTCGACATTATCGCATTTGGCATAAGCTCCGCTACTTCCACTGCAAATTCATGCGGACACTGTGCATCATAAATTCCAGCGTAAATATGGGCTGGTATATTTACATTCTCTAATTGTAAACGTAAATCAAATGTAGGTAACTCCTTATAAGAAAAATAATCAAGGCGCTTTGATACTGTTTTACCGCTGTTCGGTCTAGCAATCATTTCATCATACGCTGATTCATTATATAAAGACATCATTGTCCACTCTTTATTTACGGCACGCCTCTCATCAATTGTAGAAGCTACGTCCCTGAGCACTGCAAATATTTCTCTTAAACGAGCATTTTGATCATTATCTCTACAATAAATACTATTTTTGTGATTCATATACTCAGCTGATGCACATAATCCGCCAGCTATAATTTTTACAAGCCTCTCTGGACACATTATCGCATATTGTAAAGCTAGCATTCCACCTGTTGAATGACCTGCATATGTCCAATCTTTAAAATTCAACGCCTCACGTATCGCTTCTAAATCACGTACTGCATCTACCATTCCCAAATTATATTTAGTGGTGTCATGTGTAGAATTTCCGCATCCTCTTAAGTTTATAAGATACACTGTGTAATGATTCGTAAATGCAGAAGCAAATAAATTACCATTACTATTAAACTCACTGTATAAATGTGTTACACAAAGTGGTTTTCCTTCTCCCTTTTGAAAATACTCAAATTTCCCTCTATCAGTTTCGATATAATATTTCTCCCACATCAGCGTTTCCCCCTAATGTCTTTTTATATATTCTCCTTTTTCCGGCATTATCACACCCTTCTCAGTTCGAAAGTAAAGTGGTAATCCTTCCGAAAGAAATATGCTTACCTTGGATGGATCCTGCCTTTGATGATGAATATGTAAATGTGGCTCACTTGAACTTCCTGAGTTACCGACCTGAGCAAGAAATTCTCCTTCATTTACATGTTGTCCTTCTTTAACTTTAATGGACCCTTGCTTTAAATGGGCAAGAATTAAATATGTCCCTGATTCATCTAGTCGTAAATAAATATGATTACCCGCCATTGATTGAAAATCATCCGATCCAGGAACTAAATCTTGTTCATTATTATTAATTGATACAACCGTCCCAGAAGCTGGTGCCATTACTTTCGCTCCATATATTCCGTAATCCTCTAACTTACTACTTTTCACTTCAGCAGGTGGAATGAGAATATCATATGCCCATCGTTCATTCGGTTTGATAACGTGATAGTTCGATTCTAAACGATCACCACCCCAGCCAATTAATGCTCGTTCATTCAAAGGAAAGCGCACGACTACTTTAGGGCTCGTAGAATGTACATCTGCCGGGTAAGCAAGTCTACCAATGTTCGCAAACCATCCTAAAGGCCAAGCTCCAATGATAGAGAAAATAACGATGAAGAGTAGCGCTCCATCTATTCGTTGTCTGAAAATTCCTTTCCACACAATTAGTAACGTTACCCCTATTAAAATAAAGAGTGATACTATGCTAAAGGCTTGTATACTCCACCACCCAATGACTGATATAACACCTTTAGCTAAATAAACTATACTCCAACTTGTAAGTACAAAAGCAACTAAAATTACTAATACATATTTCTTCCACATGTCGTATCCCTACTCTCATATCTTTGTTCTACATGATACGAATTAAAAATTACGACATATAAAAGAAATACTTACGACTTTTTTACAATTTTTTATGCTGCGGTAAAGCGATAGTGAAAACAGTTTCTTTCTCGTTACTGCGCACAGTGATATCCCCTTTATGAAGCTCTGCTATACTTCTCGCAATTGCAAGTCCCATTCCTTTTCCACCTGTATGGGAGCTACGTGATTTTTCACCACGATAAAACTTCTCAAAAACGTAAGGAAGGTTCTCATCTGGAATACATTGTCCAAAATTTTTAATTTCTATTTCAACATTCATGTCTCTTTTAGAAACTTGAATTACAATCTCCTTTCCGTCTTTCCCGTACATAATACTATTACTAATTACATTTTCGAATAACCTCACCATAAGTGCTACATCCATTTCCACATGTAACTCTTTATCCCCCTTAATACAAAGGCTCATATCAGCATCATCTAATTGTGGCACAAAATCAATCATAATTTGTTCCATTAACGCTTTCATATTTACTACACTTTTATGTAATTCAATCTCTCTATAATTTATTTGACAGTATTCTAACAAATCATCTACTTGATTTTTTAATTCATAACTTTTTCGCTTTAATATGCTTACATACTGTTCACATTCTTCTCCATTTGAATGCAACTTATTTCCTAACAAGTCCGCATAACCGATTAAAGATGTTACAGGTGTTCGTAAGTCATGCGAAATATTACTAATCATTTCATTTTTCATTTCCTGTGATTTTTTTTCATTCTCAATAGACTCTTTTAAACTTTTAGCCATTCTATTAACATTCGCTGCTAATTCACCAATCTCGTCATTTTTTGAAATAGGTATATATACTTCAAAATTACCATTCCTTATTTCCTTCACGTTCTTATTAATTTCAGACAATCGTTTCATCATTGTTTTTGTCATACATGCAAAGTATGTCGTAGTAAAAATTAAAAAAACTATAAAATATAAAAATGAATATTTTTCCTCTAATGCAGTAACATGACTATATATATTTCCAATTAAAATTTGAAACACTATTATACTTACAGTTGCTAACAAGATGCTACATATGAATGCGGTAAAAAACTTAGCTCTAATGCCTTGTAATGATTTAATCTTCAATTTTATATCCGACTCCCCAAACATTTTGAATAAACTTCGGTTCTTTTGGATCCTCTTCAATTTTATTTCTTAACCTTGCGATATGAACCATTACTGTATTATTGCTTTCATAGGCTCTTTCTTTCCAAACGCTCTCATATATTTCTTCAATAGTAAATACACGATTCTTTGCAGCTGCCATTAAATACAAAATATCATATTCCGTTTTTGTAAGATTGATTGTTTCTCCATATAACATTACTGTTCTAGACACTTCATCTATTTCTAAACCTCTAATGTTTATTTTCTTTTTTATTACTTGGACAGCATTTTGATTGAAATATGTATACCTTCTTAATTGAGCTTTCACTCTCGCTATAAATTCAATTGTACTAAACGGCTTCACTATATAATCATCTGCCCCAGTACTAAATCCAATTACTTTATCTACATCCGATGATTTTGCACTTAAAAACATAATTGGTAAACTATGTTTCTCTCTAATCCTTCTGCACAATTCTATCCCATCCATTTGTGGCATCATAATATCCAAAATAGCAAGTTGAATGTTATTTTTATTTATTATTTCTAAAGCCTCTTCTCCGTTATGAGCACTAAAAACTTTAAAACCTTCTTGCATTAAATTCACGTTCATAAATCTAACAATATCTTGATCATCATCTACAATTAAAATTGAATTTTTCTCCATATACAAACCTCTTTTTGAAATATATTCCACAATCAATTTTATCATAAATCGAAACCATACCTCCCTCTTGAATAATCTTTTTTTTCAGATTACATTATATAATAACAACACATTCTAGTTTCAGAAGAAATGGAGTGAAAGCATGTTTCCTATATTGAAAACCGATCGGCTCATTTTAAGAGAACTTACCGAAGAAGATGCACCGGGTATACTACAATGCTTTTCTAATACTGACGTACTGCGCTATTATGGGCAAAAACCATTACAGGATATTAATCAAGTAAAACAAATCATTCATAACTTTAAGTTGAGTTACAATGCAAGAAGTGGTATAAAATGGGGAATCGAATTAAAAAACAAGAAAGAACTCATTGGAACAATTGGTTTTCACGATTGGTCTTCTGAGCATAAACGGGCCAATATAAGTTATGCCTTTCTCCCTGAACACTGGGGAAAAGGATATGCGACGGAAGCTGTTTCTGAGGTTATATCATACGGTTTCCACACACTTCATTTAAAACGGATCGGAGCAATTGTCTTTCTTGAAAATGAAGCTTCCAATAAAGTGCTATTAAAATTAGGATTTGAAAAAGAAGGCGTTCTAAAAAATTATATGTATCAAGATGACATTCCATATGATACGAATTTTTATTCTTTATTAAAATCGGTTTAATAAAATTCATGTGTAAAAAACCTTACTTTTAAAAAGTAAGGTTTTTTGTATTTATTCATTAGCAATATAAGCATTCTTATAAGTATAAATACCACCAAATTGATGCTTTTCAATTCCTTTTACATAATCATTTTGTACGTAAGCTGAGCCCATTTGATAAAGCGGTGCGACCGCAGCATCCCCTAATAGAATACGCTCGGCCTCTTGCAATGCTTCCCATCTTTTCTTCTGATCTAATACTAGATCGCTTTTCGCTTTCTTTATTAATTCATCGTAGTGACGGTTAGAATAATTCATTTTATTATTTTGATTACCCGTCGTAAATAGTTCTAAATAACTAATTGGGTCTTTATAGTCGGGTCCCCAATTTGCCATAGTTATATCGTAATCACCTGTTTGTTCTAACTGTAATTTTTGCTTAAATGGCTGTTGTTTAATTTGTATCGTTAATCCTTGTAAATTCTTTTCTAAATCACCTTTTATATATTCTGCCATACGTTTTGCGTTATCTTGTTCAAACGTTAAAAACTCGAGGTTTACTTGTTCTACTCCAAGCTCTTTTTTCGCTTCTTCCCAAATCTTTTTCGCACTTTGTACATCATATAAAGAAAGGTTTCCGTTTTCTTTCCTAAAATCTTTTCCCGTTTCTTCATTGATATGCCCAACTGGTACTAGCCCAGTTGCAGGTTTTGCTCCGTTATTAATAAAATGAGCAACGAAATCCTCTTTATTTAATGCGAATGAAATAGCCTGACGCACTTTCTTATTTGCTAACGCACTATTTTTTTCATTAAAACGTAGCATAGCAATTGCAGGTTCGCTCGACATATGTAACTCCTTATGCCCTTTATACTTGTCTACAAATTGAGAATTAATAGGCACCCGGTCCAAATTACCAGCTTCGTATAAATTAACAGCGGTCATTGTATCCTTTACAATTTGAAAGTTTATCTCGTCTAATTTCACTTTCTTTTCATCCCAATATGTAGCATTTTTCTTTAATTGAAACTCTTGTTCATGCTTCCATTTCTCTAATACAAATGGCCCATTATATATGAGATTACTAGGTTCCAATGCATAATTCTTTCCTTGTTCTTTCAAAAATGATTCATGCTGTGGTAAGTAAATAGGTAGCGCTAACAACTGTAAAAAATACGGGATTGGCTGTTCAAGTTCCACTTCCAATTTATAATCATTTATAACTTTAACCCCAAGTTCAGCAAGAGGCACTGTTCCCTTATTTATCTCTTTTGCATTTTTCACGTAAAAAAGCATATACGCATATTGAGACGCTGTTTCAGGATTAATTGCACGTTTCCATGCAAACAGAAAATCATTTGCTGTCACACTGTCTCCATTTGACCATTTTGCATCTTTACGCAAATCAAATGTATATTTTTTACCATCTTCACTTCTTTTAAACGATTTTGCTACTGCTGGAATCGGCTGATCTTGATCATCTAATACATACAACCCTTCAAATATGTTCTGCATAACGTGCGCTGACGTACCATCCATCGTTTTCGCTGTATCAAGTGAAGGAATTTCTTCTGATACTGTTACATTTAATACTTGTTTTTTTGCCTCTCTGTCACTTTTATTCGCTTTATTATTACAAGCTGTTAATAATAAAGATGTAACAAGTGCCATTACCATTAAATGGCTCTTTTTTCGCTTCATGAATCGTTCTCCTTAAATATAAAATATTATAAAGCGTTATATATTATAGCAGAAATATGAACAGAAAGATGCGACATTCTTTTGAATATTTATTCGTTCAAAAAAAGCTACTCTTTTAAAAAGGATAGCTAAATATTGAATGTTTAATCTGCGCTGTTCGCTCAAGTGTTTATAAAAAACTCTTATTGCATACCTCCTTTTTTATTTTAACTTTTCTCTGTTTCATGTAAATGCCCCCATAACTAACTTAATAGACGTATAGGTTACAGTTTGGTTAGGATATTTTCGTATCTCCATTCAGCAATGCCACTTTGTTTTTTGGAATTCAGGTTAAGTAGAAAATGATATTTTACAAATCTTATACACTTTAGGATTTTGTAAGAATCAAGTAAGAAAAACGAGAACTTTGTTTCGTATAGTCAAAATATAAAGTGAAGGAAGAAAGAGAGGGTTGAAGCTGCCAAAGCGATTACGACAAAACAAGAACTGTTGGTTTTAGATGAACATATCAATGGTTTAGGCGTTTTTACAACAAAACCTTAATTTATCATACCTGTTTTTTACCATCACATATTGGAGGTTAAAACATGAATAAAAAAAAGAAAATACAAAAATCAGTACTTTCCTTTACCCTGTTCTTTTCTTTAGGCACTTCATCTTTTCCGCTTACAACAGCTATTCACGCAGATACACGTGAGGAACCACCTGTAGAAAAAAAACGAGTCTCTTTAACGGAGCGTACATCATTATTTTTTGAATATCTCCAGCAAGGTAATTATGTAGAGGCACTTCAGTTGACGTCTGCTGCTTTTCAATCCAAGTTCACAGCAAACACATTACAAAACTGGTGGACACAAAGTGGTTGGAGCGTGATAAAAATCATAGGAACCCCCGTGATAAAAGAACGAAACTTAGTCCATCAGACGGTGGAAATTTCAGGAACTACCCAAGGTACTACCATACCGTTACTCCTTAAATTCACACCTGGGGGGAAAGTAGATGAGGTTGGGGTAAGGACGCCTCCGGAATCTTATATTATCCCGCATCCTAGCTATGATCAACCTGCTTTCTATCAAGAACGTGAAATCGTCATTGGAAATTCTACCTATCCGTTACCAGCCACATTAACAGTTCCGAAACATAAAGCTGGTGAGAAGGTACCCGTAGTTGTTCTTGTTCATGGTGCTGGCATCCACGATCGCGATAGTACATATATGGGAACAAAAATTTTACGAGACCTTGCGGTAGGCCTTTCATCCAACGGAATTGCAGTGTTGCGCTATGAAAAACGCACCTTAGAACACGCATTAAAGATGAGTGCAGAACCTGTTACGTTAGACCGTGATACTACAGATGATGCCATATATGCAGCAAAATCAGCAGCACAGCAGGAAGGCATTGATCCAAACAATATTTTCATTCTTGGACATAGTCTAGGAGCTGGCACAATGCCGCGTATACTAAGCAAAGCACCTTCCTCACTTGTTAGAGGTAGTATCCTACTCGCACCACCTGCACGGGCATTAACTGACATTGCCATTGATCAGAATCAATACCTCGGGGCGCCAAAGGAAGTAATGGATGAACTAAAAAGACAAGTCGCTTTTATCCAGGATCCTACTTTCAATCCTGACCACCCTCCAGCTGGCTACAATTTTGGGTCACCCCATTTTATGTATGATGTTTCTAGGTGGCGTCCAGTTGAAGAAGCAAAATCACGAAAAGAGCCTTTACTGATTCTGCAAGGAACACGCGATTATCAAGTAACAGTAAAAAATGAATATACAAAATGGCAGGAAGGGCTTTCAAACCGCAAGAATGTTCAGTTCAATGAATACCCAAAATTGAATCATTTCTTCACGGAGGGTGATGGGGCATTAAGTCTTCCTAGTGAATATGAAATTCCTGCTAATGTTCCTGAGTACGTTATCCAGGACATTATTAAATGGGTCAACGAGACAAAAAAATAAGAAACATTTAAATCCTTCATATAATCATTATTACGTGAAGGATTTTTGAAACTAGTGATTTTATCTAAATCATTCTCTTCTGTTTTATTAATAAAAAAGTTCAGACAAAAAACAGGCTGTGGAGAAGTCTTTCTCCACAGCCTAAAAATACCTATCTTTGCAAACCTCGTTTATATCGACTCGCTTCAAATATAATACGCTCTTCATCTAACGTTTTACATTCGCTATTCCAAACGACACGTTTTCCGTTAATAATTACATCGCTTATATCTTTTCCACTAGCTGCATATACAAGGTGTGATAACACTTCATCCGCTGGTTGTAAATGAGGCTTATTAGACGGATCAATTGTAATGAAATCAGCGTACTTTCCAACCTCAAGTGATCCTGTTTGTTTCATGCCGATTACTTCAGCCGCTCCTTTAGTTGCAAGTGTAAGAGCTGTTTCAACCGGTAACGCTGTTGCATCTCGATGAATACCTTTTTGTAGTAAAGTCGCTATACGCATTTCTTCAAACATATCTAAATTGTTGTTTGATGCCACACTATCTGTTGCAATACCTACTTTCACTCCTGCTTCTAGCATCGCTTTTACATTCGCTATACCAGAACCTAGTTTTAAATTACTATTCGGGTTATGTGCTACTCGAACATCATGTTCTGCTAAAAATGCACGCTCATTGTCATTTAATACTACACCGTGTGCAATAACTGTTGGGCGTTTAAACAATCCGCAACTTGCTGCATATTCTACTGGACGTTTTCCGTACTGTGCTTCAATATCACGTACTTCACGCTCTGTTTCCGAAAGATGTATATGAACCATCGTTTGATTTTCTACTGCAATACGAGCGCACTCTTCTAACAGTTCTGTACTGCATGTATATGGACTATGCGGTGCAACCATCGTAGTTAACATACCACTTTCGTTATAGTAACGCTTCACATATTTTTCAGCTTCTTCAATGGCTTTTTTTTCATCATCTTTCGTTCCGAAGCTAAATAAAGTTCTTGAAACAGCAGCTCGCATCCCGCTCCTTGATACCGTTTCCATAATTGCATCTTGATCTACTCCAATTGGATTAAACATATCAGAAAATGATGTTGTACCACTTTTCACCATTTCAAGTAATCCTAATTCCGTACTAGCGACCGCAAGCTCTGGAGTAAACTGACTTTCAAGTGGCCAAATTCTCGTCTCAAGCCACGGCTGTAATAACATATCATCACCAATACCTCTTAAGAGACTCATTACAACGTGTGTATGTGTATTTACAAGCCCTGGTAAAACCCACTTTCCTTTCATGTCAATTACTTCATCTACTTCAAAATCATTAGCGAATTCTCCGCTCTTCACATCTATAATTTGATCATTTTCTACAATGATATATCCATTTTCTATCACTTCATTTTGTTCATTCATCGTTACGATTGTAGCGTTTACATAAGTTGTTTTCAAAAGTATTTCCCCTTTCAACTCTATGAAGTTCCCTTTAATAAGTTACCACCATTATAGTAACTTATTAAAGATTAAGAGTCAAAAGATAATTTCAATTCTTTCGTTATCTTTTTCTTCAACATGCTATATTGTTTTTCATTTACATCATCCACTCTAATCTTCCCCTACTATTAATAGTTTTACACATCATATTTCAAAAGAGGCAGTAAACGATCCTTAAAGACCGTTGATGGTGTCTCTCCGATTAACTGTGCGCCCATTTTCAAGTAATATCCTTTTGCATTCGGATCACTATCAATCGTAAAACTTTTTAAGCCTAGTTCATTTGCTTTTTCTATTACATACTTCCAAATTATTTTCCCGTAGCCTTTCCCTTTGTAACGAGGATGAATGTACAGGAAATCGAGAGCTTGATCATTACGTAAAAATGAGAAAAATCCAATCTTCGTATTATCGTTTTCAAAAACATATACAAAATTATTATTTATATACTCTTCTGTAATAGTTAAATCTTCCTTACAGGCAATTATGAATTCTTCACTATAATCCCACGTCGCTTTTGATTGTAGTGCGAGTTCACTTAATTCATTTGCTTCACTTAATAACGCTTCTCTTATCTTCATGATTCTTTCTCCTCACCTTCGATATGTAAACTATTAAAATGATTCGAAAAGTAATTAAAAAACCCTCTTATTTTCATAAATCTTTATTATAATCAGTACGGCCTGTAACAATGTATTTAAAGAAAAAAACGCCATCTTTGAAAGTTGGCGTTTTCTTCTTCTAAAATTTTTTTCAAACTCAATCTTTCGTTTTACTATTTCTAACGATACACCTATACAGTTTCTACTACCGCTTCAAGCATTGTTCCATTTTTAGCATAATTCGTATGCCAAGAAAAAGCTTTTTCTAAAACATGAGGAGTTTGTCCACCTCTCGTTTTAGCTTCTTCGTAATAAGCTCTTAGCTGATCACGATACATTGGATGTGCGCAATTCTCTATAATTAATTCCACTCTTTCTCTTGGGGCAAGTCCTCTTAGATCAACATACCCTTGTTCAGTGACGATAACATCTACATCGTGTTCCGTATGGTCCACATGTGAAACAAAAGGAACGATACTTGAAATGTTACCACCTTTCGCAATCGATTTCGTAACAAAGATAGCTAGGCGAGCATTTCTCGCAAAATCACCAGAACCACCGATACCGTTCATCATTTTTGTGCCTAAAACGTGAGTAGAGTTCACATTTCCGTATATATCTAATTCTAAAGCAGTATTAATCGAGATTAATCCGAGGCGACGAATGATTTCAGGATGATTAGAAATCTCTTGCGGGCGCATCATTAATTTGTCACGATATTTTTCAAAGTTGGAAAATACTTTTTGCATTTTCTCCTCAGAAAGTGTGATTGAGCAGCATGAAGCGAAATTGACTTTTCCAGCATCCATAAGATCAAAGACCGCATCTTGTAAAACTTCAGAATACACTTCTAAATCTTCAAACTCCGAATCTAACATTCCATGAAGAACTGCATTAGCCACTGAGCCAATTCCTGATTGTAGCGGCGCTAAACGATTTGTTAATCGACCTACTTCGACTTCTTTTCGAAGGAACTCTATTAAATGCTGTGCCATAATAACAGTTTCTTCATCCGGAGGAACAATTGTCGATGGTGAGTCTAATTGGTTCGTAAACACAATCCCTTTCACCTTTTCAACATCGATTGGAATGCCAATCGTTCCAATTCGATCATCCGTTTTCACAATCGGAATTGGAAGTCTTTCTCCTTGCTTACCTGGTTCATATAAATCATGCAGTCCTTCTAACTGCGTGGATTGAGCCATATTCATTTCAATAATAATGGACTTAGCATTTAAAGAAAACGCTAAAGAATTTCCTATTGAAGTTGTCGGAATAATCATGCCATCTTCAGTAATCGCAACCGCTTCCAAAATAGCAAAATCTACATCCATAACGTCAGCGCGAAGTAACTCTGCTGTATGAGATAAGTGCTGGTCCACAAATAAAAAATCTCCGTTATTAATTCCTTTTCGCATAGTCGCATCAGCTTGGAAAGGCAATCTTTTCCCTAAAATTCCTGCTTCCGCAAATAATTTATCTACATCAGAACCTAAAGAGGCACCAGTATAAACATTTACTTTAAAAGATGTATCATTCTTAACTCGGTTTACAAGCGCAAATGGGACTGCTTTTACATCACCTGCACGTGTAAACCCACTTAAGCCTAAAGTCATTCCACTTTCAATCCATGAAGCTGCTTCTTCAGGTGTAACTACGCGATCTTTCAGACGTTCATCCCTAATTCTATCCAAATTATTCTCCATATGTAATCCCTCTCCCTATGAATATTCATAATTATTTTACACTTTAACAGTATCTAAATAGGGATTTCAGTATACAATGGCAAAAATTCAGACAAAACAGCGAATCTAACCTCTAAAGCAGAATAATTTAGAATCCTAGAAGCTTACGAAAATAACTAGCATATGATTGACTCACTGGTACCCTTTCTCCGTTATCCATTGAAAGTAAAAAAGTAGAGTGGGTATCAGGATAAATCGCTTTAATATGATTCACATTTACTATAAAGGAACGGTGGCATCTAATAAACGAATCTTTCGGAAGTAAGTATTCAAATTCTTGTAGAGAGTACTTATGTGTTCCTGTTAACTCTTCTGAATTCACATACGTCTTTTTATCTTTAGCTTCTAAATACATCACCTTTGAAAAAGGAACTGGAACCCATCCGTCTGTTGTTTTTAAAGTAACGACTGACTTTCCATCCGTTAAAGCTGGATAAATTGCCGTCACACAACCTTCAATCTGGCCATTATTTGAAAATGGTACCGCCATTCCATGATAAGGAATACCGAAAACATCTCGGTTAATAAACTCGGAGGCTTTTTGCTTCGTTACCATTGCTTTATGAGCAATCGTTCCTTCCTTAATAGGATCCCCGGCGCTAATCTTTAAATCAATACGTTTACTTGGCCGATAGTAAATATATTCTTCCTTATTCGAAACGGCGATTGATATTTCATCTGAAAATAATTCCCCAACAACATCTAGTAGTATACCTAACGTTTTATCTTCCATAGTATTAACACCTCATTTACTATTATACTACTATTATGATTTATAAAACCGTTCAACAATTTGAATGGTTTTATAAACAATTTAGTTCACCTTAGCCCCATAACACCTTGCTACTGCAACTGCCTGCGCTATATCTAATTTTACATTTTTCAAATCGAAACTTGTAAAATCAATTCTATCAACTATCGCTCCTTTTAAATTTGCACCGCTAAGTTTCGCCTTACCTAACTGTGCACCAGTTAAATCCGCTTCACGTAAATCTGCTTTTTCTAAATTACATTCATATAGGTCAGCTTCCACTAAACGTATACCCTTTAACATTTGTTTACTTAAGTTCGCAAACCTTAAATTCGTGTATGACCAATCACCCGATATGATAGTTATTCCATCTAAATTCGCTTCTTCAAAATCAGAGCCAGTCATTTTACATTCTTCAAACTTCGATACAAATAAATTCGCACCAACAAGCTTACAATTTGCAAATGTAGTTCCTTGATGGATAGAAGCGTTAAAAAGAGCACCGGTAAAATCACATTCTATGAAATTACAATTTTCAGTAGAAATTTCTGATGCATCTATCCCTCTAAAACGGCATTTTATGAACGTACAATTCTTCAATTCCTCTTCTTTAATCAAAATATCTTGAAAATCTATTTCTACATATTCTTTATTTACAAATTCACTCATAACTATTCCTCCATCTCCTTAAAGAAACCTCACTTCAAAAAGTGAGGTTTCTTCTCATACAATATGTCCATCTAACCAAGAAATCAAATCTTGAAATACTTCATCTCTATTTACTTCATGGAACATTTCATGTCTTCCATTTTCATATAAACGCAGTGTTACATCTTTCACACCGCATTTTTTATAATTTTCATATACTTCTTTTACACCTTTCCCCATATCTCCAACAGGATCACGATCTCCTGAAAAAATATGTATTGGAAGGTTTTGCGGTGTTTTCTTAAACTCTTCTAGTTTATTTACTTCTAACACACCAGAAAATAATTCTCGATAAAAACTAGTCGTACAAATGAATCCACATAACGGATCCGCAATATATTTATCTACTTGGCTGTTATCTGAAGATAACCAATCAAATTTTGTACGATTTGGTTTAAAGTGTGAATTGAAGTTTCCGAAAGATAAAAAGTTTAGCATCGGACTTTTCGTTTTTGCCCCGCGTAATTTCATCTCAATTGTCGCTACTTTATGACCGATACTTCCTAGAAGCCCTGGGTTTCCACCAGTTCCTGAAATAAGGAATCCATCATATAATTCACCTTTCAGTTGTACAGCACGTCTTGATAAAAAAGAACCCATACTATGTCCAAGTAAAAATAACGGGCATGTCTGCTCTTTTCTTATCGTTTCAGATACAAATATAACATCAGATACAGCCTTACTCCAACCTACATTTGGTTCAAAATGACCATAATCCTCTTCTCTTTTCACCGTTTTCCCATGTCCTTTATGATCATGCGCATAAACACCATACCCTGCTTCTAATAACGCATCAATAAAGTCTGTATAAACACCTGCATGTTCTGTCATACCATGTGCAATTTGAATAATCCCTTTCGGTTCACCTTCTGGTAACCACTTGCGTAAATAAATTTCCGATCCATCCATTGCCGTAACGAAACTTTCCTGTACGTTCATTTCGTCAGCCCCCAACTCTATTATGTATCTCAAAAATGAATATCTATTCATTATTCTTATTATGTATTATATGCAATTGCTTTCATTATGACAAATGCCTTCCTTTTCCGATTAGCTTTCAAACTATTTCTGTTGACGAAAACAACACAAAATTATATAGTTACTTACATAAAGTAATTATTATATTTTTAGGAGGTTTCTACTATGATGCCATCACTATTTTTAGCACATGGTTCACCAATGCTCGCTATTCAAGATACAGATTATACAAGTTTTTTAAAAATACTTGGAGAAACGTATAAACCGAAAGCAATTGTTATTTTCACTGCTCACTGGGAAAGTGAAGTATTAACGATTTCCTCATCAGATAACGAATATGAAACAATTTATGATTTTGGAGGTTTTCCTCCAGAGTTATACGAAATTAAATATCGTGCAAAAGGTTCTTCTAGCATTGCATCCATGTTAGAAACAAAGTTTAAAAACAAAGGTATTCCAGTCCATCATAATATGACGAGAGGTTTAGATCATGGCTCATGGACACTCTTGCATCGCATGTATCCAGAAGCAAATATTCCTGTCGTCCAAATATCAGTAAATCCATTCCTTTCTGCAAAAGAACAATTTAAGATTGGAGAAGCATTAAAAGGACTTGGACAGGAAGATATTTTAGTAATCGGTAGTGGTGTTACCGTTCATAACTTACGAGCACTGAAATGGAATCAAACTACGCCCGAACAATGGGCAATTGAATTTGATGATTGGATTATTAAACATATGCAGGCTGCTGATAAAGATGCATTATTTAATTGGGAGAAAAATGCCCCTCATGCACAATTAGCAGTACCAAGAGCAGAGCATTTTGTACCTTTATTTATCGCTATGGGAAGTGGTGAAAATAGCGGTGAAGTCATTCATCGCAGTTACGAGCTTGGTACATTAAGTTATCTTTGTCTCCAATTTTAAAGAAAAAAGGATGAAGCATTCATTGCTTCATCCTTTTTTCTTTCACTTAGTTAACTAACTTCCAAATGTCGTTTCTCTGATACCTCTTCGTTCTTATTATGAAAATAAACCCAAATGCACGCAATAAACAATAGTGATGATGTAGAGAAGAAAACATATTGGAAACCAGCATGCGCTGCAATTTGTCCACCAAGTATTGGTCCAATCATATTTCCTAAAAACTGAAACGATTGATTATACCCAAATATTCGCCCCGTTACATGGGTTGGTGTATGTTGTTTTAGTAGAGTTTGTACGGAAGGTAATAATCCTGCTTGTGCGATACCTAATAAAAATCGAAGAATTAATAGTTGCCAAGCTGAGGTTACAAATGCTTGTGGAATAAAAATAATTCCTGCAGCAAACAACGCTACAACTAACGTTTTTTGAGGACCGATATGATCTGATAATCGTCCGAGTCTTGGTGCTGCCAAAATAACAGCTAATCCTGTCGCTGACATAACAGCGCCCGCAATTGTTTCAATATGCGCAGTTTGAGGACCAACTAAATTTTTCACGTATAATGTAACAATTGGCTGAACAGACATATTAGCAAGTTGAATAATAAATGTTGTTACAAACAAACTAATAATTAAATGCTTAGCTGGAACCATCGTCCATACTTTTTTCGTTTGTACTTTTTTTGCTTGAGCAGAGTGATTTTCTTCATGTAAGAAGAAAAAAACGATGAGAAAGGAAAGGAATAAAAAAGCTCCTGTAACAAGAAAAACATGGCGCATTCCAATTAACTCAGACAAATATCCTCCAAGTAATGGACCAAGTAAAGAACCGCTCACGCCACCAGTTGAAATTGTAGAAATTGCCCAACCTGAATGTTCTTTCGGAGTTTCTGCTGCAATAAATGTCATCGCGGTTGAAAGGAAACCAGATACTGCTCCCATTAAAAATCTTAGTGCGACTAATTGATATACATCCGTTACAAACCCCATAAGCGTCATAATAATCGCCATACCAAGGCTAGCACGAATTAGCATCAATTTCCGTCCATGTATATCACCAAGCTTTCCCCATATTGGTGATACGATCGCACCCATTAAAAATGTTACACCAAATGCAAGTCCCGACCACTGTGCAATACTAGAAGTGCCAGTCACACCTAATTCCTCAATATAAAAAGATAAAAAAGGAATTACTAAACTCATACCGGCTGCAGTGGTAAAACAACCTAGCCAACAAATCATTAAATTTCGTTTCCAGCTGGCCATTTTCACACCTTCTTTCTTTAGATACCCATTCTACACCCTTTCTTGTAAAAAGTTTAGTAATTTGCTTTATATGTAAAATTTACTACAAAACCCGCTATTTTCTAATAAGAATCACTACATCTCTACATTATTTTCATAATAAAACCAACTCCACCTAAATGAAGTTGGTTAATAATCCATGATTGGTATTAAACGCGCATTACAACATCTCTCATAAAACTCAACCGGACCTGCTTGTCCAATAATTGCATATTCATATCCATCTTGCTTCATACTATGCAGACTACAATGTAACAATTGCTTCCCTACACTTTTCACACGATTTTGTTTCGCCGTGCCCATTGGACCAAACAATCCTTTCTTTCCTCTCACTACGTCATAACAAGCGAAACCTACTATCACTTCTTTTTGTTCTGCTATATAAATAGGTACATTTTCTTTATATGTACGAAATCCGTACTCTATCGAATGTAACCAACGTTCACCAAATTCCTCACTAACAAAACTTACTAATTTCCCAAAATCAGAAGAGTTAGCCTTTCTAACATGACAAGTTAAATGAGTATAAGCAGGAACAAAACATTTTAAATCAACCGCTAAATCTCTTGGCTCTTCTACAATACGTAATATCTCTTTTTGTATTTGTGGATTTTCAATAAACGTATCCGCGCGAAAGAGTGCATATATAACATGTCCTTCGTTCATTAATACTTGCTGAAAACGTTCCATACGTTTCTTCGCTATTTGTAAAATTTCTAGCACCTTATAAGATACCTTATATTGCCCTATTTTTTCATACTCTTGATCCGTTAAATCGTCTTGTTTTCGTAATGAAAGTTTTTCTAAAAAATCCGTCCCCACGTTACGAAACAAATACATATACAACTCGCTGCATACGCCAGTACCTTCTTTACACATGCCAATAAATAAATGAACTGGTTGAATGATATTACTTTCTCCCTCTTCTGCTGCAATCTTCAATATGTTATGAACACGTTTTGTAAATTGAAATTCCTCCATATGTACCTTCATCCCCTACTACTTTACTATTAAACCGTAACCATAAATAAGTGAAACAATGATTCCAACTATCAATATACCTGGCAGTAAATTTGCCACTTTAATTTTAATAATACTAAGTAAGTTCAATCCGATAGCGGCTATCATAATACCACCTGTAGCTGTCATTTCTACTATAAATTGATTCATTAATTCTTTCGGGACCAAACTATTAATTTGTGTTGCAAAAACTGCGATGCCACCTTCATATAAAATTACTGGAATCGCTGAAAATACTACGCCAATCCCTAGAGTTGTCGTTAATATAATAGAAATAAATCCATCGATAATTGCCTTTGTAAATAAAATATCGTGATTTCCGCGAATCCCACTGTCGAGTGCACCAAGTATACCCATCGCACCAATTGCAAATATTAAAGTAGCTGTTACAAAACCTTCTGATATACTCCCTTTCCCTTTCGATCCAACTTTATTTTCTAGCCAATCTCCTAACTGTTTTAACTTTCCCTCTAATTGTAACCATTCCCCGATAACGGTACCAATTACTAAACTTAGTATGACAACAAGAAAATTTTCACTTTTCAATGCCATTTGAAGTCCAAGTACAGTAACCGCTAAACCGATTGCATGCATAATTGTTCCCTTCATACTTTCTGGAATTCTACTAAATAATTTACCTAGTAAAGTACCACATATAATGCAAATTCCATTTACAACTGCTCCTAATATAACCATTTCTCATTCTTCACCCTTCAAATTCTTTATTTCTATATTTTGGTTTATTCATTGATTTACAGGTTATCTATATGTTAACTTAATATTGAGAATATTAACAAATGTTTTCCACTGCATAAACCGCATTTTTTATATCTGTACATAAACCAATTACTTTTTTGTAGACTCATTGCTAATTGAATTGCGGGATAAACTCAAAAGGGAAGGTATTTATGAAAACTTTACTAAAACGATTTTTGTTAATAGCCTTTTGCATTACGCCAATTGTTGTATTAATTAACCACTCTTTTACTTCAAAAGCGAAAGACAAACCCGATTTCCAAAACAAATCTAGCAAAACTGCTTCAACGAGCGAGAAGAAAATAGAAAACCCGGAAATTACCCTCACCTTTTCTGGTGATACAATGTTCGATTGGCAATTACGTCCGGTAATCGAAAAAAACGGGGCTGATTATCCATTCCAACATGTAAAAGAAGAAATAACAAAAGCTGATATTTCTTTCGTTAATTTAGAGTCAGCATTTACAACGAGAGAAAAGAAAGCTCCAGGACAACTGTTTTGGATTAAAAGTGATCCATCCACGCTTCAAGCTATAAAAAACACCGGTTATGACATCGTAAATATCGGGAATAACCATACACTTGATTATGGGCAAGATGGATTATTAGATACAATCTCTCATGTAGAAAAATTAAAGTTCCCTTATATCGGAGCCGGAAAAAATGCAAAAGATGCATATACAGCACGAGAAATGACTGTAAAAGGAAAAAAATTCAAATTTCTTTCCTTCGTTCGATTTATGCCTGATACGAATTGGGTAGCTGGTGACAATAAACCTGGTGTTGCGAATGGGTATGATTTAAATCTCGTAACAAAAACAATTAAAGAACAAAAGAAAGACGCAGACTATTTAATCGTCTATATGCATTGGGGCGTTGAGAAATCAAATCGTCCTGTAGAATACCAAAAACAATATGTACCTAAAATGGTTGAAGCAGGGGCTGACGCGATTGTCGGGAGTCACCCGCATTGGTTACAAGGATTTGAGTATTATAATAAAGTTCCTATCGCTTATTCATTAGGTAACTTTTTATTCCCAAGTTATGTGAACGGAAAAAGTGCCGAAACTGGCGTATTAACTTTAACTTTTAAAGGAAAGGATGTCCAAATGTCATTCAATCCTTATATCATCCGTAACAATCAAGTTTCCCCTGTAAATGAGGAAGAAAAGAGAAAAGCTCTACAATACTTACAAACAATTTCAACTGATGTAGACATTGATGATACAGGGAACATAAAAAACAAACGAAACTAGACAACGCAAGATCTATTTCTCTGTAACATACTTTGCAGAATAGGTGATGAACATGCTGAAAGATTTATTAGAAAATGTAAGTTTGTTAGAAAACATTTATAAAATATCTATAGCCGTTCTACTTTTATGTTTATTTTTCTCTGTTAGACTTCTAAAAAAATAAAACGCGAGCGAAAACTTACTACCTTTGAATTTACTATGTATGTAATTATTCGCATTGCGATACTCTTTTGGTTAACTAGCTTTATCCTTCTTGAATATGGGAAGTATATAGTTTAACTATAAAAAAGATAGAACAAGCAGCATTTCCATTGCTTGTATCTATCTTTTTTATTTGGATGCTAACTCTTTCCTTCTATTAAATAAGTAAATCAAACAAAACAGGATTTTTATTAAGCTCCATAAATTGAATGTTATTTTCTTTAAAACGGGTAATTAACTGCGCGTAATCTTCTTTATGTTTTAACTCTACTCCGACTAACGCTGGACCATTTTCCTTATTATGTTTCTTAATATACTCAAAGCGCGTAATATCATCTTCTGGTCCTAATCCTTTATCAAGAAATTCTCTTAGCGCACCTGAACGCTGCGGGAATTCAATGATGAAATAATGTTTTAATCCTTCGTAAATGAGAGAACGTTCTTTCATCTCCTGCATTCTATCAATATCGTTATTTCCACCACTTAATGTGCATACAACTGTTTTACCTTTAATTTCATCCTTGTATAGATCAAGTGCTGCAATAGAAAGTGCACCAGCAGGCTCTGCTACAATCGCATTTTTCTTATACAGTTCTAAAATCGTCGTACAAACCTTTCCTTCTGGTACTAAAACGATGTCATCAATTACATCTTTACACGTTTCAAATGTTAACTTTCCTACCTTTTTAACTGCTGCTCCATCAACAAAACTATCTATTTTCTCCAATGCGACATTATCGTTTTGAAGAAAAGCCTCTTTCATAGATGCTGCTCCCATTGGCTCTACCCCAATAACCTTTGTAGCAGGACTAACACCTTTCACATATGTACCAACACCTGATGCTAATCCACCGCCGCCAATTGCTGTAAAGATATAATCCACTGGTTTCTCCATATCATGCATAATTTCAACTGCCACTGTTCCTTGACCAGCAACCACATACGGATCATCAAATGGATGAACAAACGTCATTCTATTTTCTTCACAATAACGCTGTGCTTCTTGAAAAGAGCTATCGAATGTATCACCAACTAATACAATCTCTGCGAAATCACCACCGAAAAATTGTACTTGCGATACTTTTTGTTTCGGCGTCGTTGTTGGCATAAAGATTTTTGACGGAATCTTCAATAAATTACACGTATAAGCTACCCCTTGTGCGTGATTACCAGCGCTTGCGCAAACAACACCGTTTTGTAATTGTTCTTTCGGTAAGCTTTGAATTAAATTGTACGCACCACGAATTTTGAAAGAGCGAATCAATTGTAAATCTTCTCGTTTTACATAAACGTCACAATCATATTTCTCAGATAAAACTGTATCACGTTGTAACGGTGTTTTAATAACGATATCTTTCATGCAATTATGAGCCATTAAGATATCTTCAATTTTCACTCTCTCCTTTACCTTTTGCACCATTTCATATCATCCTTATCTCTTTTTAATTAGCTCAATCAAAATTCGGGACTTTTAAGACTGCACCTGTATTCGCCGATGTTACCATTTGTGCATAACGCCCAAGCCAGCCCGTTTTCACTTTCGGTTCTGGTCGTTTCCATTCTTTTTTACGCTTATCTAATTCTTCGTCACTCACTCTTACTTCTAACAACCTTTCCTCAACATCAATACAAACGATATCCCCTTGTTCAAGAAGTGCAATCGTCCCGCCCGCAGCTGCTTCTGGTGAAATATGCCCTACCGAAATACCACGTGAAGCACCAGAGAAACGACCATCCGTTAATAGCGCAACATCTGCACCTAATCCCATGCCAGCAATTGCTGACGTTGGTGCTAACATTTCCGGCATACCAGGACCGCCTCTTGGTCCTTCATAACGAATAACAACTACATCTCCTTTCTTCACTTTCCCAAGCATAATACCCGCAAGAGCCTCATCTTGTGAATTAAAAATAACGCATGGTCCTTCAAATCGTTTTACTTCAGTTGCTCCGCTTTTAATAACTGCTCCATCTTTCGCGAGGTTTCCTTTTAATATACGTAATCCCCCTTCTTCACTATGAGGGTTTTCAAGAGAATGAATAACTTCCTTATCTTTAATCTCTGCATGAGCAATATTTTCTCTTAATGTTTGCCCCGTAGCAGTAATACGATCTAAATGAAGTACTCCTTCTTTTCGGCTCATCTCTTTCAAAATTGCACTAATCCCGCCTGCACGATCAATATCTTCCATATGCCAATTGGAAGCAGGGCTTACTTTACATAAATGTGGTACACGCCTTGAAACGGCATCAATACGGCTCATATCATAATCTAGTCCTGCCTCATGTGCGAGTGCTAATGTATGTAACACTGTATTTGTTGAACCGCCCATCGCCATATCAAGCGCGAACGCATCATCAATTGCTTCTTCTGTTACGATGTCTCTCGGTTTAATATCTCTTTCAATTAAAATCTTTAATTTCTCTGCTGCTTGTTTAATTAATTCTTCGCGTCTTGGATCAATAGCTAAAATACTACCGTTACCAGGAAGAGCTAAACCTAATACTTCACATAAACAATTCATAGAATTCGCTGTAAACATACCAGAACAAGAACCACAAGATGGACAGCCATGATCTTCAATATCCTTTAATTCTTCTTCTGAAATTTTCCCAGATTGATATGCTCCTACTCCTTCGAACACAGAACTTAAATCGACAACTTCTCCTTTAGATGTTTTTCCGGCCGCCATCGGACCACCTGAAACAAAAACAGTTGGAATGTTAATACGAAGTGCCGCCATCATCATACCAGGTGTGATTTTGTCACAGTTTGGAATACAAATCATACCATCAAACCAATGGGCATTTACAACCGTTTCTACTGAATCTGCAATAATTTCACGACTCGGAAGCGAATAACGCATACCGATATGCCCCATCGCAATACCGTCATCTACTCCAATTGTATTAAATTCAAATGGAACCATACCTGCTGCACGCACTGCTTCTTTAACAAGTTTCCCAAACTCATTTAAGTGCTTATGACCTGGAATAATTTCAATAAAAGAATTACAGATTGCTATAAACGGTTTATCAAAATCTTCATCTTTCAAACCAGTTGCTTTTAATAAACTACGATGCGGCGCTTTATCAAAACCTTTTTTAATCATGTCACTTCTCATCTTGTCAAATCCCCTCTTACGTATTTTTCACTTGCAATCTATTACTCTATTTCTTTACTAATTCTTTCGGTGCATCAATCCAGCTCATCATTTCACGAAGCTCAGCCCCTACTTTTTCTAACTGATGATTTTGCTCTGCTTTTTTCATCGCATTATACGTTGGACGCCCAGCTTGGTTTTCTAAAATCCATTTCTTCGCGAATTCACCTTGCTGAATTTCTGTAAGTACTCGTTTCATTTCTTTCTTCGTTTCATCTGTAACAATTCTCGATCCTGTTACATAATCTCCGAACTCTGCCGTATCGGAAATAGAATGGCGCATGTTCGTTAAACCACCTTCGTACATTAAATCAACAATTAACTTTAATTCATGTAAACATTCGAAGTATGCAATTTCAGGGCGATATCCGCCTTCTGTTAACGTTTCAAAACCAGCTTTCACAAGTGCAGTTACACCTCCGCAAAGTACCGCTTGCTCACCAAACAAATCCGTCTCTGTTTCTTCTTGGAATGTCGTTTCAATTACACCTGCACGTGTACACCCTACACCTTTTGCATACGCAAGTGCTACATGTAATGCGGTGCCCGTTGCATCTTGATGTACTGCGACTAACGCCGGAACACCATTTCCTTCTTGAAATACACGGCGAACGAGATGTCCTGGACTTTTTGGCGCGACCATCGCTACATCTACGTAACTTGGCGGATTAATTTGTCCGAAGTGAATATTAAATCCATGTGAGAAAAGTAACATTTGCCCTTCACGGAGATTCTCTTCTACCCCTGCTTTATACACATGTGCTTGCTGTTCATCTGGCAGTAACATTTGTACAACTTGCGCGGTTCGAACTGCTTCTGAAACAGACATTACTTCAAATCCATCTGCTTTTGCTACTTCAAAAGACTTACCTGGTCGAACACCAACTACAACTTCCACACCAGAATCACGTAAATTTTGTGCCTGCGCATGACCTTGAGATCCATAACCAATTACCGCAACTGTTTTCCCTTGTAATAACTCTACATTTGCATCTTTCTCATAATACGTTTTCATATTCGATACACTCCTTATAATTTATTTACTTGCAGTACATCAATTAATTTTTTCAACTGACTAACGAGTAATGTCGCTTCATTTTCAGTACAAACTGCTGTGAGTTTCATTTCAGAAACGCCACTAGTATCTCTTTCGTTTAAATGTAAAGAAGAAATATAATAGCCACGCCGAGCAAAAATCCCACTTATACGTAATAAGACGCTTGGCTCGTTATGAATAACGAGTGAAAAAGTATGACTCATTCTTCCCACCTCTTCATAATCATTTCGTTATTCCCTTTATTTGGCGGAACCATCGGAAATACGTTTTCACCTTCTTCTACACAAAAATCAACTACGACAGGACCTTCATGAGCAATTGCTTCTAACATCACTTGTTTCGCCTCTATTGAATTTGTAGCCCTTAACCCCTTCACTCCATAAGCTTCTGCCACTTTCACAAAATCTGGCGATCTAATTTTTGATTCTGATAAACGATTTTCATAAAACATTTCTTGCCATTGCCTTACCATCCCTAAAAATTTATTGTTTATAATAAATACTTTTACAGGGATGTTATTTTCAGCAATTGTTTGTAGTTCTTGAATATTCATTTGAAAAGAAGCATCGCCTGCAATACAAATGACGAGTTCTTCTTCTTTCGCAAGCTGAGCACCAATTGCCGCCGGGAAACCAAACCCCATCGTTCCTAGTCCGCCAGATGTTAGAAAAGTTCGTGGATTTTTCGCTTTATAAAAATGCGCAGCCCACATTTGATGCTGTCCTACTTCTGTCGTAACAATCGCTTCACCATTCGTTAATTCACTTACTAAGCTAATAACATGCTGCGGTTTTAAATCACTTTCTTTTTGATTATAGGAAAGAGGGTATTCTGCTTTCCATTCCTCGGTTTTCGTAAGCCATTCATCCGTCTGTGTACAAATCGGCATATGTAACAACATGTGTAACGCTTTTTTCACATCCCCAACAACTGGATATTCCACAGTTACATTTTTATGAAACTCCGAAGGATCTATATCAATATGTACCTTTTTTGAATAGGGAGAAAAGAGTTCTAATTTTCCTGTTACACGATCATCAAAGCGAACACCTAAAGCAAGTAATAAGTCACATTCTGTTACTGCCATATTTGCAGCGTACGTTCCATGCATACCGAGCATTCCTAAAAATAATGAATCTCCCGGCGGATATGCACCTAGTCCCATTAAAGTTGACACGACTGGAATACGATTTTCTCTCGCAAATTTGATAAGTTCATCAGATCCACCTGAATGAATGACACCTCCTCCAATATAAAGAAGTGGGCGTTTCGCTTTTGAAATTTCTTTAGCTACCTCTTTCAGTTTCATACTGTCTGGCATAGGCTCTAGTTTGTACCCTGGAATCTCAATCACTTCATTGTAAAAACTTGTTACATTTTCATTTTGAATATCTTTTGGAATATCAATTAATACCGGCCCCGGCCGCCCGCTTTCGGCGATGTAAAAAGCTTCTTGTACGATGCGTGATAAATGATTCACATCACGAATTTGGTAATTATGCTTCGTAACAGGTACTGTGATTCCAACAACATCCGCTTCTTGAAATCCATCTTTACCAATTAAAGACTTTGCAACTTGCCCTGTAATGACAACTAAAGGAATCGAATCCATATAAGCATCCGCTAAACCCGTAACTAAATTCGTCGCCCCTGGGCCAGAGGTAGCAAAGACTACCCCGACCTTTCCAGAAGCTCTCGCATATCCTTCTGCCGCATGAATGGCAGCTTGTTCATGACGAGTTAAAACGTGCTTCAAACCACTTCCGTATAACGCATCGTATACTGGCAAAATCGCTCCACCCGGATAACCGAAAACAGTCGTTACACCCAATTTCTTCAAACATTGAATCACGTGCCCAGCGCCTGTCATTTCTTCATACTGTAACTTCTCATACGCTGTATACTGCTGCTTCATTTCAATTAACTCCTCTCTTTATTTATGCTAAGCTTTCCGTCAGCCCGGGGACACGTACTCCTCTTTCTCTCGTTAATTTTTTAAATTCTTCGGTCAATTGTTTCGTTACACTTCCTGGTTTCCCATCTCCAATTTCTCTTGAATCAACTTTTACAACTGGAATTAACTCCGCTGCCGTTCCTGTTAAAAACACTTCATCTGCTACATATACGTCATGGCGAGTGAATGGTCTTTCCTCACACGGAATATTCAGTCGTTCACATAGCTCGATAACACTATTTCTTGTAATACCTTCTAATGCTCCTAAATAGGATGGCGGGGTTAATACTTTTCCATCTTTCACAACGAAAACATTATCTCCAGATCCTTCACAAACATATCCTTGTTGATTTAACATAAGAGCCTCTAGCACTCCTGCTTGTGCCGCTTCAATTTTTACAAGTACGTTATTTAAGTAGTTCATCGACTTAATGCGTGGGTCTAATGCATCTGGTGTATTACGTCTTGATGCAACAGATACAACGCTTAATCCATTATCGTAAAATTCCTGTGGGAATAACTTTAATTGTTCTGCAATGATAATAACGCTCGGTTTCACACAACTTCTCGGATCGAGCCCTAAGTCCCCTTTTCCTCTTGAAACAATTAACCGAATATAAGCATCTGCATACTCATTTTTTTGAAGTGTCTGTAAAACCGCTTCTTCCATTTCGTCAACCGTCAGCGGGATTGTAAGTAAAATAGATTTTGCCGATTCATATAATCGTTTTACATGTTCTTTTAAACAAAATACATTTCCACCGTAACTACGAATCCCTTCAAATACACCGTCTCCGTATAAAAAACCGTGATCATATACTGAAACAACTGCCTTTTCTTTTTCTACAAATTCCCCATTCATATAAATGTACTGATTTCCCATCTCACATCGCTCCTCTTTTTTTCTCTCTATTTTTGCAATCTATTTCTATATCGATTGCTGAGATGAGTGTTTTTTAACAGAATATTCAGTATATAAACCTTAAAAATATACTCGTCTCAACAATCGATTACATACATACTTGTAGCGATCCATTGCTGAGACGAGGGAATCGTGGTACCACTCAGCTTCCTTACACTTCTCACGAAATATAAGCTCTGCAAGTCCAATTAGACTTTTGTTTTTCTATCGGAAACAACTCCGCTACTTTTTACTAGTTTTCAAAAGTAGTGCTCCGAGGTGATCTTCAATGATGAAATTGTTGCCACCCTCACAGCATCTGGGTAGCTCTCTGAAACAATTTTTATCATTTACTCTCCTCTTCTACGCATTCTCTTATTTTTAAAAATAAAAACTCTCGCCTCAGCAATCAACTACTACAATTTAGTAGCTTTGATTGCTGAGGCGAGAGTTTCGCGTTACCACTCAGCTTCCTTATACTTCTCGCGAAATATAAGCTCTGTAGGTCCAATTAGACCCCCGTCCTTTTACCGGAGACGATGCCGTCGCTCTCTACTCAGTTTCCCTTTCGCAAGCGATGCTCCGAGGTGATCTTCAATGATTCGATTGTTACCACTCTCACAGCCTAGGAGCAGCTCTCTGAAACGATCATAACCATCTACTTTCCTCTTCTTTGCATATACAACATATAAAGTTAGAAAATTCTTAATTAACTTTCATTTGTTACACGTATTATAGGACGTTGTTCTTTTCATTGTCAACATGTTTTTTCAAAAAAATCAAAATTGGAATACATTACTTACATACACTCATATATTACTTAAGTATGTTTGCATTACTACATAAAGAAAAACTTATAAAGTTTACGAGGAGATGAGGAGACTATGTTAAAAGGGAAAGTAGCGTTAGTTACAGGAGCAAGCCGAGGAATTGGACGAGCGATCGCTAAACGTTTAGCAAATGACGGTGCATTGGTTGCTGTTCATTACGGTAATCGAAAAGATGACGCTGAAGAAACTGTTCATGAAATTCGATCAGAGGGTGGTCAAGCTTTTTCTATCGGCGCAAATTTAGAATCCTTACACGGTGTAGAAAACCTTTATAACGCTTTAGATACTGAATTACAAAAGCGCACTGGTGAAACACAATTTGATATTTTAATAAACAATGCTGGCATTGGTCCTGGTGCTTTTATTGAAGAAACGACTGAACAATTTTTTGATAGAATGGTTTCAGTAAATGCAAAAGCACCATTCTTTATCATTCAACAAGCACTTCCACGTTTACGTGACAATAGCCGAATTATTAATATTTCATCCGCTGCGACCCGCATTTCTTTACCTGATTTTGTTGCATATAGTATGACGAAAGGCGCTATTAATACAATGACTTTTACACTAGCAAAACAGCTTGGAGCACGAGGAATAACGGTGAATGCAATACTTCCAGGGTTTATTAAAACAGATATGAATGCAGAACTCTTGAGCGATCCAATGATGAAGCAGTACGCTACTACTATTTCCGCTTTCAATCGCTTAGGTGAAGTAGAAGACATTGCCGATACTGCCGCATTTCTTGCTTCTCCAGACAGCCGCTGGGTTACTGGACAATTAATTGATGTGAGCGGAGGATCTTGTTTATAAAAAACATATATTTTCAAATCTTTTTTATTGCGCAATAAAACAAATTGTATAATACTATATAAAACATATATATTTAGGAGGATTACAGCAATGTCCGAAAAAACATACGAACTCGCAACCTTTGCAGGCGGTTGCTTTTGGTGCATGGTAAAGCCATTTGATGAACTTCCTGGCATTCATAAAGTACTTTCCGGCTATGCAGGTGGTCATGTAGAAAACCCAACATATGAACAAGTAAAAGCGGGTACATCTGGTCATTTAGAAGTTGTACAAATTACATTTGATCCTTCTATTTTCCCATATGAAAAATTACTGGATTTATATTGGCCACAAATCGATCCAACTGATGATGGCGGACAATTTTTTGACCGTGGTCCATCTTATCGCACCGCTATTTTTTATCATACCGAAACGCAAAAAGAGCTTGCTGAAAAATCAAAACAAGCTCTTGCAGAAAGCGGTATGTTTAAAGAGCCAATCGTAACTGAAATTCGCCCGGCTGCACCTTTTTATGAAGCCGAGGAATACCACCAACATTTCTATAAAAAGAACCCAGAAAAATATGCTACTGAGCAAAAAGAATCTGGCCGTGAAGACTTTATAAAAGAAAATTGGCAAAAAAAATAATAAAAACGCATCGTGCTTTTTAGTACGATGCGTTTTTATTTTTGATAAAAGTACCATACAATGATAAAAACAACAGCTGTTAATGCCCAAAGTACTATCTCGTTTTTCACCCTACTCTTTTTCTGATTCATTCCATCCCCTCCTAGTAACAATTAAGCATAGTCAAGACTTCTTTTGTTCAATTGTCCACTGGATAAAAGTAAATAAATCCTTACATATTCTTATAATAAAACCACCAATAATTCCAATTGCAATTGAAATTACTAACATCTTTCCAAAACTAAAAGAATTTGTATATGTTATGTAGAGAACGATACATATAAGTAAAACATCCAGTAAAGAAAGTAAAAACCTTTTAAACATTCCTTTTTCTCCCCTTTACTTTATTTATCTCTTCTACTGTCAACTTTGCAATAAAGTTTGTTCAAAAATTCCATTTAGACAATCATTTTACGAAAAACAATAAGAATCCCTTTTCAAAAGGGATTCTTATTCAGCAGATTTAAGTTTAATTATTTTCTACATATCCTATTCCATAATTACTCCTAAATAGAATAATATTACTAATGATTTATTGTAAATTGACTATTTTCCAGGCAACCGGATGTTACGCCAGCTACTTACGTCACATTGACCGTATGTATTTTCACCTACTGCTACCACCGTGCCGTCTGATTTCAGGCCGACTGTATGTGCACAACCAGCCGCTATCGCTACAATATCGCGCCAATCACTTATATTACATTGACCATACTCATTCCACCCCACCACCACAACGGTACCGTCTGATTTCAGGCCGATTGTATGATTCGTACCAGCTGCTATCGCTACAATACCTCGCCAGCCACTTACGTCGCATTGGTTATGTTTATCATTCCCCACTGCAATCACTGTGCCGTCCACTTTAAGGCCAACAGTATGAAGATACCCAGCCGCTACCGCTACAATATCTCGCCAGCTGCTCACATCGCATTGTCCATATCGATTATTCCCCACCCCCATCACTGTGCCGCCCACTTTAAGACCGACTGTATGCCAGTCACCCGCCGCCGTAGCCACAATATTTCGCCAGCTGCTTACATTACATTCTCCTTCTTTATTTCGCCCTACTGCCATTACCGTTCCATCCAGTTTAAGGCCAATGGTACGACGCCACCCAGCCGCTACCGCTACAATATTATGCCAGTCGTTCACATCACATTGACCATGCTTATTCCATCCCACCGCTTCCACAGTATTATTACTTTTAAGAGCGATTGTATGAGCATTACCTGTGTTCGTCGCCATATGAACATTGCCCGCTGCGACGGCTTCAATATCACACCAACTGCTTACATTGCATTCTCCTTCTTTATTTCGCCCCACTGCCACAACTGTGCCATCCGATTTAAGAGCAACGGTATGACCACGACCTGCTGCTATCGTATTTTTAGGCCACCGTTTCACTTTTAATACCTCTTCTTTCGGTGAAATATAATTCATGTTTACCTCCTTGCATATAAACAACCGTGTCCAATTAGATATTTTCATCAAATTTCATTATAAATGACCTGACTTTTTTTATAAATCTACAGCTACAAAAGAAACCTGTTATTACTTCTTCCAAAATAAAAGACCTCCAGTTTAAGCACTAGAGGTCTTCCATTTTATTTCTTTAATCGCTCAATAAAATCATGTAATTTATCAAGTGACTTCATATTCTGATTACAAGCTACACCATCTTTGCAAATATAGTTTCCCTTTTTAACGAAAGTTCCTGGTATATCACCTTTAATTTCAACTAAAAACATCCCAACTTCTTCATGTCCATGACATAATGAACAAATGCTTTTTTTATTTAAACTTTGGAACGTTCCTTGCAGACCAACAAACTTATTTTTATCATTTTTCGCTATAATAAATTTCCTGCTTGACCCCTTATCAACCCAACTTAAATAAGATATTTCTTTCATATCTATTTCTTCCATATCGGGAAGTTTTAATTTTTTCGCTTTAGGAAATAATTTTTTTAATGTTTGTGCTGTCACTTCCTGAAAAGGAATGACATACGGATTTATTTTCATTAAGAATGCTTCTGCATCTTCTCTATTTTGAACTGTTAATACCGTATCGATTAACTCTTTCTGTTCATCTGTTAAATTCTCAAATACATGTATTATCTTTTCAATCGCAAGTGATTTTAACGCTTGAATAACACCTCTATCATTTGCAGTTGCATGCCCGTTTGCTAAATTATAAGCTTGTGATTTTATAAAATTGTATTGATCACTTCTAATAAATGCTTCCATCTTTATCACTCCATACAAATTGTTGATCTAGTTTTATTGTATACAATGATTACGTTTTTTGATATGTAAAAGATAACTTGGAAACAAACATTACATACATAGCTTGTACTCTACCGCTGCATTTCCTGACAAAAGAAGCCATCATCTGTTTTCCATTCCGCATATAATACGTCTTCAAACTTAGTAATCCCCTTTTGTTTTATTTGCTTATACAGCCATCCTTCATCAAAACCAGCTTCTCTCAAATTATCTTTCACTACTTTTCCGTCACTAATTAATGAAATTGGTAAGTATACAGGCTTATGTTTTAAACTTAAATCATTTATAGTAGGAGATTCATATTCGCTCTTTTTCAGAACACTTATGTTTCCGTTAGGTTCCAATATCATATATTCAACTTCTCGAATCGAAAAAATATCTTTTTGTTGTCTAAGCATTTGTTGTAATTGATTAATATCCAAATGATTTGAATTTAATTGTTCTCGGTCAATCTTTCCGTTACGAATAATAATGGAAGGATACCCTTCAAAAAAACTTCTTGTTCCTCTTATTTTTTGCGTTATCACTTCTATTGAATAAATTAAAATTACCCATACAAATACTGAGTATAAAATAGACCACACTTTAATTTTAGGGTCATATATTGAATTTCCAACAAGCTCACCAAGGACGATAGCAGAAATAAAATCAAAGGGGGTTAGCTGTGATATTTGTGTTTTCCCTAATATTTTCGTAGCAATTAACAGCACAAAAAAGCCAACTAAAAGCTCTATCGTTATTTGTCCAATATGATTCATAGAAGCTCACCTTTCTACTTTTCAAGTGCTCGGTATAACTTTTAATAAAAAAACGGCACATTTTTTCTATTAGTATGCCCTGTCACAGTCCATATATCCAATACATATAAAACAAAAAGAGTCTGATGCAAAATAACATTTGCATCAGACTCTTTTTCTCTTATTTAGAATACACAATTTTTTTAATCGTTTCTCCGGAAAGAAAATACTCTTCTGCAAGTTGATGAATAGCAATTCCGCTTTTAAACGCTTCTTTAATCGCTTTATTTCTTTCATCTAATTGTTTTCTTCCTCCAGATCGTGTGCCCCATTTATAATGTTTCGTTTCTTGTTTTGGAATGTAAATTGTTTCACCTTGTATATACTTTTGAATTTCAGTAATTAAACTTTCTGGTAAAACCGTCGCTGCTTTAACGTATTTCATTTCTGCTCGCCCCTTATTTTTTATGGTTCATTTCAATAAGGTGCAAAGCCAAATATAAAAAATGATACGAGCTCATTTAGGCGATTGTATATTACTTGTCTACCTCACGCAAAGTATCGCCATTTCCATACTTGGCTTTGCATGAGACGCTGCAGTGTCCGGCAATTGAATTGTAATCGCCATGTAAACACCTCCTAATATACCTTTTTCATTACATTATATGATAAATTCCTTCCTCTTGCATCCACATCCTTTTTAAAGCATGAAACTACTTAGTTTGATATAATACTTTTTAGTCCAATCGAAAAGTATAGTGAGGTTGCTTTATGAAAAAGAAAATAATCATTACAATCGTTACATTATTCAGTATTACTGTAGCATTATTTGGAACATACAAATTGATGAATGCAAGAAGCTTTCAATTGTTTGGAGATTTAACAAATCGAGTAGAAACAAATGAAAAAGTGATTGCTTTAACTTTTGATGATGGCCCTACTAACAATGTAAAACAAATATTACCGCTACTAGATACATACAATGCAAAAGCTACTTTCTTTTTAATCGGAAATGAATTAGAGAAAAACCTATCGTTAGGAGAAGCTATCGTACAATCTGGACACCAAATTGGAAACCATACATATTCTCATAACAGAATGGTTTTTAAAACACCTTCTTTTATTAAAGAAGAAATCGAAAAAACAAATTCATTAATCCGCCAAACAGGATTTACAGGCGCAATTGATTTTAGACCACCTAACGGGAAAAAACTAATTGGCCTGCCCTATTATTTAAAGAAAAACAATATCGAAACAATCACCTGGGACCTTGAACCTGATACTTTTTATAAATCTGCAACTGATAAAATTGAATATATTAATAAAAATGTAAAACCAGGTTCTATCATTTTACTGCACTCTATGTATGATGAGTCTAATGAAAATTTACAGACCATAGAAGGTATTTTAGACTCTTTAACTAAAAAGGGCTATCAGTTCGTAACAGTAAATGAATTGCAAAAAAGAGCAAAATAAAAAGGTAGCGTATCCAGAGCGATACGCTACCTTTTTTAAATAATGCCAAGTACATTTAAGAATACGATAATAATTGCAATTGGTGCGATGAAGCGAAGTAAGAATAACCATAATACAAACAATTTATAGCCTTTATTTTTACTTACACCAAGCTCTCTCATTAATACATCTTTCTTCATTTTTAAAGGAACAAAGATAGAAACTAATAAAACACCCAGTGGCATGAGTACGTTACTAACTGCATAATCCGCTAAATCAAAGACTGTCTTTCCGAAAATCTTCAGATCGCTTAATATACCAAATGACAATGCTGACGGTACTCCTACAACGAAGATTAATAAACCTACGATTAAAGCCATTTTTTCACGTTTCCCTTTACCTTTTGCAGTTAAAGATGCCACGCTAATTTCTAACATCGAAATCGCTGATGTAATAGTAGCAAAGAAGAATAGTAATAAGAAAACAATGAAGAATAATTTTCCAAATGCCATTTTACTGAAAATAGCTGGCAGTACGATAAATAATAACCCTGGTCCTTGAGATGGTTCCATTCCAAATGCGAACACTACTGGGAAAATTGCAAGTCCTGCAAGTAATGTAATCACAAGCGTTAAAGCTACGATAGAAAATGCTGAACGCGGTAAGCTTTCTTCTTTCGGCAAGTATGAGCTATACGTTACCATTACTGCTACTCCGACTGATAGTGAGAAGAACGATTGCCCCATTGCATATAAAATGACTTCTGATGTTACGTTTGCGAAATCAGGTTGTAAGAAGAAACGAACTCCTTCTCCCGCACCATCTAACGTAAGTGCACGAACGATTAATACAAAGAATAAAACGAATAGTGCTGGCATGAAATATTTATTTACTTTTTCAACACCATTTTGTACACCTTTACTTACGATGAAAATAGTAATAAGGATGAATAATAGCTGTGAGCCAACTGCTAAATACGGATTGGAAATGATTTCACCAAACGTAGCTTCGTATGCCCCATTTCCTTCCCATAGTCTACCTGTAATTGCATTCCATAAGTATAATAAAATCCAGCCTCCTACAACACTGTAGAAAGAAAGTAATATGAAACATGTTACAATCCCTAATTTCCCTAACCATGGCCATAGTGTTTTTGGTGCGATTTCTCTATACGCATCAACGGCCTCTTTTTGTGTACTTCTTCCGATAACAAATTCAGCTAATAATAGCGGTAAACCAATTAATAATGTGAAACCGATGAAAATAAGGAAGAACGCGCCGCCCCCTCCAATTCCGGCCATATACGGGAACTTCCAAATTGCCCCTAGACCAATTGCTGAACCTGCTGCAGCTAATACGAAACCTAATTTCGATGTCCATTGCTGTGAATTCATTTGTTAATCTCCTCTCTTTATCTTTTTCTGTTTTACAATTCGGTATTTATATTGTTCTATCCACACTCTTTTCTAATACGTTCACTTCCTCTCTACTAATAAAAAACGCCCCTACGTAAATACGTAGGGACGACAAAAATATCGCGGTACCACCCTAGTTATGAAGATACAACAAAGTTAGGACCTAAATAAAAAACGCCCCTACGCAAATACGTAGGGACGATAAAATATCGCGGTACCACCCTAGTTATGAAGCCACAACAAAGTAAGACCTAAATAAAAAACGTCCCTACGTAAATACGTAGGGACGATAAATATCGCGGTACCACCCTAGTTGTGAAACAATCTTCACCACTTTATTTGATAACGGTATAAACTACCGTCTTTCATTTCCTCATAATGTGAGATTTATGAAAGATGCTCCAGGACGAACTTCATGAATAATCTATATACTGATTCACACCAACCATCAGCTCTCTGAAATAGGGAGATATTCACTACTATACCCTTTCATTGCCCAAATATTATTTTCCGAATTGATTACTATCATTTTTATCATACATTAAAAATAGTGTCAACTTATATTTTGAATTTTTATGTATTACATTCTATTTAAAAATTCAAAATATGACTTTTAAATGAATAGTATTAGAACATTTATGGTTTATACTGTATTAACTTCCCTAGCAGGTTTATAGTAGTATACGATGAATGCAAGACAGCAAGAGTAGGAGGAAAGAATTTTGTCTACGTCAAAAGTTTTAAAAGGAACTGCTTTATTAAGCGGGGCCACAATGATTTCACGTATATTAGGTTTTATATACTTCTTCCCTTTTCAATTACTAGTTGGAACGCAAGGGGTTGCTTTATATGGATATGCATACTCTTGGTACGGTATTTTATTAAGCTTTTCAACAGCGGGTATTCCTATTGCCGTTTCCAAATTCGTTGCAAAGCATAATGCGCTTGGTGATTATAGTACAAGCAAAAAATTATACAACTCTAGTGTAAAATTAATGTTGTTTATGGGCTTTTTAGGATTTTTAATTTTATTTATTGGAGCACCGTACATATCACAATTTATTATTCGCTCGAAAACGCCAGATCCACAATTTATCGCTGACGTAACACTTACGATGCGAGCATTAAGTTTTGCACTTATTATCGTACCAGCTATGAGTGTTACACGTGGTTATTTCCAAGGATTTCAACATATGAAACCAAGTGCTGTTTCTCAAGTCGTGGAACAAATTGCACGTGTTGTTTTCATTTTAGTTGGTAGCTTCATCGTCTCAAAATTATTAGGGGGTTCAGTAGCTTCTTCGGTTGCAGTTGCTACGTTTGGAGCTGTTATCGGAGCACTTGCAAGTGTCTCTATTTTAATGATGTACTGGAAAAAATATAATGGGTTAAAACCTCCCGAAGGTGAATTAAAATCAAGAGCATCGAATATCCCATTAAAAAATATTTATATAGAATTACTTCGCTATGCAATCCCAATTGTATTTGTCGGCATCGCAATTCCACTTTACACGTTAGTAGATCAATATACTGTAGCTGATGTCCTTAGAGCGATGGGAGAGCCGTTAGAAACAGCAAATGCAGTTTTCGCTTATATAACGAACTATGCCCAAAAGTTAATTATGATTCCAGCTTCACTTGCAACTGGATTCTCCTTAACGATCATTCCGGCTATAACGAAATCTTATACAAGCGGGAAATTAGAAGAATTACAAGAACAAATTTCAAAGATATTTCAAGTCTTGTTATTCTTCACGATCCCGGCTGCATTTGGTCTTGCTAGCATCGCTTACGATGCATTCCGCATGGTTTATGTAAATCCTGAAATCGCACTTGGTGGATCACAATATTTAATTTCATTCGCACCGTCTGCTATATTAAGTGCGATTTTCACAGTTTCAGCAGCTATTTTACAAGGAATCGATTATCAAAGAAAAACAATGATTGCATTCTCAGCCGGGATTCTCGTTAAAGTTGTAGTAAATACACCGCTCTTACATTTATTTGGCGGACACGGTGCTGTACTTGGAACCATTCTTGGATACCTCGTTTCCAATAGTATTATGTTGTACTGCATCGTTAAGTTTGCGAAATTTAAAATTGGTGAGACAGCAAAAACAGTATTTCTTATTACAATTTACTCCGCAGCAATGTCTGCTGTTGTGATGGCATTAAAATCAATTTTAACATGGTTAATTCCTGGACAATCTTATATCGAATCACTTCTCATTGTTGTTATATGCGGCGCTGTAGGAGGACTTGTTTACCTTTTATTCGTATTAACTAGTGGACTTGCTTCACATATTCTCGGTGATAGAATTCAACGCTTACCTATACTGGGGAAATTAGTAAAATAAAAAACAAAGAGATGTAACAAGGGTTACATCTCTTTGTTTTTTATTTCGCATATTGAATACGCTTTTGCTGTTCAGCAATATGTAATTCCGGAGCATGGTGTTCTACTAACTGTAATAGCTCCTCGATTAACACTCCTAACTCCTGTATACTATACTCCGGTTTCCCTATTAACGTATTCGTCATACGCTCATATAAGTTTTCAGGCTTAATAATCATTCGTTCCACATTATATGGCATCCATTTAAACGCTGGGTGATGTACATACATTTTATTCAAACCAAATAAGACCCCAAATATATTTCTTTGCGCTTCACAAATAACATCATATAGCATAAGCCAATCTTTTCGCTTTAAAAGAGCCTCTCGATTATGCCAGCGATTGCTTAACCAAAGATTTTCTGAAATCATCCGTTTCGCTAGGTCTTCTGGATATGCCAACACCCTATCTTTTAATTCATGTACTTTCTCTTCTCCATACAAACTAGCACCATCATGAATGGATGATACGATACATTGTTTTTCATAACTTATATCATATTGAACCACCACATCCTCAATAACTTTCTCTACTGTTTCTGTTAAAAAGTTACTAATCTCTAATTTAATTCCTTCTTTCGTCAAATATGTTTCTGACCATTCTTCTTCCTCGTAAGGATGGTATGACAAAATTGTTCCACCAATATAGTTAATAGGCCCTTTACGATCCTCATCCTTTGGTGGCATTGACCATAAAATATGTAGTTCTATATCTGAATGTTCATCTTCTAGCTTTCTAGCTACTGAACCAGCTAAAATAATAGCCTCCACTTTCGGATTTTGCCTATAAACCTCCGACATTTCTATTGCTTTCTCTTTTAATTCCACTTCATTTCCCCCTATAATTGCAGTACACATTTAACTTTTCATTTATCTATTTCGATATTATGCATTGCACTCCCTTTTCAATGTTCCACTAAATCATATTTCTACCCAATAACGCTGAACAATTTCCCCAGTATGAGAAGAAACTACTTCATTTTCTAGCACACCGCCAACCTTTTGAATCGTTTTAGCCGAAGCAATATTAGCTTTATCGCAAGTTATTAACACTTTCTGCAACCCTAACTTTTGCGCTTCATATAATGCGAGTTTCAATTGTTTTGTCGCGTAACCTTGACGACGTTTATTTGGATGTACACTATATCCAATATGACCACTTTCCCGCAATAATTCTTCGTTTAATCGATGTCTAATATTCACAAAACCTATAAGTTCCCCTTTTTCAAAACTTAAAAATTGACTAGATGGTACTCGATTAGCTTTTAAGTTTTCCTCAAGTTCTTGTATATTCACTTTTTCAAACCATTCATCGAGAGAATCAAAATTTTGTAAAGAACTACTGCCATGTGGTTGTTCTCCTGATTGTAAAAACGCATGTTTATATTCCATAATTTCTCCACTATATTCATGTGTTGGTTTTAATAGTTTCATTTTTATTCTCCCCCTCTTTACAACCTAAAACAAACACCTTACTCGTAACAATTTCACGAGTAAGGTGTTTTTATCATTTTCATTCAAATAATCCCATACTCAAATACCGCTCCCCTGTATCAGGTGCAATACATAAAACTTTTTTACCAGCGCCTAAGCGTTTTGCGATCATAATCGCTGCGTAAACAGAAGCGCCTGAAGACGGCCCAACTAACAATCCCTCTTGTCTAGCTAAGTTTCTCATTGTCGTTAAAGCCTCTTCGTCTGCAATTTGAATAATTTCGTTATACACTTCTGTATTTAAGTTTTTCGGGATAAATCCCGGACTTGTTCCTACTAGTTTATGAGGACCTGGAACACCTCCCGATAGTACGGGAGATCCTTTCGGTTCTACTACTGCGATATATAAGTTTGGTAGTTTCTCTTTTAACGTTTCTCCAGTCCCTGTAATAGTTCCACCCGTTCCAGCAGTTGCTACAAAAGCATCAAGCTCTCCATCCATTTGTTCATAAATTTCAAGTGCAGTCGTATAACGGTGAATATTCGGGTTTGCTGGATTTTCAAATTGCTGCGGAATAAAACTATTTGGAATTTGCTTTTGCAATTCTAACGCCTTCGCAATTGCTCCTGGCATTCTTTGTTCTGCTGGTGTTAAAACTACTTCTGCTCCGTATGCTTTCAATAAATTTATACGCTCTTTTGACATATTATCTGGCATAATTAAAATCGCTTTATATCCTTTTGCGGCTGCATTCATTGCTAAGCCTATTCCTGTATTTCCACTTGTCGGTTCAATAATTGTATCTCCTGGTTTGATGAGACCATTTTCTTTTGCAACGTGCAGTAAATTATAAGCAGCGCGGTCTTTCACACTGCGCGACGGATTAAACATTTCTAGTTTTACATACACCTCCGCTGCGTCTTCTGGAATAAATTTAGATAATTGGACGACAGGTGTATCTCCTATTAATTCTGTTACGTTTTCACATAATTTCATAGCGCATCCCCTATTCTATCGTTTTCTTATCACTTGGTAATAACCAAGAAGTGAGTCCAATTAATGGTAGACAACTACATAGTAACATAATGAATTGTAGACTATATATATCAGCCAATTTCCCAAGGACTACAGATCCTAAAGCGCCGAGTCCAAACGCAAGCCCTACAATTAATCCAGATACCATTCCTACTTTTCCAGGAACAAGCTCTTGTGCATAAACAACAATTACACTAAAACTACTTGAACTAATAAAACCGATACATAAAAATAGCGGTACGACCCACACGAGCGAAACGTGAGGTAATAAAAGTGCAAGTGGCGCTGAACCTAGCATTGAAAATACAATAATTGTTTTCTTTCCAAATCGATCTGCTAACGGTCCACCGAAGAAAGTTCCTAGCACACCGGCAATCATAAATGCGAATACGAAATACTGGGCATTTTTTATAGATAAACCGTAATGCTCAATTAAGTAAAATTGATAAAAATTCCCGATACCAGCACCGTACCAAGATCGTACAAAAGTAAGAAACACAAGAAGTAAAATAACAAATTTAATATGTGTACTGACAATCGCATTTTCCGCCTCAAGCGCAGCCCTCTTTTTTCTTCTCACAGCACCAGTTGCTAATTCATTCCTATACCAATTTGATACGAAAATTAATAATACAATTCCTACCGCCGCAAAGGCAGTAAAACCTAAAGAACCAATTTGACCGAGTGGAACGAAAATTAATGCTGTAAAAATAGGAGCTAGAGAATTCCCTGTATTTCCTCCCACTTGATAAATTGCTTGCGCTAAACCTCGCTTTGCACCAGCTGCCATATAAGCAACTCGAGCCCCTTCTGGATGAAAGACTGCGGAACCCAATCCGATAAATAAAACAGAAATAATAACAATAATAAAGTTCGGTGCAAACGCGAGTCCAATCATCCCAAGCATACTCGAAAACATTCCGAGCGGTAATAAAAATGGTGACGGTTTCTTATCCGAATACATACCAAAAACCGGTTGCATAATCGATGATGTCATATTTAACGCAAACGCAATCCACCCTACTTGCATATAGGATAAATTCATCGTTTTTTCCAAAATAGGAAACAACGCGGGCACAACTGCTTGCATCGAATCATTTAAAAAATGACCGAAACTAATCGCAAATAATATTCGATATATTGTCGGTGTTTCTACTCTGTTTTTTTGCGAAACTGCCTGCATATGTGAATCTCTCCTTTCTGTAAAATATATATATTTATTACAGTAGGTGTAATAAATTCTGACTTTTGAAACATTTCTATTCTATACTGGTTTCATTTCTTTTTCCAGAAATATCACTTCTTACATAATATATTTTTTCTATACGTTTTATCGGATTTATTTATAGAAATTTTCTATATTTTCTCTTATACTAAGGCAGAGATGAAGGAAAGGATGACAACTATGAAGAAAAAAACAAAGGGAATCGTTGCACTCTCAATCACATTATCTATGTTTTTAACAGCATGTGGTCAAAAACAAGAGGCAACAACTACTGGAGAAAAGAAAAAAGAATCTTCAAAACAAGTATTAAACATTGTAGAAGCTGGGGAAATTTCTACACTTGATTCATCTATCGCAACCGATGGATTTTCTTACGCTGCATTAAACAACGTAATGGAAGGATTATATATGCCTGGGCCTGATAATAAACCTGTTCCTGCAGCAGCTGAATCATACAAACTGAGCGAAGACGGAAAAACATATACATTTACATTACACGATTCAAAATGGTCAAATGGCGATCCAGTAACTGCTCATGATTTTGAATATGCATGGAAACGTGCCGTAAATCCAGAAACTGCTTCTGAATACGCACATATTATGTTCGATATTAAAAACGCAGAAAAAATAAATAAAAAAGAATTGCCAATTGACTCATTTGGTGTAAAAGCAATTGACGATAAAACATTAGAAGTACAGCTAGAACACCCTGTCCCATACTTTTTAGGTTTAATGGGATTTGCAACATTTTATCCTCAAAACAAAAAGGTTGTAGAAGCACAAGGGAAAAATTACGGACTTGAAGCTGCAAATGTAGTTTATAACGGACCTTTCCAATTAAGTGAATGGAAACATGATACAAGTTACAAAATGACAAAAAACCGGAACTACTGGGATAATAAAAATGTGAAATTAAATGAAATTAATGTAAATATCGTAAAAGATACTTCAACAGCTGTTAATTTATTTGAAAGTAAACAAGTAGACCGTATTACGATCAATTCAGAGTTTGTTGATAAATATCAAAAAGATCCGAGCTTAAAGAAAATGGAACGTCCTTCTGTGACATTTTTCCGATTTAGTCAAAAGAACCCTTTATTAGCAAACAAAAATGCTCGTAAAGCTATTTCGCTTGCTTTTGATAAACAAGGAATCGCAACAACGATTTTAAACAATGGTTCTATACCTGCGAATGCATTCGTTCCAAAAGGATTCGTAAAAGGACCTGACAATAAAGATTTTCGCAGTACAAGTAATGTAAAAGTAGAAACAAATGTGAAAGAAGCTAAAACACTATGGGAAACTGCGAAAAAAGAAACAAATTTACAAAACGCTTCTCTTTCAATCATAACAACTGATGAATCTAACGATAAAAAAATTAGTGAGTTTTTAAAAGGTGAACTGGAGAAAAACTTACCTGGATTAAAAATCACATTACAACCACTTCCAGTAAAAGCATTTTTAGATCGTGAAGGAAATGGTGATTTTGAAATTTCACTTTCTACATGGGGACCAGATTATCCTGATCCTACAACATTTTTAAATATGTTCGTCACAGACGGACCGTTTAATAAGATGAGTTACTCAAACAAACAATACGACGAATTAATTGAAAAAACGAGCTCTACTTTAGTAACTGACTTACCAGCACGTTGGAAAGCGTTCCAAGATGCAGAGAAAATCTTACTTGAAGATGATGCAGCTATCGCTCCAATCTTCCAATCAGGACTTGTATATTTAGAACGTCCAACAGTAAAAGGTGTTGTTGTTCGTCCATTTGCAGGAATTTATTCTTATAAGTGGGCCTCTATTACGGAATAAGAAAAAGGCGATCCTAAAACATATTAGGATCGCCTTCTTTCTTAAATTGCAAAACGCTTATATTTTTCGTAATCGCTCGTCTTACATTCCACTTCTAGTTTCGTACCTTCGTTTTCATAACTCGTAGATAGAACGTGCGCATGAGTATTGAAATAAGAAACTACCTGTCCTTGATCATACGGAATTAACATTTCACACTTCGTATACTCTTTATAAATGTGTGAGCGAATCATTTCGACAAGCTCTTTTATTCCAACATGTTTCTTCGCCGATAAATAAACACGGTCTTCTTGTACTTTCGGAATTTCAACATCTACCATATCTGATTTGTTATAAGCATAGATTGTTGGAATATTTTCTACTCCAATTTTCTTTAACGTTTCATTTGTAATATCAATTAACTGTTCATAATTTGGATTTGCATAATCTACAACGTGAATAAGTAAGTCTGCTTCCGCTACCTCTTCTAATGTTGACCGGAATGCTTTCACAAGATGATGCGGTAATTTACTTACAAATCCAACTGTATCTGTTAATAAGAATGATTTATTATCTGGTAAATCAATATTTCGCACCGATGTTTCTAACGTCGCGAATAACATATCTTTTTCAAATACTTGTTTTTCTTCTGTCCCATTATAAATTTCAAGCATCGCATTCATCGTTGTTGATTTTCCTGCGTTCGTATAACCTACTAATGCTACAACAGGAATTTCATTTTTCTTACGTTGCTTTCGCTGCGTTTGACGCTGCGCAACAAGAGCTTCTAAATCTTTATTTAAAACTGAAATTTGTTCTTCAATTTTACGACGATCCAACTCTAATTTCTTCTCACCGACACCTTTATTTTTCGTACCAACACCGCCGCTCTGTCTTCCTAACGACTCACGAAGACCAATTAAACGAGGCATCATATACTGAAGGTGGGCCACTTCTACTTGCAACTGCGCTTCTTTCGTTTTCGCACGTTGCGCAAAAATGTCTAAAATTAATATGGTACGGTCAATTACTTTACAATCTAAATCTGCTTCTAAATTTCGAATTTGAGAAGGCGATAATTCGTCATTAAAGATGACCATATTCGCACCTACTTCATTTACATAGGCTGCTACTTCTTCAATCTTTCCTTTTCCAATATAATGGGATGGATTTACACGTTGTAAATTTTGCGTCACTTGTCCAATTACCTCTACATCACAAGCTTCTGCAAGATTCGTTAGCTCTTCCATCGAATATGCAAAATCATCCTCATTACCTAAATTTACTCCAACTAAAACTGCTCTTTGTAATAATTCTTCCATATATTTATTCCTCCATTTCGATTACGTAAAATAAAAAACACAGGTCGCTGCCTGTGTTTTCGTAAACGGATAAGGGTTCACCAAAGAAATAGAAGAAAGTTGTGCTTTCATCCTATCTCATAGTTAAAAAGTCCCAAGATCGTATGCGTATCCACAATAAGTGTTCACCTATACAATCCCATTCTATTTATAAAGGCAAAACAAAAAGAGGGCGTATTCGTCCCTCCCTCTTTTTCACATATAAGCTTAATAAAGGGTTCCTTTAAAATAGGCAGACCAATCCCGTTCACTCTGCACACAGACAGAGCCTTTGAGCGCTATTCAATTATTGGCACAAAGTATTGAGACGTAATCTGATTAAGATCAAAGGAAGCCCCTCCGTTCATTTTAAGTTACATAAAGTGTAGCATAAGTAATTCGCTTTCACAAGATTAAACCACCTATAGAAACAGAAAGAAAATCTTTATATATTTACTTTAATCGTCATTTTTTGCGAGTTCTTCTCACAACAAAAACAATGATTAATAATAGACAAATGGAAATGATAGCAACTTGCCACCAACTGAAACCGCTCACCATCTCCCCTTTTAAATCCACTTTCTTCGTTGGAACAGACTCTTTTGCAATTTGACGTAAAGCCACTTTGTCCGCCCCTGCCTCATCTAATCTCTTCGTTCCACTACAACTATTTGTGTGTAATTGTTTTTCAGATCCTCTTTGAGAAGAATATATTAAGTACTCTCCTCCTTCCACAAAATGAAACACACAATCACCACCATTTGTATATACAATAATTTGCGAAGAATTTGTCCCTTTCCAAATTTTCTTCACTTCAAATAATACTTCAATTCCACCTCCTTCTTTCCTTCCAACCTCAATTACTTGTCCCTCAAACACTACATCGTTTTTTTGAAAAGCCTCTTCTGCTGATACGTTAATACAATCACAAGCATAAGATTTCTCTGGAAAAATAATAAAAATAAAGCTACAAATAATGACAAAAGGCAACATACGTAAAATTCTTTTCAAGGAGCCCAACTCCCTTCATTATCAATTTTAGAAACTTCTCGTATATTATTTTTACAACACTCGCTAAATTCCTCCATAGTAAGCTAAGTCGTTCAATACACTAAAAATCTATATTGACATTTTTATAACCTGATATTAGTATCAGGTTATAAAATAAAGTTAGGAGCTGTTCCTATGAATTCTAAATCCCGTATTACTGCAATTGGTACTCATGTTCCAGAACAAATATTATCAAATCATGATTTAGAAAAAATGATCGATACGAATGATGAATGGATTGTACAAAGAACAGGAATGAAGGAAAGAAGAATCGCTAGCGAAGATGAATACGCCTCAAACTTAGCCATTAAAGCAGTTGAAAATTTATGTACAACATATAAGAAAAACTTAGAAGATGTCGACTGTATCATTGTCGCTACTACTACTGCTGATTACGTTTTCCCTAGTGTTGCTTGCCAAATACAACAATACTTCAACATACCTCATACAATGGCATTTGATTTAAATGCCACTTGCGCTGGTTTCACATATGGCTTGCACGTCAGTAATAGCTTGATTACTTCTGGATCACATAAAAAAGTACTTGTCGTAGCGACAGAGACATTATCAAAAGTTACTGATTACACCGATAGAACGACCTGCATTTTATTTGGCGATGGTGCTGGAGCTATTTTATTAGAAAGAGATGAAAACAAACCAAGCTTTATCGCGTATCATATGGGCACAAATGGGCACGGCGGTATTCATCTATATAGAACAAACTTATCTACTACTATGAATGACACCCCACTGCAAACAAATGAAAAAATCGTTCAAAATGGAAGAGAAGTATATAAATGGGCAACACGTACGGTGCCAGCAGGTATAAAAGAACTATTACATACTGCAAATATGCAAAAAGATGATATAGACTGGCTCATTCCTCATAGCGCTAACTTACGCATGATTGAATCTATTTGTGAAAAATCTCAAATTCCAATACAAAAAACATTAACGAGCGTGGAATATATGGGGAATACATCTTCTGTCTCTATTCCACTCGCTCTAGATTTAGCTAGAAAAGAAGGGAAATTAAATAACGGAGACACACTTTTACTGTACGGATTTGGTGGTGGTCTTACACATTTAGGTCTTATTGTGGAGTGGGATTTAAGTTAAGTGCATGAAAAAGAGATTCTAGTCAATAACTAGAACCTCTTCTTTAATTTCTTTCTCCTTTTCGAGACCATATCACAACAGAAATCAGCATGAAAGCTAACACTCCTCCAGCTAATGACAATGCCGCATAACTTGAATTCGCTACTACCATTCCTGACATCGCTCCACCAGAAGCTCCAGCTAACGCAATAAACACATCTATCTTCCCTTGTGTTTTTGCACGTGTGGAAGGTATAGTTGCATCAACAATTTGAGCAGTACCACTGATTAAACCGAGGTTCCACCCTAATCCAAGTAAAGACAAAGCAACGATTATTAGTATTAAAGAATCACTCGGCGCTATCGCAGCTATGACACCTGCTGCTAATAAGATTACTCCACCAGCTATACTCATCGTAGTTCTGCCAATTTTATCAATTAATATTCCTGTAACGAGAGATGGAAGATACATTGCACCTACATGAAAACCAATTACAAGACCTACTGCACTTAAAGCATGACCATGGTGCCCCATATGAACTGGCGTCATTGTCATAATTGCAACCATCACGATTTGTGTAAGTATCATTACGATAGCTCCAACCGTAATGCCTCTTTTATTTTCTTTCGCTTCTTCTGTTACTGGTTGCCCTTTATATGTATGCTCTTGTTTATATGTTTCTATCATATTAGCAATAAGTAACGGATCTGGACGTAGCATAACAAAAAGGACAAGACCCGCCAGTATAAACGCCACCGCTGATAATATGAATGGGCCAGCAAGTTCAGGAATTCCAATTGAATGAGCAAACCTTCCCATTACACCTATTAAATTTGGACCTGCGACTGCACCAAAAGTCGTCATTACCATCGTAATACTAATGGCAGTTGCTCTTTGCTTCTTATTCGCTAAATCCGTTCCAGCATAACGCGCTTGTAAATTTGTAGCTGTGCCCGCGCCATATATGAGTAAAGAAACTAGTAAAAGAATAATACTATTTATTAAAGCTGCCAATACAACTCCAATAGCCCCTAGTCCACCTACTATAAAACCCGCTGCAAGCCCTACGCGGCGACCATACTTTTGCGATAACTTCCCAACAAAGAAAGCCGCTATCGCAGATCCCATCGTAAACATAGCAGCCGGTAAACCTGCAAATGCATCTGTCCCAAGCATTTGCTGCGCAAGAAGTGCACCTACTGTAATCCCAGCAGCTAACCCAGCTCCGCCGAACATTTGTGAAATACTTACGATTATTAACGTTCTTTTGTATAATTTTCGTTGTCCCTCTTCTGTATACATACGATTACTTATTAAAGCCCCCGCCTTATGTAACAATTCTTCATCCTCCCTTTAAAATTAAACCCTCTTGTTAATGTACTATGTTTAACGTTACATATTCAATGCCATTTTCCATTCTTCTCTTTCATTCTAAAAAACTTTCTAACCAAACTCGACTTCTCTCATGCTATATTAAAAATTCTACCATTCACAATATGTAATCAAAAAACAAAAAACAGGCTGCTATTAGCCTGTTTTCTTTACACTTCCTCTACTACTCTTCCACTTTTCTTTTTACTCAAAACCTTTCTTTCCGAAAATAACAAACTTACTAAAGCACAAATTAAAATAATTGGCACACTCGCTTTATATAAATCTGTAAAACTCATCGCCATCTGACTCTTAGCATAATGGTTTACATCATTCGAAAATGCGAGTACTTCTTTCTTTATACTTTCCTCTTGTTTTTCAACTTCATTTGTCACTTGATTCATAACTTCTTCTCTTTTTATATCTCTATATTCTACTGGAACAGCATTTAACACTTCATCTACTTTTTGGTGAATTAATTCGTCTTTTTTCTCTTTATGTAACCCTACAAATTTTTCATTTTGATGCTTTTCTACATTCGTTTCTATACTTTGATTCTCTATTTTTTCTTTTGTCATTTGTAATATCTCCGCTTGCTGAGCATTACCTACATGAATATTACGCACCTTTTCTTCTGCATAACGATATACATTCTCTTTATTTACAGTTAAGTTGTGAGTTAAGTTAGATACAAATATTGCGACCGCTAAAACAATACCTACTTGCCGCAACATTGACACGACACTTTGAGAAGCAGTTAATAATTCCCCTTCAAACGAAGAAGCACTTAAAACTGTAATTGGACCTACTACTAAACCATACCCAACACCCAATATCATACATGGAATAATAATTTCTATATTTGTTGAATTAACATCAATCATTTTCAACCAATAATAAGATAAGCCCATCACAAGAAAGCCTGATAAAATAATAGTTACTTTTCCGAGTTTTTTAATTAAAGTTGCTGCAGCTGGTGAGACAAAAAATATCATTGCTGAAATAGGTGTCACTAAAAAAGCTGCTTCAATTTCCGTTCGACCTTGTATTTTCGTCAAGAACGTCGGAAGCAATACAGTAACTCCAATTAAAAATACATTACTTAATATAACAACGATAGATGCTCCAACAAACATTCGATCTTGAAATAAATTTAAATTCACCATTGGATTATGAACCTTTCGTTCCACTAGAACAAATAGAATAAGAGAAATAGTGCTAATTGCATAACAAGACAAGGCTATATTACTTTGCCATCCCCATGTATTTCCTTTTACTAATATGAGAGTAAAAGAAAAAATTGCTAAGCTACTTAATAGTAGTCCTACCCAATCTATTTTTGAGATAATACGTTCTTCATTTTTTATTTGTAACATAATGCAGCATAAAATGATTCCAAGAATACAAATTGGAACATTTACGAAGAACACCCATCTCCAACCGAAATTTTGTGTAATAATTCCACCTATTACTGGACCCATCGCAGCTGATAGTCCCTGTGTTACTCCCAAAATCGCAAGTGCAACATGCCTCTTTGCTAATGGCATAGCTGATACGCCAATTACCATACTAGTTGGAAATAAAATCGCTGCACCTACACTTTGTATAAAGCGAGAAAAGATAAGAAAATCGCCCGTATTAGCAAAAGCACAAAGTACTGATCCACCACCAAAAATTATCAAACCAACAATATACATCTTTGCTTTCCCAAAAATATCAGCTATCCGTCCTAGCGGAATAGCGAGTACAGCTATTGTCATTGTATAAACATTTAATACCCAAGACATCTTTTCTAATGAAGTATTTACACTCGTTTGTATCGCTGGTAAAGCTATATTCATGATTGTTGTATCAATCATACAAAGAAATATACCTAAGCACATTAAAAAGACAATCTTAATACCCTTTGATTGTTCCATGTTCTTCTACCCCTTTATTTATTATGAACGTTTTTTCACTCTTCCATTTTATTGTGTTCTTTTGCTTCTAGTTGCTCTAGTTTTCTTTTCAAAGTCTCTACTTGAGCACTATACGATGCGATTCCTACATCAAGTGAAATTTCCTCAACAAAAGTAATACCTTCTCTCCACTTTTCATATTTCAGACGTAGATCCGCAATGTATGCTTCTTTCCTTTCAATTTCGTCCTTAATCCATTTTTTTATCGCCTGACCATCGCTGTAATTACCGAAATACATCCTCATTAAAAAATCTGAACGTAAAACATCTTTCTCTACATCCGTTTGCATGTATTGATAAAACTCTTCACGCCCTGCATCTGTAATAAAGTACATTTTCTTATTCGGTTTCCCTTCTTGCATAACAACTTCTTTTTTTATTTTCCCCTCTTTTTCCAACTGACGTAACGTTGGATAGATCATCCCAAAACTTCCATCAAAGAAATGAGTAAATACATCTTCAAACACAATTTTAATATCATAACCAGACAATTCTTTTCCCATTAATAAACCTAAAACAACATCTCTTCCTTTCAAAATAAGACCCCCACATAGTATATAATCAATAATCATATTAACAATGTTAATATGATTATTGATTATATACTTTATTCTGTTATTTGTAAAATGTTTCTAAATAAAAAACACCCTGTAATTTTATTGTTCAAAATTACAGGGTATTTCTACTTTATATTTCATAAACAAACTTTGTACTATTTTACAACTACATCTTAATTCATTTTAAAATCTTCTGTCTTACCTTCTTTCATCTCATAATAATACGAAGGTAATTCTATATTATGTTCTAACAGGTAATCCTCAATTAACGAAATAATTACTTTCAACGTTTTCAATCTAGCGTATAATTTATCGTTACTCGCAATAATTTGCCACTTCGCATTTGGCTTATTTGTTTTTTCAAACATTTCTTCCATTGCTTCAACATACTCGTCCCATTTTTCACGGTTACGCCAATCTTCATCTGTAATTTTCCATCTTTTCAAAGGGTTGTTCTCTCTATCTTTAAACCTTTTTAACTGTTCATCTTTACTAATATGATAGAAGAACTTCCCGATTATATAATGATCATCTGTTAATAGTTTTTCAAAATCGTTGATCTCGTCATACGCTCTCGTCCACTCTTCCTTTGTAGCAAAACCTTCAACCCGCTCAACTAACACACGGCCGTACCATGAGCGATCAAAAATAGTAATTTGCCCGTACTGAGGAAGTTTACGCCAGAAACGTTGCAAGTAATGGTATCGTTTTTCATGAGGTGCTGGTGCTCCAATTGGATTTACTTGAAACCCACGCGGATCAAGGTGTTCCGTCACTCGTTTAATCGCCCCACCTTTTCCAGCCGCATCCCAGCCTTCCATAACGAGCATAACTGCAATTTTTTCTTCTTTTACAATTTGCTGCAACGCTAATAAGCGCCTTTGATATTTTTCAAGTTTCTTATTGTACTTAGATTTCGATTCAATTCTTTTCGTTACATCTACTTTAGCAAGAACTCCATTTTCCATAAAACAAATCCCCCTTGTTGTATGACAATGTTATCTTACCATACTTTTGGTAATTTCTTCATAATTCTATTCCCTTTGACTTATACTTCAAATCGAGAACCAAAATGATAAATCACATCCGTACATACTTTATAGCACATCATCAACAAATGTATATTCCTATTAATATTTCAAACAAAAACAACCATCAGCTGATATATAAACAAGATAATGGTTGTTTGAAAATAAAAAGCTCTACGTGTTAATTATTCTCGATAAATATCTTCTAAAATTATATCTTCATTGACTTTTCCTCACATTGATTCAACGCTACATAACAAGCTCCATATACACCAGCATCATTATGTAATGATGCTAAAGCGATTTCCACCTTATTTTGATAGATATCCATTATTTTGTCATGGAACCTTTCTTGAATTTGTTTCAAAAATGGTTCACCTTGCTCTGTAATACCTCCCCCAATAATAATTAATTCGGGGTTAAATATATAAGTAATATTTACTAAACCAGCAACAACATACTGTAGAAACTGTTCATATACATCCTTTGCCAATCGTTCTCCTCTGTACATACGTTCTATAATTTCTTCACCTGTGATTGTACCTATCTCTAGCCCTTGAATTTTTGATGCTTCTTTATACTGACGAATCAATGCCGAAGTCGATGCATATCTCTCATAACATCCCTCTCCGCCACAACTACATTTTTCTCCATTATGAACAATTATCATATGACCAAGCTCTCCTGCTAATCCTTTCACTCCCTGAAGCATTTTGCCATTTATAATGATTCCACTACCAATTCCGGTTCCAAGTGTGATTAAAACAATATGTTCTTTCCCCTGCCCTACTCCTTTCCACATTTCACCGAGACAAGCTGAACGAACATCATTTTCAATACTCGCCACATACCCTGTCTCACTATAAATGTAATCTGCTATTTTTGTACCGCTATATCCCGAAATATTGGCAGAATACAGAACTTCCCCCTTGATATTATCAATAATCCCACACGATGATACACCTACAGAATGAATTTTATAGCTCTTTTCAAACTCATATATTACTTCACAAATGCGATACAAAATTTCTTTCTTTTGATTTTGTACTGGTGTTGTTATTTTCCCTTGTTCATGTACCATTCCTTGTTCATCAATCATTGCATATTTTATAAAAGTTCCTCCAATATCAAAACAAGCAACGTACTTCCCCATATTTCTCCCCTTCCTACTTTTAGACAATTGTAATTTCATTATAGAAATTCTCTACATTTTTAAGCTGTATGTAACCTGTTATTTCCTCAGCTGCGTTAGCCATTCCACACGCCACCGAAAAACGAAGTGCATCCTTTATCCCATACCCCTTTGCGAGTGCTAACGTTATTCCTGCAACCATTGCGTCACCTGAGCCAACGGCATTGATTGTTTTTATTTCTGAAATAATTGCCCTTATGCTTTCATCTTTCGTAATAAGTATCGCTCCTTCTCTTCCAAGTGATAACAAAACATACTGCACGCCCCCCTCGCAGATTTTAGTTGCTTCCGCAATCATTTCTTCCTGTGACACACGTTTTTTTTGAAGCAACTGACAAATTTCTTGCCTGTTTGGTTTAATTAAAAATGGTTTTCCTTGTATGCCATGCAATAATGGTTCTCCACTTGTATCTAATATGAATTTTTTACCGTTTTCAGCCGCCTTTTGTGCCAACTGTTGATAAAATGAATTTGGAATACCCTTAGGTAAACTTCCCGATGCAACAATAAACTCAAAATCTTTTACTATCCTTTCATATTTTTTTATAAAAAGAGCTATTTCATCCTCTGAAATAGCTGGTCCTGCTTCTAATACTTCAGTAGCTGACGCAGATTTTTTTGTGATTAACGCTATACAATTGCGAGTTTCTTCTTTAACGGAAACAAACTCATCAATAATTGATAAATCTTTCAATCTTTTTCTTATGAACTCACCATTACTACCACCAAGTAACCCAGCTCCTGTTACTTCTTCTCCAAGCAAACGAAGTACTCTCGATACATTAATGCCTTTTCCACCCGCAGTTTTTTCATAGTCTTTCGTACGATGTATTTTGTTTAGTTTTAATTCTCCTAATTCATATCGCATATCAACAGATGGATTCAATGTAATTGTCGCAATCATAAGAATATCTCCTTACACACGATTTAAACTTTTGCACATCTTTATTTTATCTGCAACAACCCGTTTCATCGCCATAATTGCATCTGAAAAATATTTACGCGGATCATTTTCTTCTGGATGAGAATGTAGATAATGGCGTAATGCTGTTCCGAATGCAATTTTTAGCTCTGTTGCAATATTTACTTTACAAATTCCTAAACGAATCGTTTCTTGCACTAAACTGTCTGATAATCCAGATGCCCCATGTAGTACAAGAGGAATATTGACTTGCTTTCTGATATTTATTAATCTTTGTAAATCTAATTTTGGTTCCCCTTTATATAGTCCATGTGCCGTTCCAATTGCAACTGCCAATGAGTCAATATTCGTGCGTTCTACAAATTCTTTCGCTTGGTAAGGATCTGTATAAATTGAGTTTTCTACTTTTATATCTTCTTCTATTCCTGATAATTGCCCTAATTCAGCCTCTACTGTTACTCCATATTGTTTTGCATACAACGAAACTTCCCGAACAATCTGAATATTCTCTTCAAATGGATGATGCGATGCATCAATCATAACAGAGCGAACTCCTGAATCAATACAATTTTTAATATCACTTATATCCTCATGATGATCTAAATGTAGGCTAATTGGTATTTCATATTGCTTTCTCGCTGCTTCAATCATATGCAAAAGATATTCTTTTCCCATATATTTTATTGTGCCTGGTGTAGCAGCTATAATAACAGGTGACCTAAGCTCTACTGCGGATTCAATTACTGCTTTTAAAGTTTCTAAATTATGAATATTAAAAGCCGGAACCGCATAACCCTGTTCTTGTGCATTTCTCAGTATAAATTGAGTTGAAACAAGCATACTCTCAAATCCTCTCTTTATTCTTTTTATATTTCATTTCTCCCCCTACAACTGTTCCTATAAGATCTAAATCCTCTGTTAATATAAGAAAATCAGCTCTTTTCCCTGGTGCTATACTTCCAATTTCATTATCAACTCCAATACTTTTAGCAGGAATTAACGATCCCATATGAACACATTCCCATAACGATGCATTTGTCCATTTCTCTATATTCTTCACACCATCAATAAATCGAAGTGTACTTCCTGCTAAAGAACCCGCCTCTGTTCGGGCAATGCCGTCTTGCACTTGGACAACAAATTCTCCTAAATTATATGTGCCATCCCCTAATAAGCCCGCTCGCATACAGTCACTAACTAAACAAGTTTTGTCGTATCCTTTACATTTATATAAAATATTCACTACGCTTGGATGTACATGATGTCCATCTACAATGATTTCACCATACACATGCTCAGTTGAGAGTACCGCTCCAACAACGCCAGGTTCACGGTGATGTAATCCTTTCATTCCATTAAACGTATGCACAAAAATCGTCGCTCCTGCTTGAATCGCATTCTGGCATATCTCATAGTTTGCATTCGTATGCCCAATTGCTACATGAATATTCTTTTTCACAGCATGATGTATACACGCAATAGCACCTTTCCTCTCTGGTGCCATGGCAATTTTTTTAATTGTCCCTTCTGATGCAACAATCCACTCCTCTAACATTTCAATGGTTGGATCAATAAAATATTTAGAGTTTTGTGCACCTTTATAGACCTCCGTAAAACAAGGTCCCTCCAGAAAAGCTCCAATAATATTGGCCCCATCCACTCCTCTTTTTTTTGCATGAGCTATATTTTTTAAAGCTTTCATTATATTTTCCGAAGAATCAGTTAATGTTGTAGGTAAAAAACTCGTAACACCATTTTCCAATAACATAATAGAAATATTGTTTAACGATTCATGTGTGCTATCCATTACATCATGTCCCGCTACACCGTGAATATGTGTATCCACAAATCCTGGAGAAATAATACTTCCTTCAAAATCCATTACTAACGCTCCGTCTACTATTTCTTCAACATGTTTTAGAAAGTAGCCATTTACAATATGTAAATATCCACCCTCACGAACACCATCTTCTAGTAGATACATAGATGCTTTGACATAGTAGTTCATAAATTGCTATTCCTTTCCTTTATAAGGATGTACTGTTACCCCTCGAACGATACGATTTACACTTCCACTTGGACAAGGGTTATCTGGAGTAATCCCTAATGCAATAGATTTATATAACGCTAAAATTTGTCCGTATAATATATAAATAAACGTAATATACATGTCATCTTTCAGATTGCGTCCGTCATTGCATAAAAACGTATTTGAATTTCGCCTTGCTTCCTGATTATCTTGATGTGCTATAACAATAATCTCGCTTCTTTCTTTCTCTTGAAAAAGCTCTTTTAATAAATCAAGATCATATTTTTTCGTATACTCATCATTAGATAAAAATAATACAACAACTGTATCCTTATCTAAAATTGATTTCGGTCCATGCCTAAACCCAAGTGTTGTGTCAAACGTAACTGGGATACGACCAGCAGTTAACTCTAAAAATTTTAAAGCAGCCTCTCGAGAAAGTCCCTCGAATACGCCTGATCCTAAAAATACAATTTTACGAAATTCTTTTTCTGCAATTCGTTGAATTTCCTGTTCTTGTTTTTTGATTACATCTTTTCCTAATCTTACAATATCCATAATGCTAGGTTCTAAAAGATGGGTCTGATTATAGTTACATAACATAAGTGCAGTTAACATCATAGAGGTAAAACTTCCTGTCATTGCAAACCCTTGATCGTTTGCCTCCTGTGGCATATACATAACAAAAGCGTTCTCTTTATGCTGAAATTGCTTCGCTAAATTTCCTTCTTCATTACATGTTAAAATAATATGATAAACTGAATGAATAATTTGTTCTCCTAATTGCGCTGCCGCTACACTTTCTGGACTATTGCCTGAGCGAGCAAAAGACACTAAAATTGTTGGGATGTCTGGCTGAAGATAGTAATAAGGACTTGAGACTATATTTGTTGTTGGAATGCTTTCAATATGCATTTTCTTTAAATCCGTAATCCTTTTTACATATGGAACAATTGTGTCTCCAACAAAAGCAGATGTCCCTGCACCAGTGAAAATAACCCTCACTTGTTCATGATCTCTTGAAATACGTGAAAAGAAGTCTATAATTTCATGATGTTTGCTTTGAAAATTCAAATATACTTGCTCCCAAAGATCTGGCTGTTGTGCAATTTCTTTCGCTGTAAAACACGCTCCATATGTTTCTCTTATTTCATCATTTGCATGTAATAACATTTCAGAACCCCCTTAATATTAGTCCACATCTTATCACGTCATCATTACCAGTTGAATTACAATAAGTATAACTATACTTATTGTAATTCAACTGTGTAAGTAAATTTATCTCCTCTTGCAATGGTCTGTGTGTATTCAATTATATTTTCTTTCGCATATGCAATACGTTCTAGAGATAAAGATGGTTCATTCTTTTCAACTTGTAGCCATGTTGCATGCTCTTTTTCTGCTGCAATCGCTTTGAAACTTTCCACCGCACGTGTGATATGAACTTGGTATTTTGTACGGAAAATCTCGTACATTGGTGTTTCTTCTAATTCTTTCTTCGTTAAATATGGAAAGAACTTTACAGGAATATAAGATGTTTCAAATAGCATGGGTTCTTTATCAGCTAACCTTAATCTCGTAATTTGATATACCTCTTCTCCATTGTTAAGATTCATAATTTTCGATATTTTTTTATCGCAATGAATTATGGAAAATGATACGACTGTTGATGATGGAACCTTTCCAAATTTTTTCATTTCTTCTGTGAAACTATAAAAACGGACAAGACTTTGATTAAATACACGAGGTGAGACAAAACTCCCTTTACCATGTTTTTTATAAATATATCCTTCTTTTTCTAATTCTTGCATCGTCTGCCTTACTGTTGTTCTACTTACATCATGAATCTCGCATAGTTCACGTTCTGATGGAAGCTTATCATGTTCTTGTAAATTCCCAGTTTCAATTTGCTCCACAATAATATCCATTAGTTGGTAGTATAATGGTGTTCGATTATCTTTTGCAATCATGTTTTACTCCCTCATCTATAAAGTTGTTATGACCAGTTTATGGCTATTATATCGAATGAAAATAGGAATTACCATTACTTTCTCACAGAGAAAGATAAGCTTATTCTATCTGTTAAAATTTACTTGAATCGTATATTTAATTTGTTTCTTTATATGCACTTTTCTTACTTTGCTAGATTCATCGATTGTTGTAACTCTGTCACATATTGCTTAAGATTTACTGTTTCACCCGTTATTCTTGATCTTTCAGCAGCAAATGCAATCAAATGACTATTTGCCGAAATCATTGCAGACGTTAAACTTTCTGTTTTATTGCTTTTTACCTTTTCGATAAAATCAGTCATAATTGCATTATCTGCTCCCATATGTCCACCTTCTATTTTTTTTGGGTAAATCGTTTCAACTTCACCTGAAAAATATTTGACCTTCAATTCATTTAATACATCATGACCATGAATTTCACCATGTGTTCCCATAATTTTAAACGTACGGCAACACTCTTTTGTAAATGCAGACATTGTAAAAGCAACTGTTACATCATTATCAAACAGCAAATTTACTACTTGATGATCCACAACATCATTGTCACAATGGTACACACAACGCCCATAAGGTCCCTTTTTTAGTGCCTCCAGTCTATTTTCAATGCTTGTATCAATAGAAACTACATTCGCTGGCCATTCATCTCTCTCATGTAAATACCATTTTAAAGCAGAATATTGGCAGTTTCCCTCAACTTCACAACCATCTGTACAACGTAACGTCGAACCCTTAGGTGCATGTTCGGATTTAAAATGAGTCAAACTTCCAAAAGATGAAATCTTTTCACACTCTGCACCCACAAGCCATTGTAGCACATCCATATCATGACAACATTTTTGCAAAATCATTGAACTTGATTCAGACTTATTACGCCAATTCCCTCTTACAAAACTATGTGCTTGATGCCAATGACCGACATTTTCATTCCATTGAATTGAAACGATATCCCCTATCTTCTTTTGATCAACAATTTCTTTTAAAGTCCTATAGAATGGTGCATACCTTAACACGTGACATACTGTTAATAACACGTTATATCTCGTGGCAGCCTCTGCAATTTCCAATGTCTCTTTAGGACTTGGTGACATTGGTTTTTCTAATAAAATTTTGTATCCCTTCTCAATCGCTTGCATTACAGGTTTATAATGAAACCGGTCGGGCGAACAAATAAGCAATACATCACAAAGCTTTTCTTTCGCTAATAACTCTTCCCATGTTTCAAATTGCATATCTTCCGAAACGTTATGCATTTCAGAGAATTTCTGTCTTTTTGCATTATCCAATTCTGCAACCGCAACAAAAGTTATCTCTGTTGGATGTTCTAACGCGTAAGAAGCATAAGCGTACATTCCACGACTTCCTGCCCCAATTAATGCCGCCGTAATCATACATATCCTCTCCTATTCTATTATTCTTATTTTCCACCTGTAATTGTAATTCCTTCAATAAATTGTTTTTGTAAAAAAATAAACAATAACAACATTGGTAAAATCGCTAAAAATGATCCCGCCATTAGTACAGGATAGTTTGTTGCATATTGCCCTTGTAGTGAAGATAAACCAACTGATAATGTCATCATATCTGGTGAATTATTTACAATCATCGGCCACATCAATTCATTCCAAGACCAGAGTGTTGTAAATATACCAAGTGCAATTAAACCTGGTTTCGCAAGAGGCAGCATAACATACCAATAAATTTGGAAGTGATTGCAACCATCTAATCTCGCCGCTTCTTCTAGTTCCTTTGGAACGCCCATAAAAAACTGACGCAATAAAAAGGTACCAAATGCACTAAATAACCCAGGTACAATTACCGCTTGTAATGTATTCAACCAATCCAGTTTTACCATAATTAAATATTGTGGAAGCAAAAACACTTGAGCTGGAACCATTAGGACGGAAAGAGTTAGTAAAAACAGTACATTTCTACCTGGAAATTGTATTCTAGCAAAAGCATAAGCTGCTAATGAGCATAAAAACAACTGCCCAATCGTTCTAGCTATTGTAACAATTACAGTATTCATCATAAATTTTAAAAATGGTAATAAGTTGAATATTTCCGTATAGTTACTCCACATAAATTGAGATGGGATAATAACTGGTGAAACTTGAACAGATTCTGCATAAGTCTTTAGAGACGTTAATATCATCCAAATAAAAGGACCAATGGTTAATAAGGCACCTATGATAAGTATTGTATGAATCATAATTTTATTTTTATTGACTGCACCTACTCTTTTATTCATCATAATGCACCCACTTTTTCTGTAATATCATTTGAATCGCTGTAATGATTAATATAATAATTAATAATATAACTGCTATGGCTGCCGAATATCCTTTTTCATTCAAAATAAAGGCATTTTGATAAAATAAATAAACAATAGATTGTGTATTTTCAATTACATTACTTGTTCTACCAATCATCATAAAGATGAGATCGAATACTTGAAATGCCCCAATTAAAGACATAATCGTTACAAAGAAAATAACTGGCGATAAAAGTGGCAATGTAATCTTAAAGAAAATTGTAATTGGCCGGGCTCCATCCATAATTGCTGCTTCATAGTATGTTTTAGGGATGTTTTGGAGACCAGATAGAAAAATAACCATGTTATATCCTATCCCACCCCAAATCGCAACTATAATAATTGAATATAATGCAATGTTAGGGTTGGTAAGCCAATTAGGACCATCAATTCCAAAGCATGATAACATGTAATTGAGTAACCCATAGTCAGAATTATAGATCCATTTCCATACCATCGCGATTGCAGCAGGCATTGTAATAACAGGTAAAAAATATAATGTTCTATACAGGGATTTCCCTTTAATGTTTTGATTTAATAGCACCGCTAATATGATGGATAAAAATATACTGATTGGAACAGTAAGCACGATATAAATAAATGTATTTTGAAAAGCCTTTCCTAAATCTTGATCAGTAAACATCTTTTTATAGTTTTCTAATCCAATCCATTCATAGCTACCAAACGCATCCCACGCTGTAAAACTAAAATAAATATTTTGCAAAATTGGCCACATATAAAAAATGAATAACCCTAGCATAGTTGGGGCAATCATGACATATGCCCATATATAATCTAATTTCTTTTTCTTTTTATATTTTTTTGTATATGTGTGTTTTTTTGCTCCACTACCTTTATTGATAGATCCTCCATCTCTTCACTCCTCCCATAATTTTTGATTTAAAGTAAGGAGAGGATCCCTCTCCTTATTTTTTAGAAAGAACTTCATTTGCCTTCTCTGTTAATTCCTTTGTTGCATCTTCAACATTCAATTCTCCTCCCCATACCCTTTTTAATACTTTCGTTTCTTGCTCCCATAAAGCTCCTGTATTTTTCACACTCGGTAATGGGTAAGAATATTCAAGACCAGTGATATACGCTTGTAAATTCAAGTTTGGAACGGATTTAACCCATGCTTCTTGTGTTCCATTAAAAGCAGGAATAACTGTTCCAGTTTCTGCAAACACATCTGCTGCCTCTTTAGAACCTAAATATTTCACAAATTCCCAAGCTGCATCCGGATATTTTGTTTTCGCTGAGATGACATTTGCTAGACCATGAATCATAACAGCTCTTTCTTTCCCTTTTGGCATAACAGCAATATTTAAATCAGGATTTTTCTTATATTCTGGTACCATCCAAGGCCCATCAAAAATCATCGCTACTTTACCTGATAAAAACAAATCAGATGCTGTTGTCTCTGTCATTTGAGCAAATGTTGGTGATAATCCTTCTTTAATAAAACTAATGTTATAATTAAACGCTTCAATTGCTTGTGGTTTATTAAATCCTACTGTTTTTTTATCTTTAGAAAGAACATACCCTTTATTTTGGTAAATGAGATCATAATAGCCACCTTGATTTCCCATTGCTGCTGCAAATCCCCAAACATCTTTTTCCTTTTTCGTCAATTTTTTTGCAGCTTCTTTCATTTTCTCCCAATCCCATGAATCATCTGGATATGCTACTCCAGCTTCATCAAATAATTTTTTATTATACCAAAGTGCCGTTGTATCAAAATCTTTTGGAATACCGTAAGTTTTATTATCTACTGTATATAAATCAACTAAAGATTTCGGATAATTTTCCAATTTATACTTATCCTTTTTCGCTTTATCATCCAAAGGCATCAATACTTTCCCCGAAGCGTATTTCACAACATTTGGTCCATTCATCCAAAATACATCCGGCAATGCATTTCCTGTTGCTGCCGTTTCAAGCTTCTGAAAATACTGCCCATACGCTGTTAATTCTATTTTCACCTTAATATTCGGATGTTTTTCATTAAACTGTTGAACCACTTTTTCCACTGCTGGTAGTTGTTTCTTATCCCAAAGTGCATACCGTAATTCTATTTTTTCATCTTTAGATGACGTGTTAACTTTTTCGCCACTGTTAGAACATCCTACTATTGCCAATAGCAATGTTGACAAAAAGAAAATAAACCACTTTTTCATCCCTTTTCCTCCTCTAGAAACAATCATCTATATAACATAATCTTTACTTATGTTTCTTGTAATTCACTGACGACAAATTAAACTAATATAATCAACTTTACAAAAGATTTTGAGCACCTTGTAAATAAAGCGTTTACAAACGAATTTTATTCATTTATAAAAACAATGCTCTTCTCTCCCTTCCCTATCAATTTTAGTAGACTTATGTCATTACCAGTTGAAGGAATAAACTATCATTGATATATTATTTATACATATACCAATTTGATCACGACATGATGTTGTCATTACCAGTTGTTATGAAGTATAACACTATCACTTTTTCCTCCGCAATATATTTTCTGAATTTTTTAAATTTTCATCACGAACTGTATTAATCCATTATCCCTATATAATTTGTTATTAATAAATAATATAAAGATAAGGAGTGTTGATATGATTCAACAATTAAAAAAATATTACGCTAAAGATATAAAAATTAATGAAGCCATACTTTCTGAAGATTACAGTTGGTTTTTGATTGACGGGAATAGAGTAGGAATTCGTAAATCTCGCTTACATAAACGGGAGTGTCAATTGCTTTCATCCCTCTTAACTCCCATCCATACTGACACATGCTACGAAACAAAAATAGAAAAGTATTGGTACGAAGCGTTATATCAGAGTAAAGATATTCAAATAACATCTGTACGCTTTTTACATTTCTTCACAACGCATCCTATAACGGAACGAGAAGAATTTCATAATGCTTTACATTCAATATTTGGTTTTGATACTCCTACAATATGGGAAACTTCACAAACTGGAGTCCTCATCTTAACAGAAAATATATCTGAATATAGATTGCAAACAGCCCTTGATACGCTAGAAACAGATTTTTTTATATCCTTATCCTTTTTTGTCGGCAGACACTACACCCAAACCAATCAAGTTTCTCACTTGTATCAATGGGAACGAAATTTATTTTCTTATCTTTCTCCCTATTTATCAAAGAAAATTACATACATTGAACAACTTCTCCCTTATCAATTAATGACCTTATTACCAAAAGAAAAAAGAGAAAAATATACAAATTGTTTATTGGAAAATATTTCCAATGACAAAGAACTAATAGAGAGTATTAAAGTATTCTTCCAATGTAATTTAAATGTATCACTTGCGGCTAAACAATTATATTTACACCGAAATACTTTACAGTATCGAATTGACAAATTTATTGAAAAAACAGGATTGAATATAAAAACATTTGAAGGTGCTGTGGCTGTTTATTTGGCTTTTCTTTCTTTGAACATCTCGTAATTTTGCATAAAAAAATTAACTTTTTTTGTGCAACTTACCAATTCACCTTACATTAAATAAAACTTATAATTCAGTTAATTATAAAAATAGGGGTGATGTATAATGGCCGAACTCGTATTAAATCATATTTTCAAATTATACGATAATAAAACAACTGCTGTTTCTGACTTCAATTTACATATTCAAGATAAAGAGTTTATTGTATTTGTTGGCCCTTCTGGTTGTGGAAAATCAACTACTCTACGGATGATTGCAGGTTTAGAAGACATTTCTGACGGCTCATTTTATATTGATGGTAAACTTATGAATGACGTCGCTCCAAAAGATCGTGACATTGCAATGGTATTTCAAAATTACGCACTATACCCACATATGTCTGTTTACGATAATATGGCGTTTGGTTTAAAATTACGAAAACTACCAAAAGATGAAATTAATCGTCGTGTAACTGAGGCAGCAAAAATATTAGGTCTTGAAGATTATTTAAAGCGAAAACCAAAAGCATTATCGGGTGGACAGCGCCAGCGTGTGGCATTAGGAAGAGCTATCGTTCGTGATGCAAAAGTATTCTTAATGGACGAGCCTCTATCCAATTTAGATGCTAAATTACGTGTAAGTATGCGTTCAGAAATTTCTAAGCTTCATCGCCGCTTAAACACAACTACTATATATGTAACACATGACCAAACGGAAGCAATGACAATGGCATCACGCCTTGTTGTGATGAAAGATGGTATCATACAACAAGTTGGTACACCAAAAGAAGTTTATGATACTCCTGAAAATGTTTTTGTTGGCGGATTCATTGGTTCTCCAGCTATGAATTTTTTTACTGGAACATTAAAAGATAACTATTTTCATATAGAAAACATTCGTTTTAAAGTACCAGAAGGGCAATTAAAAAAATTGCAGAAAAAGGGATACAATAAAAAAACACTTATACTCGGTATTCGTCCAGAAGACATTCACGATGAACCAATTGTCCTTCAATCTTCTCCCGATTCAACTGTCGAAATTAATGTTGAAGTTGCTGAACTATTAGGTGCTGAGACTATGATACATGGAAAACTTGAAAATCAAAGTTTTGTCGCACGAATTAATGCTCGATCAGAACTGAAAGCTGGCGATAAACTTTCAGTAGCCTTTAGTTTAACAAAAGCACATTTTTTTGATAGTGAGACAGAACTACGTATACGTAACAATTAAATACACTTAATTGATTATTCTAAAATTAGATGTACAAAAAAGCTGTGTAGTATGACCTTTACACAGCTTCCTTCTTTAATCCCTTAAACATACTATTACTATTTAACCTTATGATGAGAGAATTCTTCTCTTAAACATTTTGATATTAATCATTTTATTTGTAGGGTTAAGGGGATGACCGTCCGTTTAATTAAAAACAAATGAACGCTGTTAGTATCACATACCATTGCCATATCAAACTCGTTACATATCCCTTCAACCAACACCTTAAAACATTCTTCTATTATCATTTATTTCTGAAAAATTAAAATAAAAAATCTGAAGACACTATCTAAACTTCGGATACTTAAAGTACCACGATCCTTACGGTTTTTAGTAGTATTCCGGATCCAACTTCCCTTTCATTTCATTCCATGCCTAAAGGCGGATCGGCTTTCTTGTTTAGAAAAAGATGTAATAAAACTAAGTACAAGCATAGCAAATAATATAATAACTCCTAACCCAATATTCATAAAACGAATCCCTTACATTATATGGTATAACTTAACATAAAGAGAAGATAATAAAAAATAAATCCGTTACAGAATGGGAGCTCTCTAAAAATGAAACGAAAAATATTTTCTCTCTTTTCACTAATCTGTTTAGTACTACCAATACAAGCTAGTGCATACACATTTCAATCACTACCAATTGCATCAAAGTCTAAACAATGGTATATCGAAATTGATAAATCTCATAACGTAAACAAGCAAGCAATCCAGCCAAAACAAGGTGTATTTGATACATATAGTTTACTCGTAAAAAACATCGGTCATGATGTATCAAACGTATCCGTGAAAATACTTGATAACAATCCTACCTCTAAAGCTACCTTTAAACCTACTACATCTAATGAAAATATTTCTAAAAGTCATACAAGCTTTGACTACATGGTATTCCCATTAGACTTTAATAGCCATAATTTTAAAGTTGTGATTACTTGGGAAGAAAAGAACTTTTCTTACAACGGCCATCCAGTAAATGAAAGTAAAAAACTGAAACAAACATTTGTATTTAATGAAGAGTAAGCCCTAATTTAATTAGGGCTTACTCTTCATTTACAAAACCAGTTTGAATGGCTTCTGTCACTTCTTTTGTGATGTCCAGTTTTGTTGCATCGGTGCTAATTTTCTTATGCCAAATATGCACGGAAGGCTTTTCGTTACAAAAATGTTTTATTAATACTAGTTGATTATATGCTAACTTATTTTCTCTATGGATAGCAATATAGACTGTGAAATTTTTTGCTTCAAAGATCTTTTCCTGCAAAGTATATTGGTTGTCCCATTCCTTTGCGACTATATCGTTCAAATTTTTTATAAGCATATAAGTCGTTCCCACCTTCCCTTATATCATCAATCAAATCTTCGAATACTCGGCACACATAATGCTACTCCAATTGTTACAAGTACTAAAATAGCTAATGTTATAATCGTTATCTCGCCACCTATGACAGTAGCTAACCATCCTACAACTACATAACCTAGTGGCAATAAAGCAAATGAACCTAACATATCAAGGCTTGCCACTCTTCCAAATGCTTCTTCTGGCACGAGCTCTTGTAAACTCGTTTCCCAAATGAGTCCAAATATCATCATACCGAACCCTTCAATTGCCATTAATACAATTAAAACAGGTGCCCAAGTAATGAACGGCATTATTAAAAGCGCACAACCACTTATTAAAACACCACCATAGGCAAGTATTCCCCGCTTATACCACCGTTCTCTCCCGCCGAATATTAGCGCAGCAACTACAGCTCCAACACCAGAGGATGCCATTCCTAATCCATACACATATGCTTCAAAATGATGATGAACATTAAATAACCATGGAATTAATACGACGATAATTCCTGCATAACAAATATTGATGAAAGAAAAGACTAAAATTGTAATCCATAGCCACGGATGACTTTTTAAAACGAAAACACCTTCCATAAACTCTTGTTTGTAATCGATCTTTCTTTTTTCAATCGTTTTTACTTTTTTAAACTTTATTTCTCTTAAAAATAATAAACATAAAAATGATAGCAAATACGTTACTGCATCCAGTCCAAATCCTATTCCGGCAGAAGCAACTGAAACGATCAATCCTCCAAGAGCCGGTCCAATTAGTCGTATACCTTGATTACTCATTTGAGTTAATGCATTGGCTGCATTTCGAATGTCCGGTACAAATACTTTCGCTCTTACGGACGCATACGCTGGCTGAAATATGCCTTCCATAAGCCCATATAATGCTATGAGGACATATAGAAATGGAACTGTTAATACATCCATAAATATAAGTGTTGCAAGTAATAGCATTAATATACAGCGAATGATATCTGTAAATAACATTACTTTCACCCGATCCATTCGATCTACGACTAATCCAGCAAACGGTAACGCAAGAATATTAGGAAGCATGTACATTGCCATAGTCATTCCCATTACAACTGTTGATCCAGTCAATGAATATACAACGACTGGCAAAATAACCATCGTTATCGAACTACCTAAAGTCGAAAGCAATTGCCCGATCCATAAAAATTTAAAATGTGGTGACGCTTTAACCGGCAATAACAATTTACCGATATAACTTAAACTTTTCTCTGTTGGTATTTCTTCTTGCATATACCTCTCCTCTTTTCAAATTAAGTTAACAATAAAACAAAAACAGAAAATTCAATCTTCAACACTTTTAATTATATATGAAACGGTTTAATTATTGGTAAAAACATAAAAAAGAAACTCATACTGAATCTAAAAATATTACATGTTAAATATAAATAAAAAAGGTGTTTTCATAAATGAAAACACCTTTTTTATTTATAATTTTAAGTTCTTCTTCAATGTCCAATATTTTTCTTGCGCATTTTCAAATGAAAATTCTACCCAGCCATTTGGATCTTCACGATATACATTTACTTTTGTACCATTTTCTAATTTTCCAACTTCATTTTGTGTCACATTTGGTACACTCTTAATTGGATTGTTAAACGGGAATGGAACTTGATAGTAAGATCCTACCGATTGGACAGTAGCTTTTGCATCTTTTGCATAATCTGTATAAGGAATCGCTTCACTTAATACTTCTACATTTAATGTATTAGGGTTTTTCGGTAGTCGTTTTGCATTTTGGTAATCTGCTTTATTAAAAGGCTTAATGCGTTCCATGATATTAGCGATTTTTCCAGCCCATGCTGTATCTGTTGAATACATAACATTCATTGCTGGCAATGTGTAACCTTTGAAATATCTTGCACCCTCTTCTAAGTAGTTCTTTTTTACATAATCAGCGTTATATGAAATACTTAGTCCGTATGACGGTAAATATTTTGCATATGCAAATGGATCACGATCATATGCTCTTAAACCAAATAAATTATGTTTACGATATGCAATTTCTGATTTACCGTAACCAGATTCTAAGATTGCATGTGCAGCTAAGTATAGTGCATTCACACCATACTCATTTTGCGCTTTAATAAAGTCTTGTCCAATTCCAACTAACGGGCTATCTGGATGGAATCTTTGAATATAATTATCAATCTCTTGCGCTGTTACGTTAGATGGTAATGTCACATCTAGATTAATATATGAAGGCTGTTCAGCAGGAACATCCTTTTTAATTTGCATCGCTCTATATAACAATTGTGCATAGCTTTCACGTGTTAATACACCTGATGGATCAAATCCTCCAAGTCCATTCCCTATTGATACACCATTAGATTGCAATGCACTAATTGCTTCTTTTGCCCACCAATATGATGCATCTATATCATTGAATGTATGTGGTGCTTTTACTTCTAATTTAAATGCTCTTTGCAAAATAACAGACATTTCAGCACGAGTTAATGATTCTTTCGGTCTAAACGTTCCTTTATCATCACCTACGAAAATCCCCATATCTGTTAATGCTAAAATTTCCTTTGGGAACATTGTCGTTCCTGCACTAATATCAGAGTATGGATTTTTATAATCACTTTTTGCTTCTGGTTTTAATGCGCGATACATTAATGCTGCTACTTGCTCACGAGTTACAACATCTCCGAAGCCGAATTTACCATTATCGTAACCTGCAATAATCCCTTTTGACGTTAAATCAGTAATTGCTTCAAGTGCCCAATGATTTTTTGGAACGTCTGGAAATTCTTTTGTAGATGCAAACGAAGTTGCTGGAGCCATCACTACTTGAAGCACGACTGTCACTGCTAACACATTAGAAATAACTTTTTTCATAAATTTTTTAACACGTTTTTTATATGCTTGTTCCCGTGTTAACTTGCCTCCCTTTATCGTGTAATTTTCCCTATTAAACTAACAAACTCTTAAATAGTCAACAGTAAAAGTATACGTGATAAAAATCAACTAATCTACCATTATTTTATTTATAATTAACATAATACGATATATCTTTTTATTTCGATACAAAATTACATAAAATCACATAAAAAGCCCATCTATATAAAGGCGATGGGCTTAGTAATCAACATTATTATTTTGTTAAACGGGATTTAGAAACATCAAAGCCTTTCCACTCATAATAATCTAAAATCCCCTCATAAATTGCCTCAGCAGCTATTTGTCTTCCAGATTCTGAAGCTAACTTCTCATAATCCGTACTATTATCTAAAAATGCTAGCTCCGTTAGTACTGCTGGCATTTCATTTTCTCTTAGTACATAAAAATCTTCTGATTTTACACCACGATCTCTTGTATCTAGAGCTTTAACTAATCTCTTTTGTATTTTATTAGCTAACATATAACTATCTTTTTCACGTTCGGTTAATTCTTTCTTTTCAGATCCTTTATAATAAAAAGTTTCTGTTCCATATCCATCATGTTTTTGAGAAGCATTTGCATGGATACTTACAAAAATATCTCCATTATGTTCCTTTGCGAAATCCACACGCTTTTTAAGGTCTTCTCCTTGTTTTTCATCAAGGCGAATATCTGTTTCACGTGTTAACATCACGCGGAATGGAGTTTGTTTCTCTATTAAACTTTGTAATCTTTTAGATGTATCTAATACAATATCACTTTCATGTAATCCTTGCGTTGCCTTCCCAGGGTCTGTTCCTCCATGGCCCGGATCAATAATAATTACCTGTTCTACTAAAGGGTTACCTATTTTAAGAGAATCTGCCTTTTTAATAAATTGAGCTGCCTCTGCTTTAGTTAGAATTTTTTCAGGCTCCCATTTTTCACCAGTTCCAATAGAAATCCCTAATTCAACTAGAATGTTAGCTTTTGCTTTACCCCAACTTTTTTCTAGATCACTGAATTTAGTTGCTGGAGTACCATTTACTTTAGAATCTAATTTGTAAGCTTCTACAATAAGAGAGGCCATTGAAACTCGGTCAATTTTCCCAGTTGGATCGAATACGCCCGCTCCTTTCCCTTTTACAACGCCAGCTTTTTCTACAGCTGCGATGAATGGGGTATACCATTGGTTTTGAGAATCACCGAAAGATGGTTTAGCATTTTTATCGATTGGTAAGTTTAAGACTTTAGCCATCATTGTAGCTGCTTCTGCACGAGTGATTTCTTTTTCTGGCTCAAACATTCCTTTTTCGTTACCTGTAACTGCACCTTTCTCTACTAAATAGTAAATAGAGTCTTCTGCCCAATGTTTAGCTGGGACATCTGGAAATTTTTTCGTTTGCGCGAAACTACTAGATGAATAAGATAATATACTAGCTGCAATTACTCCTGCTGCGATTATTCTATTTTTCATAGAATATATTCCCCTCTCAAGTACGATGTATTTATGTAACAGACTCATTATAGTTCTGAAAATTAGTAATAGTCAATTGAAAATTGTATAATATTGTATTATTATTGTATTTTTTGTCATACATAACTATAGTTAAAAACTATAAGATTTTATTAAGAGGAGAGATTCATATGAGCAACAATTGGAAAGATATAGAGCACCGTATGTATACAATGTGTATGATTCAGCGGAATAACAAAGTATTGTTAATACAGCGCCCCAATCACCTTGGCTTCCCTGGTTACATCGCTCCCGGCGGAAAAGTAGATTTTCCAGAAAGTATCGTTCAAGCTGCTAAACGGGAAGTAAAAGAAGAAACTGGATTACTTGTTTCAAATTTAACTTTTAAAGGATTAGATGAATACGTAAATCCGAAAGAAAATGTTCGATATATGGTATTTAACTATTGGACAAATTCATTTGAAGGTGAACTCCTTTCGAATCCTCCTGAAGGCAATTTATTATGGGTACCAATCGATACAGCACTAAATCTTCCTATGCAAGATTGGTTTAAAGAAAGATTTCCATTATTTTTTGAAAAAGGTACGTTTGAAATTCAACGTGTTTGGGACAAAGACTTAGATAAACAAGTCGCTATGACAATTACCCATACGTAAAAAAGCTTGGAATCTCTCCAAGCTTTTCTTACTTCTCCTCTATTTTCTTAATCTCATAATCAATTTCTAAAAACTTAACTCCAAATATCCACATTTTATGGTTAGCTTCTAACATTTGATTGGTGCCCTCTTTAATAATAAACGTCTCTGCTAACGGTAACCGTACTGTAAAGAAACGAGTATGTAAATAAATCCCCTCATCTCCCTTACCATTTCTTCTCAGCTTACTAGTAATAATTAAATTATTATTATCATTACGTAATTTTAAAATCCCCGTCATATTCGAATATGGTAGAGGTAATGCGATATTCATATATGTCTCATTCTTATACGTATGTTTTGAGTAAAGAGCTACAAAAATAGATGCTCCTGCTTCATTTTTTCTTAACCAAGCTCTTACATTCTCCCTTCCATCCTTCTCATCCATTACCCCTATGATAGAGCCGTGCATTGTTTCCCACTTGCCGCCCATTCCTAAATGTATTTGTCCTACACGCTTACTCATTTTCTCATAACAAAATGCTAACAGGCGGAACGAACGAGTCCATTTAATATGCGATTGTAACTCATACTCTTTTGTATTTTCATAAAACCGAATAATGCTTAAAGGTATCTTCGTCACGTCAAATGCCTCACTATGAAAATCATTCATTTTATCAACTAAACCGTTGTATTCCTTACTATCTATTACATTTCTGTTATGTAAAAACGCTTCACCAACTGTCGCCTTTCCTCTTAATCTGCTCATTGGTTTCCCGTAATATTTATAGTTCGGAACACTATTTTCAATCATCCAGCCGACAAATGCCGGTAACACTACTCCAATTCCATTCACAACACCGTGAATCCAAACCATTTGAGCAATTGTAATCGTCATTACATGTTTCAAATTCCCATACGAGTATATAAGTGAAAACATAATTGTTACCATAAGTGTACTAGACGATATGATCAGAAGAATCTTTGCGTTGATAGCATTAAATTTCGTACGCCAAACATAAATTCCATAACCATAAATAGCGCATAAATATAGGAACACTGCAAAAAATTCAAATACCCTTGAATACGTAATTCCTACTGCGACTGTCAGAGGTGAAATAACGATGACAAACATAATAACATCATATACTTTACTTCTCTTTTCTCTTTTTCTCCCAATTAAACCAGCCGATAACGGCAATAGAAACGCCGAATAATGAAAGTGTGCAGCTGTGAGTAAAACAATGTCAGAACTAAAGTGCATAATGGAAAGCTTTGCTACTGAGGCGAAAAACCAGAAGCCACCTAAAAACAAATAAATAAACGCACTATCGATTGCCGTTTCTTCTAACGGTTTCCATCCTCTTTCTAGTAATCTACTCACACCAAATAACGCGACAATTCCTGTATATACAAACCAAAATAGCGCAAAGAAATAGTGACTTGTTACGAAAGCTAACATTGCACTAATTGCTGCGATTGGATATAAAAACGATAAAAATTTATAAAAGAATACATATGATCCATTTCTTATTTTCTTATCAATGATGCTAAATGACATCGGTATAAATAACAACATAGCTAATAAAATAATTGCTTCCACTGGATTTATATTTGGCCGCTCACATATTAGAAAAATAATATAACAAACAAGTCCAACTATTATATTTTTCATATTATTTATTTCCTCTCCACAAACGTTCCCCTATATGAAAATAATGAACCAATTAACGGATTGCGTACTTGAACATGAATTCGAAAGCATTGTTGTGTTTCATCATAACTTTCTACAATGTTGGCCTCCCCGTATAAAAATCTAGGTAACGGGACTTTCCTTCCAAACATGTAAAACCATTGTTTCTTTGAAGAAATATGCATTGCCCCTAACTCATCAATATAAAAATTCAATGTAGAGACGAGTAAATGTGGTTCACCAAAATAATCTACAATTTCATTTTCATCAAGTTTCATTACCACATTAAAATATCTTTTCTTATTATGAAAATAAAAAGTACGATTCCACCGCACAAGTTCATGTCCATGTTCATCACGCTCAGCGGTATTATGTATTGTAAATGGCACTCCCTTACCTCTCTCAGAGAAAAACATTCGAAACTTCGATGCAATTTTTAATATGAATTTTACGAAAAAAGAACCACCGTAAATTTCATCCATCTTCCCTTCTCCAATAAAGCTATTTTCTTCTGTAATCTCATAACGTTTCTGTAATTTCGGATGAAGGTTTTTATAAGAATCCCCTAATAGTCTTTCATACATATTAGCCATACATTATCCCTTTCTCTTCCTCTTGCAATTTTTTGCACTTGGCAAATTCGTACTATTTATATAACCGACAATCGATAATCCAATTAGAAGTAGATTTAACGTAATTGGATTAAACGGCTCTGTAAAGCTTGCGATATTCGTAAATCCTGCTGCTATCGTTAAGGCTATTAACATAAAAATATGTACGACAAATACTTTTCGTTTTGGAAATGGTAACAGCCATAGGACACCAAAAATAATTTCTAGTAATCCAATTATTTTAAGTACAAAAATACTATGTTCAGTTGAACCAACCATCACCGATAGCATTTTTACTTCTTCTGAATGAGTAAACACTAGTTTCGGTACTATTCCTTGATACATCCATACGAAAGCAAATAAAAAACATATGAGCCAATACGTCACTGTTCTTCTAATGAGCAATCTAGGATGAAGTCCCTTTTCTAACCATAATTTTAAAGCATCAAAACTCCAAGCAGTCGCCCAGCCTAATAATGGCCGAAACATATAGAAATCTATTACATTCCCTATACGACCAAACCTCGTATCATAATCATATTGTGTCTCAAAATGAATGTGTTCTTTACACGGTGCATACTTCCAATAACCACGCCCTATTTGAATAAGTGATAATTGATTGTCTGTCCAAAATTTTAAAGAAGAAATCCGTTCACCTGTTTCTTTTCTTATTTCACCTATCGATTCCCCTTCCCCAGCTATTTCAAGTCCAAATCCGATTTTTGTTTTATATAGAAATTTCTGTGGTTCTCCTTCTTTTTTCTCTAAATATGAAATTTCAGTAAAGCGAGCATCCCATTCTGTATGTATATGTGGTTCTTGCGTATATTCCCATAATTTCTCCATCGTTGTGTTCATTTCTGCTGAAACATAAATAGGCTTTTTCCCTTTCATTCTTCCACCTCCAATGAACTATAATTTTAATGTACATGTAATAAATTTATTTTGCTACATTTTTCACAAACTTCCTCGTAAAAAATAGAATTTTTAAAATTTATACAAAACACTTGATTCCCCAAAAAATTTAAATTATTATAAAACAAATGTTACCAACAACTTCATAAATCAAACACTCTCGCCTAAAACGTGAGATAGAGGTTGCGATACTTATGAGTATTCTAATGGAGACACAGAGAGGTCTATGAAATTAGATGAAAGGAAGTATTGCCGAAATCGATATATTTCTCTGTATGTATCGATTGGGGCTGTTTTCGAATAGAAACAGAACTGTCATATGTACAGACGCGTATGTATGAAGAGCTATCTACAAAAAAGAGATATCATTTTCATGGTATTCCTTTTTTGGCGGTTTTTTTATTAGCTCCGTTTTCTGTTTCCCTTTTCCTGTAACAGCACCATCCTCACTTATTTGAGATGGTGTTTTTTGTTTTTCTCTGGTAACTACAGGAATATTGGGATTTATATATGTCCTAATCTATTCTTAAAAATGGATGAAAGAAGGAATTCGCAATGGAAACGATTGTACAAAAATTTGGTGGCACTTCTGTCGGAAGTGTTGAGCGTATTCAACATGTAGCAAATTTAATTATTGAAGAATATGAACGAGGACATAGTATCGTCTCTGTCGTTTCAGCAATGGGAAAAAGTACAGATGAACTTGTAGCACTTGCTAACGCAATTACAGAAAATCCAAGTAAACGTGAAATGGATATGCTTCTATCGACAGGAGAGCAAGTAACTATTTCATTATTAACGATGGCACTACAAGCAAAAGGGTATAACGCGATTTCATTAACAGGATGGCAAGCTGGTATTACGACAGAATCTGTACATAGTAGTGCACGGATTACTGAAATTAATACAGATCGCATTCAATCTTATCTTACTAAAGGCACGATTGTTATTGTAGCTGGTTTCCAAGGAGTCAGTGAAGATTTTGAAATTACAACGCTTGGACGAGGCGGTTCTGATACAACTGCTGTCGCATTAGCTGCTGCACTAAACGCAAAAAAATGTGATATTTACACAGATGTGACAGGCGTATATACGACGGACCCACGAGTTGTAAAAGATGCTTATAAATTAGATGAAATTTCTTATGACGAAATGTTAGAACTTGCAAACCTCGGTGCTGGTGTATTACACCCACGTGCTGTTGAGTTTGCTAAAAATCATAATGTCATGTTAGAAGTTCGCTCAAGTATGGAACAAGAAAACGGAACAATTGTAAAAGGAGAATGTAACATGGAACAACAATCAATCGTTAAAGGTATTGCATTTGAAGATAATATTACACGCATCACATTGAAAGGATTGGAACAAGGCTCACTTTCAACTGTTTTCTCTACATTAGCAGCGGCACATATTAATGTAGATATTATCATTCAAAGTATTACAAATGAAGGAACTGTTCATCTCTCCTTCTCCATCCATTCTAATGATTTAAGAGAAACATTAGAAGTATTGGAACAAAATCAAGAGGCACTTCACTATGAATCAGTAGAATATGAAAATCATTTAGCAAAAGTATCAATTGTAGGATCTGGTATGGTCTCTAATCCAGGTGTTGCTGCGAATATGTTCACTACTTTAAAAGAAGAAGATATTCATATTAAAATGGTAAGTACATCAGAAATTAAAGTGTCTGTCGTTATTGACCGCCTTCATTTAGTAACAGGTGTTGAAGCACTTCACCAATCATTTATGGCGAAAATTCAGCCTTTAGTGCAGATGAGCTAATTTGATATGCTCAGTAACACTTATAAAAAAATCATATTAATCTACTTCCTTCCTAATTAAATAAAAGCTGTTCGTTAACAAGATGCTATATGACATATAAAAAAACACCTTGTCACATTTTCCTATACTGTGACAAGGTGTTTTTGACTGAAAGGAATTTGTAACTACTTAGTAGTATAATTATGAAGATGATTAAATAATAAACTTTTATACATAAGGAGATAAGACTATGGCAAAAAACAAATTACTACGAATGGACAATGTCAGCATCGTTGTAGAATCTCTTGATAACGCAATCTCTTTCTTCGAGGAGATTGGCTTGAACCTCGAAGGACGAGCCACTGTCGAAGGTGAATGGGCTGGTCGCGTAACTGGACTCGGCTCTCAGTGCGTAGAGATTGCTATGATGGTCACTCCAGATGGCCACAGTCGAATTGAACTTTCGCGATTTCTCAACCCTCCTACTATAGCAGATAACCGAAATGCTCCTGTAAACGCTCTCGGTTATCTACGCGTCATGTTCACCGTTCAAGATATTGACGAAATGGTATCGAGACTCACTAAGCATGGTGCAGAGCTCGTTGGCGAAGTAGTTCAGTACGAGAACTCGTATCGTCTCTGCTACATTCGTGGAGTGGAAGGAATTTTAATCGGTTTAGCGGAAGAACTCGGTAATAAATAAGTAATGTTTTATAAGAAGTCTTTACTAAAGTAAAAATATTTGAAAGAAATTATCGCTTCATAAAAACTTAGATTTTGAACCCCGTCCTAGCTTGAGAACGGGGTTATGCTTGTTTGAACTTTTTAACATACTATCAATATCCTAAAATCATTATGAAGCAATTCAATTGCTTCTTTTACTCTTTCCTAGGAAATATAACTGATTCTTCTCACTTCTTATCATATATATCTTTTCTTTTAAAAAACGATCTGAACTCATTCAAAATAACTTTCTTAACATCAGAGTAAAAAACCATCATGAATAGCGCAACTCCTAATACAACCACCTGTATTTTTTCATAATCAACGAAAGCACTCATAATTAACAAACCAAATCCAATATAAAAACCAAATTCATTCTCTTCCTCAAAATCCTCATCTTCTTCATCAATATGTATTTTTTCTTTAATGTTTTGATTCCCTTTTATTAACTCATCGAGCGTAACATTATACATTTCGCTCAGTAAAATTAAATTATTAATATCAGGATAACTTTTATCATTTTCCCATTTATATACCGCTTGCCTCGTTACACCAATCTTTTTAGCAACATCCTCTTGTGAAAATTCCTTTGACTCTCTTAGCTTTTTCAACTGCTCTCCTAAGCTCATAACGTCCCCTCCTTTAACAAATTATTACATAAAAAGAGATATAAAAGAAAGAAACCATTAGTAAAATCCACTGTAAACCATTCTTTTACACCATAAAAAAGAGAGGATAACTCTTTGAGCTATCCTCTCCCATTTCTATTAAAACAGATGAATGTTTTCCTTTTTACAAGCTTCACGTAAATCATCAGGCCATACAGAAGATTGAACTTCACCGATATGTGCTTTACGTAAGAAGTACATGCACATTCTTGATTGTCCGATACCACCGCCAATTGTTAATGGTAGTACGTCTTCTAAAATACCTTTATGGAAATCGTACTCACGTTTGAAGTCTTCACCTGTTTTCGTTAACTGCTCATCAAGTGATTTACTGTCAACACGAATTCCCATTGATGATAATTCGAATGAAGATTGTAGTACTGGGTGCCAGAATAAGATGTCACCGTTTAATTTCCAATCATCATAATCAGCTGCTCGTCCATCATGCTTTTCACCTGAACGAAGTGCATCACCAATTCCGATAATGAAGACTGCACCGTGTTCTTTTGCAATTGCATGTTCACGATCTTTCGGTGTTAATTCTGGATATTTATCTTCTAGTTCTTGAGAAGTAACGAACACAATTTCTTCTGGTAAATACTTCCCAAGGAACGGATATTTTTCAAATAAGTGATCTTCTAAATCTTTGAATATTCCATAAATTGTTAGTACTGTTTTTTGTAAGTAATCTACAGTACGCCATTCTTTTTGAACGATTTTTTCCCAATCCCATTGGTCAACGTAAATAGAATGTGTTGCATCAAGCTCTTCATCACGACGGATCGCGTTCATGTTTGTATATAAACCTTCACCAGCTTCATATCCATATTCATGCAGTGCAAATCGTTTCCACTTTGCTAGTGAGTGCACAATTTCTAATTCTTCTCCTGAGTGTAACATATCAAATTCAATTGGACGTTCTACACCGTTTAGATGATCGTTTAGTCCTGATTTTTTCGTTACGAATAATGGTGCAGATACACGGAATAGTTCAAGTCGTTTTGCTAATTGATCCTCGAAAAATGTTTTAACTTCCTTAATTGCGATTTGAGTCTCTCTTACTGTCATTAATGATTGATACATGGTGGTTTCCTCCTAAAATGTTTGGATGTTGTGAAAAGAAGCCAACAAAAAAAGCCCTTCTTTCCCAAAAAACTGGGACGAAAGGCTTTGGTTCCGCGGTACCACCCAAATTAGCAACAGAGGTTGCTCACTTATACAATACGGAGATGAAATATCTCGATACTGTTCTTCTTGTAACGGCGAAGTTCCCGGCTAAGTCTACTTTCCTGTAAAGGGATTTCGGTTAGCAACTCCAGGAGGTTCTTCATAATAGGCTTCGTATCAGGCTCACACCACCCCTGACTCGCTTAGACTACGTCCTACTACTACTCGTCCTTTCATAGTCGTTTTGTTGTCACATCTCTGAAACATTTTATTAATGATTATTCTATACAAAAAATAAAGAAAGTCAACAAAAAGTTTTAAAATGTTTTTCAATTCTTTATTTTACGGCTTTATTGATTGTTTCCAATATACCTTCTTTACTTCTTTTGTCTGGGTATTCCAAAAAACGTCTCACTAACAGAAACTAACATATATACAACAATTAATGTAATCGTCCGAAATATAGAATCCGCAGTATTTCGTATTATTTTCATTTTCTTTGTAATTCCTTTCAGTTTACTTGCAAATTCATGATATACTATAGCATTCAAGCAGTTTGTTTTTACTTAAAACAAACATAGTCATTTATAAAGAGTATTTTCTAAATCATTGACTATTATCAAATAAGATTTTTATATAACGGAGTGATTATATGAGTAAAACGAAAGCAAAACCGAAAAAAGGTGTAGGACAAGGTACAGGAAGTAAAGGATGGAACCGTTGGCAATCAAGCGCAAAGAAAAAGAAAGCTGCAAAGCCATACAAAAGTAAAGGTACAAAGAAATAATTGAAATAACATTTGATTTCTTTACTTTGTACAAAACAAAATATAATTATTACAACAAAAAAGCTATACCCTCATACATTTGAAGGCATAGCTTTTTTTATTAGATCATTAAAATATCTCGAATTTCTTCCTCCGTGATTGATGATAATTTCTCTTCTCCTGGCTCAATCACTTCAGCGATTAAATGTTTCTTACTCTCTTGTAGTTCATGCATTTTTTCCTCAATGGTTCCGTGTGCTACTAATTTAATAACTTGTACTGTATTTTTTTGCCCCATTCGATATGCCCGATCTGCTGCTTGTTGTTCAACAGCTGGATTCCACCATAAATCGTATAATATAACCGTATCAGCGCCTGTTAAGTTAAGACCTGTACCACCAGCTTTTAAAGAAATGAGGAATAGGTCTCCTTCTCCTTCGTTAAACCGATTACATAGTTCTACACGTTCTTGCGAAGGTGTATTCCCGTCTAAATAAAAGTATGGAATTGCTTGACGATTTAATTCACGACCAATAATGGACAGCATCTTCGTAAATTGAGAAAAGATTAAAATTCTCTTACCAGTGCTTCTACATTCCTCTAGTATGTCTAACAGTTGCTCGAATTTAGCTGAACTCCCTTTGTAATCATCAACGAATAAAGCAGGATGATTACATATTTGTCTTAATCTCGTTAAGCCAGCTAAAATTCTAATTTTATTTTTACGTAACGTATCTTTGTCTAAATGCTTTAATGTTTCTTCCCTTAATTTCGCTAAGTAAGCAGCATATAGTCTCTTTTGATCCGGTAATAACTCCGATGACTGTAAGTGCTCTATTTTATCTGGAAGCTCTTGTAATACATCTTCTTTTAATCGTCTTAATACGAACGGTTTTACGCGCTTCGCAATATCTTCACGCCTTAAATCACCGAATTCTTTTCTTCCTGGTAATAATTCTGGAAATACGACATGAAAGATAGACCATAGCTCTTCTAATGAATTTTCGACAGGCGTTCCCGTTAGTCCAAAACGATATTCAGCTTGAATTGTTTTCACTGCTCTTGCAGTTTGTGTTGTAGGATTTTTAAACGCCTGTGCTTCATCAAGAAATAGTGTATGAAATGGCCTCGCATATGACCTTACATCTCTTCTCAGTAATGGATATGACGTAATGACGACATCAAATTCCGCTACGTCTTTTAAGATTTTTCGTCGTTCTGTTTGATTTCCATCTGCAATAACCGCTCTAATATGTGGGGCGAATTTTTTCAATTCACTAAACCAATTATAAACGAGCGAGGACGGTGAAACGACTAATATAGGCAGCTTCTTCTCCCGAATTTCAGGCAAAACAGAATCTATATAAGCAATACTTTGCAGCGTTTTTCCAAGTCCCATATCGTCTGCTAAAATACCGCCAAAACGGTAATAGGCGAGTGTTTTCATCCATTCGAACCCGTATACTTGATACTCTCTCATTACAGCATGTAAAGTTGGCGGTACTGTAAACTTTAACTTTTTCGGATTTTGAATGCTTTCAACTAAATCTTGAACAGACTCATCTAAACTTAAAACATTACCTTCATGTAGTCCATTCATCCATTTTACACTCCGAATAAGCGGAACATTCACTTCTTCCCCATGTAAAAATTCTTTTCGAATACCTGATTCTTTTACAAACTGATTAATTTCATTAAACTCTTTGCTCTCTAGTGATAATAAAGAACCATTCGCAAGCCGATAATATTTCCGTTTTTCTTCAAGAGCCGCTAATACACCTTTAATTTCAGCTTCCGGTATTCCTTTTATATCAAAACGAAATGACAACCAATCAATTCTTTCTTTCCTTCTCACTCTAATAAGTGGCGCTGTATCCCCTTTATGAATGCGTAATTTGATTGCTGTTGTCGCGTAAATATCAACTAAACCTTTTAACGTTGGAACAATGTGATATAAAAAGTTATACTCAGCTTCTTCATTATGCATAAAGTAACCGCCTTCTGTTTTCGCAAAGGCACTTTCACTCATAATGTCTAAAATCTCTTTTTCCTTTTTCTCATCACGATTAAAAACAGAAGGTTGCCCGTCTTCTTCTAGCGGATTAATCACAACGTTTCCATAATGAAATTCAAGACCTGCTAGCAAACGATTTTTCACTCGATCTAAATATAGCTTTGCTTTTAACGACGGCGTTTCAACACGATCGGATATGACTTCATCAATGCGCACTGTTCCAAGTTTCATTAATCCAGGCACAACTTTCGCTACGAAATGCTCCATCTTATTTTCAGGAATATAAAACTGATTGCTATTTGAGCGACTCATCATCTTTTGCAATTCAATAAGTCGCATACAATCTTCCATAGGTAAATGATATAATTTCCCATCGTAAAGAGCGTTGTTATACATCTCCATAACTCGAACACGATTTAGACCGTCTATATGAAGGGTAAACCCGCCATTATTCCCTTTCGTAAACTCAAAATGTAATGGCAATAACCCTTTTGAAATGTGTAATCCCTGGAACAGTTGCTCATTTTGTTTCAACTGTACATACTCGGCTCTAGAAAGTGCAGAGAGCATATCATTCCATGAAGCTGGCGGTATAAATATCATACTTTCATCTTGTTTCGCATGTACTTCTAGTGCATCTTCATACATTTTTTCGTTATGATATATTTTAATAAGTTGTTGTATAATCGCGTCTGTTTCTTGTTTAAAACTGTGTACATCTGGCGTATATGTAAATTCATTGGAACAATGAAAAGCCTCTCTCTTCTCCACTTTAGAAAGAAATTCTCTAATATGATTTATAAAATATGTTTTCGCAAGTTTTAACTGAATTCCAAGAAGAGCCCCACCGCTTTTCTTCGCTACTGGTGAACATATAAACGCAACATCTAATATTTCACGTGTATCAAACCGATGTTGTTTACTTTTTGGCCTCAGTGGTTTGTCTGCAAATAACTGAAACATCCCGTTTGTTAATTGATCATTTCTGTTACTAACAGAGCCCATTCCACCCGTTTGTTGGTTATAATTTATTTGTATTAGTACGGCTGCAACATGTTGACAGTACGTTTGAAAAGACGCTAATGAAGGACAACTACATCTCGCAACAACATCACCTTTTTTAGCTTTTTCTACCGTAACACGAAAATCCTCGTTCCCTTTTACCGTCGCCTCACAAATTTCTTTCGTTTCATCATAGTAATTAACGATTACTTTATTTGATTTATAATAAGCTTCGCCTCTTTTATATGAGGTTTCTCCACATACTTCTTTAATAATCGATTTATTTAATGTAAAACTCATTGTTTTAACACTTCCTTAATGTAAAACCATTTTCTCTTACTTAACATTTTACATGCTTCACGAGAAAATATAAAATGTTGATTTAACAAAAAAAGATGCTTATTTATAAGCACCTTTTCACTCTATCTCCATCAGTCGTTTCGCCTCAAAGTACAACACTTGAATAAATTTTTTCGTATTAATTCGTATATGTCCAGAAGTCGCTACCCCATCCTTTGTCATTTCTGTCATCCGTTTTCTAACTACAGTGAAATCAAAAAACTTCGGAGCATAACTTTCAAATTTCGGATTTGAAAAGTCTGTTAATCCAAGGGAAGCTAAATGATTCAATGATTGATAAATCGCTCTTCTTACACGTTGTTCAGATGCTTTTTTCTCCTTCTCTATATCTGCATCTGAAGCTATTTCCCCTAATTTTTTCAGTGTAATTTGGTGGAAAATATCTTTTAACGCAGGAAATCCAAATTCAAATGTTTGCGCCTTTTCTTGTCCATATAAATATTCCAGCATACTAAGTAAATCTTTACTTCCGTTCTCTCCCGCAATACCGAGTTCTGCTAGTAAGAAGCGTCCTGAATCTGATATCTTTTTCCCTTCTTGCACTGTTTCACTACGCATTTGCGGCTTTTCCCACTGAAATACATTATTTAATGATTTTTGAATGTCATATATAGATCGCTCCAAACGAATACGCTCTATCACTTTTCGTACAACAGATACTACTTCTATTTTGTTGAGTGGTTTGGTAATATAATATTCTACACCAAGTGTATATGCCTCACCAATGAGCTGTTTCGATTCAACTTGAGAAATCATAATAATTTTCCCAGTAAATGAAGACGCTATATGACGAACTGTTTCAATACCGTCTCTCATCGGCATGAGTAAATCAATAAATAAAATATCCACTTTTTTATAATTTAGCTGTTCTGCTTCAACAAAAGCCCCATCTTCCGATTCTCCAATTACTTCCCCAAGATCGCCATCCTCAATAATTTGCGAAAGCATCGAACGGAAAACTTCATCATCATCTACAATATAATAAAACAAACCTATTCCCCTTCCCGCTTTAAACTGCACTCCGGTAAACAAACGATAAACTTACACCCGTTCCCATTTTCATTGTCTTCTAACCTTACTTCTCCGCCGAGCTCTGTTACCATTTCATATATGTAAGAAAGTCCAATACCTGTGGACGGTGTTCCTGTTTGATCATACTTTGAAGTAAAACCGGGCTTAAATACTAATTTCTTATACTTTTGCGCAATACCAGGGCCATCGTCAATTACTTCAAAGATTACATGTTGCTCTCGTTTATATAACTTAATACGAATGAGTCCTCTATCTTCAATTGCTTCAACTGCATTCGCAACTAAATTATTAAAAATTGATAGCACTGTATACACGTGATATGCAGCATGCTCGCCTTCTATATGTTTAGAGAAACGTATATCTTTCCCTAGCATTTCAGCATACTTTTCATTTATTCTTACAATCATTTCTGTAAGCTCATGACCTTCTACGTACTCAGCCACATTTTTATCTAATAACAGTTTAGATAATCCTGCAAAAATCCTTTGATTATCTTTTTTTATTTCATGCACTTCTCCTGCTATTTTCAATGCTGTTTTACCATTCGAATGATCGCTTACTTGTAAATTCCGATATAATTGATACGCTTCTTGTGTAATTAATTCTGCATTTTGTAACGTTTTTTTCAAATGAACAGATTCTACATATAAATTGGATAAGTGCATTAACATTTTTTCATTTTCTTTTCGCACTTGTGATTCTTTTAATTTCGTTTCATATAAATTCATCATATTTAAAAAGCCAAGTGCAAAAAAGCTACGAAAAATAGCAATAATGATGAGTTTATTTACTTCAGAAATTGTTATTGTTGTACCTAGTACTAACATGTGATAAAACGCAAGTTCCGACATACTTGCAACAATTTCAATTGAAATTCCAAGACATCCAATAATAATTGGTTTCTGATGGAACTTATTTACCCTGCAAAGTGAAAAAAGGCTGCCATAAATAAAATAATAGAAGAACACAGGATAACGCAAATAAAATGATTCTGTCATATGAAATGAACCTTGCATGACCCAGTCAAGACATACGCGGAATAAGACTACACATATACCAACAACAATACCTGCAACTCCTGCTGGTATTCTTCTTAAAAATAGTAATAAAAAGAAGAACAACGGCGTCCCAAAGCTAACGCGAAACGTATCATTAAAAGGATGAAAATTAAGCTCTCCAGCAATCGGAACAACAACCATTAATATAATTAAAAGGGATATGTCTTTCTTCCATAATTGATTCCAATTCAAAGGTGCCACTTCCTATATTCTTTTTTCAGTAATAAAAGTGAAAGCCCGCTTATATTTATAAACGGGCTTTATTTTTATATTCTAACCTTTTCTACCGCTTTTATTTGGCGATACTCAGGCTCCCAGATTGCTTCTTTCACTGCAATCTTGATATCGTTATCACTTAAGTTCTCTCTAGCTACACCTTCTGCAACAGCAACTTTCGCTACTTCAATTGCTACCATTTCCGAGATATTACGTAACTCTTCAACTTCTGGCAAAATAGGTGCTCCTGGCTGACTTGTATCCACCATACTTGCAACTGCTTCAGCAGCTGCTGCGAACATTCCGTCCGTCATAACGCTTGCACGTACGACAATTGTTCCAAGACCAAGTCCCGGGAAAATAAGTGCATTATTTGATTGTCCAATCACATACGTTACACCGTTGTATGTAACTGGTTCAAATGGACTTCCTGTTGCAACTAACGCTCTTCCTTCTGTCCACTTGATTAAATCGGCTGGCTTCGCTTCAGCAAGTGGCGTCGGATTCGACATCGGTAAAATGATTGGTCTTTCTACGTGAGAAGCCATTTCTTTAACAATCTCTTCTTTAAATGCGCCTGCAACAGTTGATGTACCGATTAAAATTGTCGGTTTTACATGTTTCACAACTTCAGCAAGTCCGATTACACCATTTTGCTTCCACTCACTTACTTCCGCTTCTTTTCTTGCATACGGCATTTGGAAATCAAGAAGATCTTTCATATTATCTGTAACTAATCCGTTACGATCAATACACCAGAAACGCTTATACGATTCTTCTTCTGATACACCTACGCGGACCATTGCATCTCTAACTTGATCTGCGATACCGATTCCAGCCGTACCAGCACCAAATACAACAACGCGGTGTTCACTTAGTGGTACACCCGAAGCTTTCACTGCCGATAGCACAGCAGCAAGTGAAACTGCACCTGTACCTTGAATATCATCATTAAACGTACAAATATCATGACGATATTTATCTAAAATTTTTCGTGCATTTCGAGAGCTAAAGTCTTCCCAATGTAAAAGTGCTTTCGGGAATTGTTTATTTACCGCTTGTACAAATGTATCAATAAACTCATCGTAAGCTTCACCTGTTATACGAGGGTGACGATTTCCAATATAAAATGGATTGTTTAATAGTTCCTCACGATTTGTACCTACATCTAAAATTACCGGTAATACACGACTAGGATCGATTCCAACCGCGGCCGTATAAACAGCTAATTTTCCGATGGCGATGTTAATACCACCAACGCCCCAGTCACCAATTCCAAGTATACCTTCCCCATCAGTTACAACGACTAAATCAATATTTTCTGCTGTTGCACCAATATTGGCGAACGCTTCTTCAATACCTGACGGATCGTTAATTGATAAATACACACCACGTGGTTTACGATATTCATGACTATATCTTTGAATCGCTACACCAACAGTTGGTGTATATACGATTGGTAACATTTCGCGTAAATGATCTGTTAAAATACGATAAAATAATACTTCATTTCGATCATGTAACGCTGTTAAGTATACATTCTTTAATAAATCATCCGGCTGAGAACAAAATTGTTCGTATGCTCGGCGTGCTTGTTCTTCCAATGTTAAAACTGCTGGCGGTAATAACCCTTTTAAACCTAATTCTTCTCTTTCTTCTTGCGTGAAAGCAACCCCTTTATTTAAAAGTGGTGTTGATAATACTTCTACTCCTCTTAATGTCGTTTCTAATGAACCATTAGAAGCTACTGTAAACTTACTCATAACATCCCTACCTCTATTCATATATAGCATTTCTATATTGTAAACAAAAAAGAGGGGCTTGTCCCCCCTCTTCTGTTAATTTTTCTTTAAAAGAGTTGCTCCTGCAATCCCTGGGTGCGTCATTTCGAATGGATCTAGAATTAATTCTAAGTCTTCTTGTGACAGTACACCATTTTTCACACAAAGTTCTCGAACGGATTGCCCTGTCGCGATTGCTTCTTTCGCAACGCGAGCTGCTGCTTCATAACCGATATGAGGGTTCACGGCTGTAATAATTCCTACACTCTTCTCAACATACTCTTTTAAGCGATCTTCATTCGCTTCAATTCCTTTTAAGCAATTATCTGTAAAGGCACGGAAACCGTTATTCATAATGCTAATTGATTGAAGTAAGTTGAAAACTAGTACTGGTTCCATAACGTTCAATTCTAATTGACCTGCTTCTGAAGCAAGACAAATTGTATGGTCATTACCAATTACTTGGAACGCAATTTGATTAATTACCTCTGGCATAACAGGGTTTACTTTCCCTGGCATAATAGATGAACCTGGTTGACGAGCCGGTAACATAATTTCTGCTAAACCAACACGTGGACCTGATGCCATTAAGCGAAGGTCATTCGCAATTTTAGACATATTCATCATACATACTTTCAGTGCTGCTGATACTTCTGTATATGCATCCGTATTTTGCGTTGCATCTACTAAGTCTTCCGCACCAACAAGTGGTAGTTCACTAATTGCAGCTAAATGTTTTACAACAGCTTGAATATATTCTGGATCTGCATTTAAGCCTGTACCAACTGCAGTTGCTCCCATGTTCACTTCATATAAGTGTTGACGTGATTGCTGAATTCGTTTCATATCACGTTCAAGCACACGAGAATACGCTTTAAATTCTTGCCCAAGACGAATTGGCACAGCGTCTTGTAAATGTGTACGACCCATTTTAATCACATGATCGAACTGTTCTGCTTTTAATTCAAATACATCGTGCATATAGCCCATCGTTTGTAATAAACCTTCTAATGCGTTTAATGTAGCGATATGAATCGCCGTTGGGAATGCATCGTTTGTAGATTGCGCCATGTTTACATGACTATTTGGACTAATATAATGATAGTCTCCCTTTTCCATTCCTAATAATTCAAGAGCACGATTGGCAATGACTTCATTTGCATTCATGTTCATTGAAGTACCTGCTCCGCCTTGGATTGGGTCTACGATGAAATGATCATGCCATTTCCCGTCAAGAATTTCTTGAGCAGCTTCTGCGATTGCGCCGCCCTTGTTCAATTCCAATCTTCCTACATCTGTATTCGCAAGCGCTGCAGCTTTTTTTACAACTGCGAATGCTCTAATTAAACCTTCATGAATTTTGTATCCTGTAATTGGGAAGTTTTCAACTGCACGCATTGTTTGTACACCGTAGTATGCATAGTTTGGTACTTCTTTTTCACCTAAAAAATCTTTTTCAATTCGAACACCATTTTTAACTTCAGTTAATGTTGCCATACTTATTCACTCCTTAACGATTTCTTATGCTGCTTTTGTTTCTTTGACTGTTTCTACATATTGTTTTGCTTTCTCATTATCGAATTCGCCTTCCCACTTCGACATAACAATGGCCGCTAATGCATTCCCTAATACATTGACAGATGAGCGAATCATATCTAAAATGCGGTCAATCCCCGCAATTAACGCGATACCTTCTAGTGGTAACCCCATTGAACCTAACGTTGCTAATACAACAACGAACGATGCACCTGGAACTCCCGCCATACCTTTGGATGTTAACATGAGAACGAATAATAACGTTATTTGCTCTGTCAGTGACATGTGCACACCGTACATTTGTGCAACAAATAATGCCGCTAACGCTTGATAAATAGCCGATCCAGTCAAGTTAAATGTATAACCTGTCGGAATTACGAAAGAGGCAACTGCCTTTGGACAACCGAACTCTTCCATTTTTCTCATTATATTAGGTAAAACAGCTTCTGAACTTGCTGTCGTAAATGAAAGAATAAGTTCTTCTTTTAAAATTTTCATTAACGTAAAAATGTTTACGCCAACCATTCTTGCATTTATACCTAATACAATCACAACGAATAGTATAACAGTTACGTATACAGCTAGCACTAGTTTTCCTAAAGGAAGTAGTGTTGCTACACCAAATTTTGCAACCGTAACAGCAATTAATGCGAATACACCAAATGGTGCAAATTTCATAACTTGATTTGTAACCCAAAACATCGCTTCGAGTACACCTTCAAAAAAGTTAAAAACAGGCTTTCCTTTTTCCCCAATTGCTGCGACTCCTAAGCCGAATAATACTGAGAAGAAAATAATCGGTAATAAGTCACCTTGTGCAATCGATTCAAATACATTTTTCGGTACGATATGAACAATCGTCTCAGCGAATCCTTGCTTCTTTGTAGCATCTGCTGTTTGTTTATAAGAAGAAATATCACTTTGCTGTAAGTTATTCATATCAACGCCAGTACCCGGCTGGAATATATTCGCCGCAAGTAACCCCATTAAAATAGCGATTGTCGTAATGATTTCGAAATAAAGAATTGTCTTCCCGCCTAGTTTCCCAAGCTTCTTCATATCGCCTACACCAGCTACTGCAACAATTAATGCTGAAATAACAATTGGTACTACAATCATCTTAATTAAGTGAATAAATATATCCCCAATTGGTGTAATATAAGAAATCGCCGTTTTATTGCCATAAAAGACTGCCCCTACTACAATCCCTAAAACAAGCGCGACAAAAATTTGTGTTGCCAATCCGAATTTTTTCATTTATGTTCATCCCCTTCATGCGAACGCTTTCAATTTGAATTTATAAACACTACTCACACATCTTATAAGCGAACCTACAAAATCATACAAAAACCTACAAGTTCGTCACAAAAAATTCAAATATTTTTCTTCTTTTTTTCATTGACACCATTTTGTTAAAAAACTATAAAATATACTTGATAAGTAATCAGATTGTTTCGTATAATCAAAAAGATATATACTTACAACAAATCAAAATGAAAAGGAGTGGATGATATGAAAAATTATGTGCAAAAATTCGTTCTATCTTCTTCTTTTCTTTTTCATTTTCTTAAAAAGGAACAAAGGCATTCGCCTTTGTTCCTTTTTTATTGCGATCTATATAGGGGGAATTGTTATGAGGCCATATAAACGTGTCTTAATTAAATTAAGCGGCGGTGCACTTGCCGATCAAACCGGAAATAGCTTTAACTCCAAACGATTAGAACATATCGCAAACGAAATTTTATCCATCGTTGATTTAGATATTGAGGTATCTATCGTCATTGGAGGCGGGAACATTTTTAGAGGTCATCTAGCGGAAGAATGGGGAATCGATCGTGTAGAAGCTGACAATATCGGTACGTTAGGTACAATCATTAACAGCTTAATGCTACGCGGTGTTTTAACAAGTAAAACAAATACAGAAGTGCGCGTTATGACTTCCATCCCGTTTAATGCTGTAGCTGAACCATACATTCGCCTACGTGCAATCCACCATTTAGATAACGGGTATATCGTTATTTTTGGAGGTGGTAACGGGCAACCGTTCGTTACGACAGATTACCCAAGTGTTCAAAGGGCTATTGAAATGAATAGTGATGCTATATTAGTCGCAAAACAAGGAGTAGATGGCGTCTTTACTAGTGATCCAAAACATAATAAAGCAGCAAAAATGTACAAAAAACTAAACTATAACGATATTGTTAGGCAAAACATACAAGTAATGGATCAAGCCGCTTTATTGCTTGCCCGTGATTATAATTTACCAGCACACGTCTTTAACTTTGATGAGCCTGGAGTAATGAAAAGAATTTGCTTAGGTGAACATGTGGGGACGTTGATTAATGATGATGCCTCATTGCTCGTGCATGAAAAATAATTATTAATCATAAAAAAGGGGTGTCTATAAAAGACTCCCTTTCTTTAAACTTTAGAAATAAAAATCAGCCAATCCCCCCAACTTTTCCTTACAACGCTCCCAAAACGATAACTTCTCAAAAAATTCTTTCGTCATTTCTTTTGAATTATGAAAATCCTCCGTTAACGCCTCATTAACTTGTCCTACAATTGAACCACCATAAATATACAAATTCATTTCATCATTTATATTGAAACTTCGCGAAGTAAAATTTGTCGTACCAATAACAGTTAGTTCATTATCAATAAGCATTAATTTGCCATGAAACATCCCTTTTTTATAACCATATACTTTAATTCCATTATTAACAGCTTGGCGAATATACGGATACGCCGCCTCTTTAATAAGAGGAATATCTGGTTTATATGACCAAAGTATTTTTACAGTAACTCCACGTTTTTGTGCTTCCATTAAAGCATTCATTACTTCTTTATTTTTGGCTATAAAGTAAGGTGTTGTAATGACAATTGAATGCTTTGCTTCTTTTATTAATTCTATATATTTTTCAGCGACGTGATGTCCATTGTAACTAGCCATCGTATGTAATGTATTCCCTTTACTCGCTTTATTCGTACTTCTTTTTATCTTTTCTTTCGTATCTCGTTTCCAATCTAAAGCGAATTGTTCTTCTAAATCTTTTGCGCCCTCTCCTTTAAGTCGCACATGATAGTCACGCCAATATCCAAATCGCTTATCTTTTCCTAAGTACTCATCCCCTATATTAAAACCACCCGTATAACCAATCACTCCATCAATCGTCGTAATACGGCGATGATTACGATGGTGAAGTGAATAAAACCCGAATGGTAATTCAGGTTTTCTACTATATGTAAAATGTACACCACTTTCCCGCAATTCATTTATCTTCTTTCTTTCAAATGATAAATCATTAATGCGATCAACCGATAAATAGACATTTACTCCTTCTTTTGCCCTTTCTTTTAATAAGTTTAAAAAAGTATGGCTACTTTTATCATCTGACAAAATAAAAAAGTACGTATAAATAGATCTCTTCGCCTCTCTTATATCAGTAAATAACTGTTTATAAAATGACTTCCCTTCTACATATAATTGAAAGTCACTATAATGAGGTGCATACTCTGTCGGCATGTTTTTCCCGGCTTCCATTTTTCTACCTAAGGTAACATCGATATGCATGCAAATTAAAATAAAAACAACAATAGCAACAATAATAGAAGTAACTCGCAATATTTTTTTAATCATTTTAATTTCCTTCCGCTCAAATTACATTCTACTCTGTAGTGTTTCATTTAAATATATTTTCATACGGAATGTATTTCTTCATTTTCATCGATGTTAAACAGGTAAAGGAGCGAAGAATATGAGAAAAGGAAAAACACCTATTGTTTTTGTCCCTGGACTTTTCGGTTCAATGAATAATATTATTATTCCGGGTACTGGTGATTGGAGCTTCGGACTATCTGCATTTGTTTATGAGCCATTTATTTTGATGTTAGAAAGTATGGGCTATGAACGAAATAAAAACCTATTTATTTGTTTTTATGACTGGCGTCAGCGGATTATTTTTTCTACACAAAAATATTTATTACAAACGATTGCTTATGCTAAAAAAATTACAGGGCGCGATAAACTAAATCTAATCTGTCATAGTATGGGAGGACTTCTTGGACGTTCTTACGTTCAAAGTGAAGAATATAAAAATGATGTAAATCAACTTATCATACTCTGTACACCAAGCGCTGGATCTCCGGCAAATTATAGTTATTGGACTGGAGGTAGTCTCCCTGTCCATGCCTCTTCTAAAATAAATATCGTTCATTTTTATATGGAACAATACATTCACTACTTAAGCACCTTATATAAAATGAATACAGTTGAGGCGATACATCTTTACTTTCCAGGATTACAAGATGTTATTCCGTGTAAAGATTACGGGAATTATTTATTTATAAAATCTGGATCTTCAATTACATTTATTCCTTATAGTAAAATGAAAACGAAAAACCCTTTCCTCGATAATTTAAATAAAAATAGATTTATGATACAAAAAAGAAATATTGAAACTACACTCATTGCTGGAGATGGAGAGGAAACCATTCAATATTTACAAGTCGTTCCTTCATATTCTAGTCTGAAATGGACAGACGGCAAAGTCGTCGGTGATATGCTTACAAAACATGGTGACGGGAACGCTATTTTACATAGCGTTTTTCTCCTAGAGGGAAATAAATGCGTTGTGCATGCTTCACATAACGAAGTGCTCTACAAAAGCATTCCTATATTACAAAAGATACTCTAAATTACAAAACAAAAAAGGTGTAGCACTACGCCACACCTTTTTTTGTTAAACAAAGTTCCTCGCATCATTATTTCTTCCAAATTTATAAATCGCAATTAAGAAGAATGCAATTGCAAAAGCGAATAAAATGAAAATATTTAAATACAACTCAGCGAATGGAATTCCTTGCTGTAGTTTTGCTATCGTGTCTAATAACCAGCGCTGCGGAAGGAAATTAGCTACTTTTTGTACCGCTTTTGGCATAATGTCATACGGGAAATAGCATCCAGCCAGTAAACATGTCGGTACAATAATCATATTTTGCATTGCATTTGCTGACGCTGAGTTTTTCGAAAAAGCGACAAGGACTAATGATATTCCAATTGCTATTAAAGCAAATAACATGAGTACGCCCAACATCACTATGAAAGGCATATTGATATTCGTATGAAAAACATTCGTTAGGAATAAAGTTGTAATTAGAATTTGTACTGTTAGTATCATCATATTTACCCCAACATTAGATAATATGAACTTCTTTCCGTCTATCGGTGTTGATAAGAGTCTAAAATATGTTCTATTCTCTTTTTCTTTTAAAATATGACCCGATAAGTTCGCTGCTGAAAACAACATAAACATAATAAGGTAACCTATCGTTTGGGTTGTCATATCTTTATTTTTCGAAGTATCTTCTAATGTTTCAGTTTTCATTTTAAATGCACTTTTTTGATACCCTGCGTACATAGTATCAAATGCACTTTGATCTGTTCCTGCAACTTTACTAATCGCTGCTATATTATCAATATAATTATATAAATAGGACCTTATAAATCCTGTTACTTGATCACCTTTAATCGATGAGATTTCAATATGATCAGGTTTCCCTTCTCGAACACTTTCGGAAAAACCAGAATCTAATGTAATAACACCATCAAGTTTTTTTGAAGTGAGTTTATCTTCTACTTCAGAATCTTTAATCTTACTTACATTTACATGCTTTAATCCTTCTAAAAATTTCACTGTATCATTTGCTATAGGTTGATTTTCTTTATTTATAACCCCGATATTTAACGTTCCTTGCCCTACATTTCCGTATTCCGAAAAGGCGATGAGCGTTCCTATTATTGGCAAGCTAATAATAATAAATAAACTTTTTTTATTTTTCAAAAGTACAGATAACGTTTTTTGTATGAGCCATAAAATATCTTTCATACTATAGCCCCTCCCGTCTACGTAATGCAATAATTGCAATTAATAAAAAGAGTGCCGAAATTCCAAGGTTTAAACCTATTACCGGCAGTGCTGCCCCAACATCATTCGCGTAGATAATTTTCATAACAGCTGTATTTGCCCACGTTAATGGTGATAAATTCGTAACGAAATTTTCTTCTACTACGAAATATGCACCACCAAAAATAGAAGCTAATTGCACGACTACCATAATAATTGCTCTCGATGCTTCAGCTGTTTTCGTAATATATCCGATCCCTAAACCGAAGCTAATTGCTAGAAAAACCTGTGTTAATAAAATAATAAATATAATTCCAAGATGGTCGCCCCAATTCGCTTGAAAAACAAATTTACTAAATAACATGACAAGCAATATGCACAGAGCATTTGCTACTAGGCTCCCAATTACTTTTCCAATGAATATTTCAGCCTTACTTATAGGCGCAGCAATGAGACGATCTCCTGTTTTACGTATTCGTTCTCCTCGAATTAAAGAACTGGCTCCCATCGCTGCATATAGTGCAATCATCGTCGTCATTACAACTGCATAGTAATCCATAGAACCTGGCTTTTTCGCTGCTTGTAAAGATGTTTCTTTTATATAATCATTATGATTTCCGTTTGAAATAACTGCGCTCACCTTACTAGGATCTACTTTTGCAACTTCGGCTGCTACATTGTACTTATCAACAAACGTTGTAAGCATGCCTTCCACAATACTTCCCTCAATACTACTTTTGTCACTTCCGTACAATTTTGCGCCATCTTTATTTAATTCTACATAAGCAGCATATTTATTTTGCTTCACTTCTTCTTTCCCATCTATACTGCCAGAAGCTTTTTTAAAATGAATACCTGATTTATCAACTTCTTTCGCAAATGCTTCAAATGCTTGAGAAAACGTACTACTTGCTCCATCTTTATATAGCACCTGTATATCTTTAATTGAATGACTATCACTATTAAATGCGTTTGTTAATGCTGTTCCTAATACAAGCATAAGCACAATTGGAAATGCTAACATAAAAACTAAAGTTCTTACGTCCCTGAAATCTCTTTTCATATGCATAATTGCAATATTGAAGATGTTCAATGGATGAACCTCCCTTTACCTTTTCTTCATTTACCTTTTATTTATCTCGTAAGTTTCTTCCAGTCAACGTAAGGAATACTGTTTCTAAGTTTGGAGCCTGCTCCTCTAACGAACGAATTTCAATGTCATGATTAATGAAGTTCTGAATAATTTTATTTAAATTGTTTAACCCTGCATCCGAGTTTACTTTAATTACATTCTCATCAATTTGAACAGCTTTCACTCCATTTATTTCTTTTAACTGTTCTACATCTAAATTTTCTACTGACTTCACTTCAATCCAAATGTCTTTCGTATCCGTAATAATCGCTTTTAACTGTTCTTTCGTGCCCTCTGCAATTACTTTACCGTGATCAACAATTGCGATTTTCGTACAAATCTCTTCTACTTCTTCCATGTAGTGACTCGTGTAAATAATCGTGCTTCCCATTTCATTTAATTTCCGAACAGACTGGAGAATATAGTTTCTTGACTGTGGATCAATTCCAACTGTCGGCTCATCCATAATAATTAACTTCGGTCTATGAGCAATCGCACAAGCAATATTCAGCCTTCGTTTCATCCCGCCTGAAAAATTTTTCGGATAACTTTTATATTTATCGCTAAGCCCTACAAATTGAAGCGCTTCCTCCACTCTCGCTTTTAACTCAGCACCCCTTAACCCATACAATCCAGCAAAGAATTTCACATTTTCATAGGCAGTTAGCTCTTCATAAATCGCAATATCTTGCGGAACGATACCGATATTCATCTTCGCAAATCGATTATGTTTCTTTATATTTTTTCCTAGTATGCTAATTTCACCTTCATTACTTCTTAGCAAGCCAGCAACCATATTTATCGTTGTACTTTTACCAGCACCATTCGATCCTAAAAAGCCAAATATTTCTCCTTCTTTAATAGATAAAGACATATTATCAACTGCGATGAAATCACCAAATTTTTTCGTTAAATTTTTAATTTCTAAAGTATTCATCGTTTCACCCCTATTTCGGTTTCTCTGCTTTTAGTATAAACAAAAAGAATGAACCTGCTCAGTGCAGAAGTTCATTCTTTTCACATGAGATTATTCACTTTTTTCATATGAGATGATTCATTCTCATATCGGCAGTAACATTGTTACTGAAAAACCACTTGTTCCATCTACTATAATTTTACCGTTTACAGACGCCGTTCGTTCCTCCATCCCCATAATACCGAGACCTTTTTTAACAAGCATTGCACCTTTTCCATTATCCTTCACTTGTACCTTTACCATCTTGTTAAGTACATGAATATCGATTGCAATGACTGTCGCATCAGCATATTTCATCGCATTTGTTAATGCTTCCGTGACATTTTCACCGATAATCTTCCACTGTATAGGAGAAATCATATCTAAGTTCCCTTTATAAACGAAAGGAATATTCACATCATGCTTACCGGCAAATTCCTCTATGAATAATTTCATACGATGAATACCAATTTGCTCAGTTGGTGGCTTCATATTTTTTAATGTAATCCGAATGCTTTCAATTCCATCTTTCGAAATATGAATTGCATTTTGTAATAACTCAGCAGATTTTTCTTTATCTATCGCCATTAATCTCTTTGCTGCTTCCATTTGAATAAGTGCACCTGTCATCGAATGGCCAATTTTATCATGAATTTCTTGAGAAAGTCGATTTCTCTCTTCTAACTTAAATGTGTACTCTGATTGCCTTATGTACTCTTTATTTTCATTTAAGCTTTTCGTCAGCCGCTGCATATTTTTTCGCATCTTATCATTTTGTGATTCAAGCTTTAATACGCGCGATATATACCGTTCTGCCATCGTTAATACGAGGAAAGAAAATGCAACAATTAATCCATATGTCATTCGAATGCTTTCATTTGTAAATATAATAGGAATCATCATAATGATAAAGAGTTGCCATTTCTTCTCTATATAACGAAATATAATTTCATATAAGTTCAATGGTAAAAACAAAATGAAAAACGGATGAATCTTCCATGTAAATAACATAACTAAGCCAATCGACACAGAAGTTAATATGTTTTTGTACGTATCTTTTTTACATATAGAGATTAGCACGTTTACAGAAAGATATAAAAGCAAAGTCAGTATAATCCATGGTAAGTTTGCAACATTTAAATAAATGTAACTAAACACAATATATATAAATACAATTAATTTACTTACAATTAACCAAAATTCCATACCTTTAATCAACTTTCCCTGTTAAGTAATAAATAGCAATTTGTGTGCGATGTTCCAGTCCAGTTTTCCCTAAAACTGACGTAATATAATTTGCAATCGTTCCTTCTGATATGAAAAGTTGCTTCGAGATTTCTTTATTCGAAAAGCCTTTTGCAATTAATGCGATAATACTCAGCTCTCTTTCAGTAAAAAGACTTTTATCTATTTTACATTCTTCCTCTTTACTTTCCATTAAATTAGACTTAATTTTATCTAGAACTACATCTTGCATAACTGTTTGGCCGTTATATACTCCTTTTATCGCATCACGAATACGCTCTGGATCATTATTTTTTAATAAATAACCTTTTGCCCCGTTCTTCACTGCGTCCAAAATATATTCATCATCATCGAACGTCGTTAAAATTAGCGGCTTCGTTTTCGTCTCTTCGCAAATGAATTTTGTCGCCTCTACCCCGTTCATATTTGGCATGCGAACATCTAAAAGGGCGATATCAACGTCGTTCTTTTTGCAATATTCCACTGCTTCTTTCCCATCATTTACTGTATCTACTACTTCGAACTCTTCATATGTATTTAAAATAATTTTCATGCCTTCTCTAATAAAAGAATTATCATCTGCTATTAATATTTTAATTTTCATGTTTGTTAGTATGGACCTTTCCCTACTAACACTCACATCCTTTCTCCCTGTAACATTTCCTACTTGCTCATTATATACTTCTCTTTACCATTTTTTCACACCTTTTTTCATCTAGCTCACCTGCAAAAAATATATTATTCTTTTTTTACAAAATGTGTAGGGTGACTTATCATTCTTTACGTCTATATAATAGAATGCGTCAAAAAGGAGGGAGAGACCCATTGAGGAAAAACAATTAATTGAAAAAGCACAGCAAGGAAGCGAACATGCTTTTCGTATCCTTGTGCAAACATATCGTCACTATATTTTCCAAGTTATCTTTTCTATTTTAAGACATGAAGAAGATACGAAAGATGTTACACAAGAAGTATTCGTAAAAATTCACGCCTCTCTCCCAAATTATCAATTTCGCGGATTAAAAACGTGGATGGCGCGTATTGCCACCAATCACGCTATTGATTATAAGAGAAAAAAAGCTAGAGAAAACGAAGAACTCTCCTTATGTAAAGAAACTGAGGAAAATATAAAATCCTCTCAAAATATTGAGGATTTATTATTGACGAAAGAAAAAAAATTACTAATTGCTCAAAAACTGAGAGAACTTCCCCATAATTACCGTGATGTCGTTCTCGCACATTACTTAGAAGAAAAAAGTTATTACGAAATTGCTTTGCAGGAAAATATCGAAGTGAAAACAGTCGAAATGAAACTGTATCGGGCAAGAAAATGGATTAAAAAACATTGGAAGGAGGAAGAGTTTCTATGATGCATTATTCAAAAGAAGATTGGCGCAATTATACATTAGATGTTATAGAAAGTAATGAACGTGAATCTATGGAAGAACATCTTTATGAATGTGATCATTGTTTAGCGCTTTATATGGAAAGTATTGATGAACAACAGGAAAACCTTCCAATGATAAATGATGATTCATTTACGAACGAAGTTATGACGCAAATTAATTTTAAAACGCTACAACCTAATGAAAATATAAAAACAAACTCATTAAAGCGAACGATTATTCACTACATAATTGCAACCGCAGCTACAATTATTTTTATGGTAAGTGGTTTATTCCAATATATTTTCACAGCGACATCAAATTTCGAGAAATCTTCAAAACATAACGAGTCTTCTATCTCACAACAAATTGTAAACAAATCGGTAGACACATCAAAAAAGAACGGAGGTTCAAAGCATGAATAAAAACCCCTTTTTAGCACTTGTATTAGGGCTAATTCCTGGGCTTGGACATTTATATTTAAAGAAATTTGGACGGTTTATTGTATATAGCGGAGGGGCTGTATTTCTATTTATCTTTGCAGCATTTTGTACAATAGCATTGGGAGCGCGTGATATTGCTTTTCTTTCTCTATTTTTACTAGCCGTGTTATGGGTGGTCAACTTACTAGATTTAGTTATCACGATTATTAACCAATCGAAAAAACAAGCAACCGGAGAATTAACAGAGTCCTCTAAAGAGAGCGAACGATTTTATATCATTCTTCTTTCCATCATCCCTGGACTTGGTCATTTTCAATTAGGGCTTATGCAACGTGGACTTACATTTTTAGTAGCTTGTACAGGAATCGGAAGTATGATCATTTTCGTTGCCCTTTTAACATCTCAAGAAAGTTTCCTTATCTTTCTCGTGACGTTACCTGTTTTATGGATTTATAATTTCTTCGATGTTGTTCAGCAACTCCAGAAAAAAGAACGTGGTGAGCAATTAGTTGACCGCACTATTTTTGAAGATTTTGAAGAGCACCGTGAACAAGGAAAGAAAAGTAAAACATTCGCTTCTATTTTAGCGATGTTTCCTGGAGCGGGACATATGTATTTAGGCTTACAGCGACGAGGCCTCCAGCTTATGGCAGCCTTTTTACTTTCCATCTATTTACTTGACTTATTAAGACTTTCAGCGTTTTTATTTTTAGTACCAATCATTTGGTTCTATAGCTTCTTTGACGCTTTACAGCAAACTGCAAAGTATGGAAAAGAACGTGTACATGACGAACCTATCATTGATTATTTTATTAATCATCAAAGATGGATCGGTATCGGGTTAATTACACTCGGGGGTTATTATTTATTAGATCAAACAGTCCTTCCTATTTTGAATGATTACTTCGCAACTATATTTAACATTCATCTTAGCGAGCTGTATTATCGCTATTTCCAAACATCTATCGTTGCACTCCTCTTAATTGGTGGCGGCTTTAAATTGTTACTTGGAAATAAAGAAAATAAAGGTGGTACGAAAGAATGAGAACATGGCGCGTTGGAACATTTTCAATGGGGCTTTCTATTATTGCATTAGGTTGCTTCTTACTATTTTCAGTTATAAAAGGTACTGAGGTATTAGATTCCTTAACAGCATGGTGGCCTGTTTTACTTATTATACTTGGCGTGGAAATTTTACTTTACCTTCTATTTTCTAAGAAGGAACAATCATTTATTAAATATGATATTTTTAGTATTTTCTTTATCGGTGTTTTAGGAAGTGTTGGCATTGCTTTTTACTGTTTATTATCAACTGGATTGCTAGATGAAGTTCGTCATTCTATTCATACCACTCGCCAAACGAGTAATATTCCAAGTGGACAACTTAATATACCTGAATCTATCAAAAAAATTGTAGTGGATGCAGGACAGTACCCTCTAACAATAGAGGGAAATGATACAAATCAAATTCATCTTCTTGGAACATATGAAATGACGACGAAAGCTAATGAAAAACTTAATTTAAAACAAGAAGATTTTCTTTCCGTTGAAACAGCCGGGGAAACGATGTATATCACTTTAAAATCATTACCAGTTCAACATACGTTATGGAATTCCGCACCACAGGTCAAACCGACACTCGTTCTTCCACAAAATAAAAATGTAGAAGTTCGTGCTTCAAATAACGAACTATCCCTTTATCCAGGTCAATTACAAAATAATTGGTTTGTACAGGAAAGTTCAAATGTATCTGTTCATTTAACGAAAGAAAGCGATGTATCTTTAATCGCCATAACAAACAAAAAAGAATCCCAAGGAAACACACCTTGGGAACAAGTTGAAGATTTAACGAAAAAAGAAGAGAATACTTCAGAAGAAAATCCAGAATTAAACGAACAAGAACATTGGTATAAAAATTCGATTAAAACTGGAAATGGAACGTACAAATTAAGCATTGAGAAAGCTTACAATTTAAATATGAGTGTTATTGAAAAATAAGAAACCTTCCACAATTGTGGAAGGTTTTTCTCATATAATCGCTTTAATTCCCTCTAACACTAAGCCAATCATAAATCCGCAAACAGCTCCGTTTACTCGGATCCATTGTAAATCTTTACCGACGTTATTTTCAATCATTTCAATTAACGTTTTATCATCTAACTTATCAAGATTTTCTTGCACTAGCTTTCCGATTTTCGAATGGTTATTCTCAACAAGCTTCACAACTTGTTTTTGTAACCAATCTTCTATTTTTTGAACAGTCACTTCGTCATCTTTTATTTTATTCATTTGTTTTTGCAAAAATGGAATAACATACTTATCCGCAAATTCTTCATTGTTTACAAAGGCAACTGCTTTTTGCTGCGCTTGTTCCAACATCTCTTTAATTTTGTCAGTAGCATTCCAATTTGAAATCCATTTTTCTTTCCAATTTTCTAATTCTTGTAGTAACGCTTCATTTTCTTTTACATTTATAATTTCTTGACGAATTTTTGCTAATATAAGCTGTCTCGTGCTATTATCCGCATCTTGTAAGCTGTTAATATTGCTAATAATGAATTTCTGCAAAATGCCGCCAATTTTATCTTCATCTACAATATTCATAAACGACTTCAATGTAAACTGTAAAAATCCATCTACTTTTATATTTTCCATCGCCTTCATCCCTAAACTTCCGAGCTGATAGCGTGCTTCATCTTGCGCTGTCCAATCTTTTACTTTTACTAAAATATAATCCAGTGTCTTCTCATCATATTCTTGCACAACTAATTGATCAACAAGCACTTGTAAGATGTTACTTGTATTCATTGTATGCAAATACGTTTTTAATTCTTTTTCAATAATAACCGCTAATTTTTCCGTATCTATTGAAACAATCGCCTTCTCAGCAATCGTTACAATCCCTTTTTTCACAGCATTAGACTGCATTTCTCTCTCTGCAATTTGCAGCACCATTTGTGCTAGTTGCATTTCTTTTACTTTATTCGTAATACTTTCTTTCGTTAGCCACTCATTTTCTAACGTATTGATGAGCCCTTTCGTTACTCGTTTACGGTTTTTCGGTAACAAAGCTGTATGCGGAATTGGAATTCCCATCGGATGACGGAATAAAGCTGTAACTGCGAACCAATCCGCAAGTCCACCAACTAACCCAGCTTCAAATCCACCTTGAATAATCTCACCAGCTACCGACCCTTGAAAAGGAATAGAAGCCGCAAAACCTACCCCCATAACCCCAAGCGAAATACCCGCTATATATTTAGTCTGTAATGACATCGTATACACATCCTCTTATTATGTAAAATAAAGCTTTTTTGTTATATTTATTCGATCTTAGTAATCCTTTATATCTATACTATAAAGAACATATGTGAAAATAACAAAGATTTTTATGTACATGAAAAAATGAGACTATAACTAGCCTCATTTTCCTTACAGTATTAATTCTAAACCTTTCTTATAATACCCATTCATCACATCTTCTGGAACCATACTACCTCCCGTTCCCCACACAATATGAGTACCTTTCTTCATCTTCTCTGTTAACTGTTGTTTTTGTAAATACTCATCTTCTGTACATACTTTCACTGGTCCTATCATACCAGCTAATGCAGAAGGCTCTAAATAAATATTTTCCGTATCAGCTAGTTCTTTTAATAATCTATATAACTCTTCATCACTTACTGTGTAATTTCCACTCAAAAATGGTTCTATCGTTTTACCGACAAATCCAGACGGTCTTCCTACCGCTAGTCCGTCCGCGTCTGTTACATTATCAATCCCGATATCTTGAACGGCAATTTTATCATGAAGTCCTGTCATTAAACCGAGTAACATGCATGGAGAATGCGTAGGCTCGGCAAAGAAACAGTGTACGTTGTCTTTATACAATAACTTTAAACCAAATGCGACTCCGCCAGGTCCGCCCCCTACTCCGCATGGTAGATAAACGAATAAAGGATGTTCTTCATCCACTACAATCTCTAACTCTTCTAATTGTTTTTGTAAACGCGAGGCTGCTACTGCGTATCCTAAAAATAAATCATGTGAGTTTTCATCATCTACAAAATAACAGCTAGGATCTGCATCTGCTTGCCTTCTTCCTTCTTCTACAGCTTTACTGTAATCAGCTTCATATTCAATAACATTTACACCTTTACTTCTTAATAAATCTTTTTTCCATTGTTTCGCATCTGCTGACATATGAACCGTTACGTTAAAACCTAGTTTCGCACTCATAATCCCAATGCTTAGCCCTAAATTTCCTGTTGAACCGACTGCGATAGAATACGTGGCAAAAAACTCTCTACATGTATCACTATCTAAAATGGAATAATCATCTTCTTCTGTTAACATACCATACTGCAACGCTAATTGTTCAGCATGCTTCAACACTTCATAAATGCCGCCCCTAGCTTTAATTGACCCTGATATCGGAAGATGACTATCACATTTTAATAATAATTCTCCTAAAATAGGTTGCTCATAATTTTTCTCTAAAGCTTGTTTCATTGAAGGGATTTTCACTAAAGGTGATTCAATTATGCCGTTAGTCTCTTTCGTTTCAGGAAAAACTTTCGCAATATATGGTGCAAAACGCTTTAACCTCTCTTCCGCATCTTTTACATTCTCTTCATTCAGTGGCGAATCTTTTATTGCCGTTTCATACTTTTCCATATTCGGATTCACCCAAAACACTTCTTCTGTTGCGATTAATTTATTTAAGAGTGGATATTCCTCTTTTAATTTCTCTATTTCCTTCATTCCTCTTCCTCCTTATCACCTTGTAGCTTACAATTTAATAAATTATAATTAAATTAATTTTAATATAGTTTAACATAAATTATTCACTTTAGTTAATTTTAATTTAATTTATTTAAATATAATTTAATAATTAGCAAGGAGATTTTCATTATGGAAAATATAGATATTGGTAAAAAAATTGAAAAACAAAGAAAGGAAAAAGGTTTAACGAGTAAAGAACTAGCAAAGATGGCCGATATTACACCATCTATGTTAAGTCAAATTGAACGCGGATCTGCTAACCCTTCTATCCAAACATTAAAAGTTCTCGCTAAAGCGCTTGATGTTCCAACATTTAGCTTTTTACTTGAAGATACAAATACAGACGATTTAATTGTACGCTCTCATAAACGTAAAAAAATGATTATCGATAATTTATCATATGAAATGCTATCACCTGATTTCACAGGAAATTTAGCAACAGCGATTATGACTGTCCCGCCGAATACAGCTTCATCAGAAAATGTACTAGAACATAAGGGTGAAGAATTAGTATTTGTATTAGAAGGGAAAATCACATTACATTTAAATGAAGAAGAATACATATTAGAAACGGGTGATAGTGTAAAAATACCCGCTTATTTAAAACATAAATGGGTAAATCAATTTGAGAAAAATGCGATTGTTTTATTTTCTGTTACTCCACCGATTTTTTAATAGATGTAATAAAAATAGCCACGTGCGGATTCCTCCGTACATGGCTATTTTTATTTTTTCGGCACGAACAAAATCCCTAAACTCAGAACACAAAAACTGAGTATTTGCTGCATCGATAAACCAAATAAAATCGAATTCTGTTCACTAATAAGCGAAAGAATAATATGAGCAACACCCTCAACTATTAGAAAAACACTTATGTTCTTTCCATTTCCGAGCCTTTCATTTTTCATCCATAATAAGCCCAATAGACACAGGGCAAGGATGATCTCGTATACAAAAACGGGGTGATATAAAAATTTAGATTCATATACTTTCACACCCCAAGGCAGTGTCGTTTGTACTCCTATTTTGTGGTGGAATAGAAAATAGAAAACAATACTCATACATAGTCCAATAGGCAATGTATCAAGTAAAATGCGAAGTGAAAATTGCCCCTTTTTACTTTTCCAAACAATGTATACACTTGCAATTATGCATCCTACTATAATATGTTTCATACTTCCTATAGCTAATAATGCTTGCAGTGGCGACCTAATAGCCCATACTGGATTTAAAATTGCCGGTGCAAATTTCCATAAAAATACGATGATAAGAAAAGCATTTGTTACTGCATCCATCATTTTTTCATATGGTACACTTTCGTTCTTCATCTTTCGTTTCATCAACATAAATCCAAATAGACTTCCAATTATAAGAGATACGGGTTGTAACCTCACGATCCACTCCATTAATACAAAATCCCCTCTTTAACTCTCAATTAATTTCTTAAATTTCTCTTCTAATTGATCTGGAGGTAATACGCCTCGTACTTGCTCTACGATAATGCCATCTTTATTAACAAAAAACGTCGTTGGTAAAGAAAATACTTTATAGTCTAATCCAGCTACTCCGTCCATATCTAGTAAAACAGGAAACTTAAATCCGTGACGATCCGCAAAAGCGCTCGCTTCTTGCACTGGATCTCCGATTGTTGCATTTACCGCAAAGATTTCAACATCCTTTTTATATTTATCATACATACGAACTAAGTCAGGTGCCTCCATTTCACATGGACCACACCATGATGCCCAAAAATTAATAAGATACGGTTTTCCCTTTGCATCATGTAACGAATACAACTTCCCGTCTAGTCCTTTTAACGTTATGTTTGGTGCTTTAAATCCTACTTGTGGTAATACTTCTGTTTTTTGTAACTCCGCTTGTTTTTCTTTTCTTTCCTTTTCTTCTTTCTTTGTATTATAAAAGTTCACTCCGGCCCAAATTAGTGCTCCGGCTAGTATAATCACAATTAGTTTCTTCACTTTTCTTCCTCCTAAACACACTACATAAAGTAGTGTTAATACTTAAAAAAAAGAGGCTATATGCACTCTCCGACAATCAGTACAACCGACATACAAAATAAACCTACTGTTACATATACCGAATTCGTATGTAACGGCATATTGAGCTTAACAACTTTTTCATGTAACACTTGCTCAATTCGTAAATTTATTGCTGTTTTTGCAAATGAAGCTGTAACACATCGATTTTCCATTGTCTTTATTTTAATTAATTTTAATAATGCGCTTCCTAACTCGAATTTAGATTTCATTTTCCGCATTGCATACTTATCTGCAGCTAACTCTTGATACACATGATAGCGCTGCAATAGCCCTTTTAATATCGGGATGTATATCATTCCTTCTGCTAATAACGTAAAACAAAATAATTTTAATGGGTCTCGATTGTTTTGATGATATTCTTCATGAAAAATAATCGCATCCATTTCTTCAGCTGAAAATGTTTGAAGCATCCCTTCTGACACGACAACTTTCGGACGAAATAACCCAATTGTAAATGCCGCAACTTCCGCAGTCGGCAATATATATATTTGTTTTCCTTTTCGAACGAAGGGAATAAGTACTTTTTGTAATCTTTTAGTATCAAAAAATTGTCGCCACATTCTTTTGCAAACAATAAACACAGTAAGTAGTAGAAATCCAGCGATTATAATACGAATGAATGATAATTCTTTCATATGTTTTTCTAACTGAAACAAGCAAAAATTCGAAAGAAAGAACGCCTTATTTTGAAACAGAAATGGATATGTAACGTAATACACTAACATACTAAAAAAGAGGGAACTAACAATGACTGCTAACAATACGATTTTACGCATTTGCCATTTCATTTCATTAATCCTCTTTTTTTAACTGACTCAATTTATCTTCTAACTTTTTTATTAAAGTCGGATCAACTTGCTCTAATTCATCTAGCATATGATTTACAACTAAATCACCAAATTCCCCCATCAATTCCTGTGTCATTTTCTTCGTTTGATTGGATAAGAATTCATCTTTTGTTTGTACAGCACGATATATTCCACTTCTTTTCATAGTCTGCTTTTCTAAGTGTAATTTCTCTACTAACCTGTTCATAACTGTCATTACAGTATTAAAATTTACAGGTGATTCTTCACTTAATTTCTGCTGTACTTCTTTAATCGTAATACCCTCACTAGACCAAACAATCTCCATAATCTTTGCTTCAAGCGGTCCAAAGAAATGATTTAGCCCTTGTTCATTTAGCTTATAGTTTTGAGTAAACATCGTATAGCTCCTTTCACACTACGAATTGTAGTATAAATGAAATAAAAGGTCAATTATGAATGCTATACACTAAAATCCACTCCCAAATTCCATTTACTGTAAACCTAACTTTTCTCCAAATGTTTCAAACAGATACTGCTCTAATATTTGTACACTAAACTTCTCATTACGCCCAAGTGCAAACAATTCCCGATCTTTCGCTACGATAGTATCTAACGGGATAACGACATTATCCACTATTTTTGTAATTTCAATGATGTTACTTTTTACATTTACCTCTGTTTTAAATTCAATGTTTTCTAATACGATATGCGAGCGTCTTCCTGATGCAAAAAAAGTAAAGTTAGGATTTTTATAAATACCAATTTCACTCTCTAGTGGATATAAATATTGAAAAATGATATCTCTATGTCCATCTTTTATTATTTTTTCATCCTTCTCATCATCCAAGTATTCTTTCACCTTCGTTGTAAATTCAAATCGAAAATCCACTTTTTTCACGCTCCCTCTTTGTATTTTTATATTAAATAAATATATTGAAATAATTTTACCATATTGTAATACAACTTCCTATTAAAAGTAAAAACTCATTTGTAAAATCTCTATTATTTTCAGTTCTTTTTTAAAGGATAGGCACTCATTCAATATGAATTCATGCTTCGTTATATCTATTTAAACATATTGTTTCCATATTTTGAAACAATAGTAAGAAGCATTATATAACAATAAGGTGAAACTTTAATCAGTAGGGGTTTTGTTCATCCCCCGCCTAACTTCTTTGCTTCCGCTGAATTTTGAGATGCGGTTCTTACTGCCCGTTATTGCGGGATAAACTGTTTCTAATTCATTTTCCTATATAGCCACTATCACCTTTATTATTCCAATATATTTAAACCCCATTTTCTACTTATTCATTACGTAAGAGAAGGAATGTAACTCTCTTCTATCGAATTTTTATATAACGAAAATGATTAGGTGGTGCTTTACTATGAAATTAGCTGTCATTGGTGGCGGTGATTTACAAGATTCAAATCACTCGCCTATTAATGAGCGACTTATAGAATTAACAAATAAACAGTATCCGAAAGTATTATTCATTCCTACAGCTAGTCATGATGATGAAAGCTATATAAAATTATTTTTAGACACATTCGAAAAACAATTACACTGTGACGTACAAATTTTACGTATTATAGCCGATACACCTTCTAAATATGAAATAGACGAAATGATTCAGTCTGCTGATTTAATTTATCTCGGTGGCGGGAACTATATTCAAATGATTACAGAATGGAAAGAACATAAGCTCGATGAAAAATTACTATTGGCTCTGCAGCAAGGAACGCTCATTGCAGGGTGTAGCGCTGGTGCTATGTGTTGGTTCACATCTAGTATCCGCTCAAATTATGAAGGTTCTGGTTATATAGAGAGTAACGGCTGGGGCATTGTGAACAAAAGGTTTTGTCCACATTATAATCAATTAAATAGAATGAACGCCTTCCATTCCTTTTTACAAAATCATCAAGGTAATATAGAAGGCATTGCACTAGAAGATAATTGCGCCTTATATATTACAGAAGAATCTTTTGAAATTATCGGTGAACCAGAAAAAGCGTGGGAATTTTATATGAGTGATAATAAACTCATTAGACAACATTTTGATATTACTTTAAAAAGCTATTTGTAAATCTGCACTTATAAAAAATGTCCCTAAGTATAATAACTTAGGGACATTTTTAGTGTTTAGCTCACTAATCGTGTAATTCGTTTCTTCTGCCATGAAAGCTTATAATATGCATATTGTAGTATTAAGCTGACAATAAATGCTGCTGGGTATCCAATCCATATCCCTTCTATGCCAAGACTTGTATGGTAAGAAAGGTAATACGCTACAGGTACTTCAACAAGCCAAATTGATACGACGCCAATAACAGTTGGCCATAATACTGTACCGCTTGCTCGCATTGTCGCACTAATAATTTGCGCATGACCGAAAATTAAATAACTCCATAATGTGATCATAACTAGGCTATGAGCAATTTCAATTGTAGTTTGACTCGTTAAAAATAGTGCTAGAATGTCTCTTGAGAACAAGTAAATGAGTGATATTAGCACACCACCGATGACGTAGTTCATAATAATTCCGGCCTTCACAACTTTCTGCAATCGATCAAATTGATTCGCACCAATTGATTGTGCAGCAAAAATGGAGACTGTAATACCAAGACTAACGGCTGGCATTTGTACATAACTTGCAACTTGGTTCACAACGCCATAAGCTGCTGTTGCATCCGAACCGTAACGATTTACAAACGCGATTACCGCAATTTCTGATAATGAAACTAATATCATATTAACACTTGCTGGAATACCGAGTCGTAGTAATAACTTTAATAAACCCCAATCCATTCGAAGATATTTCCTTACCGTACTATCTAATTGTAGCGGGTGATTTTTCTTCTTTAAATACACTAACATGACAATAAACGTAATAACTGTAGATATAACAGAAGCATAGGCTGCTCCATACACATCTAATTTTGGAGCACCTAACCATCCAAAAATAAGGATTGGTAATAAGATCATATTTAGCGCTGTACTTACAATTAAAAAGTAAAATGGCGTTTTAGAATCTCCTGTACCTCTCATAAACGTTGTGTATGCGAAATATAAAAATAAGATTGGCATCGATATAAATAAAATACGTGCATAATGTACACTTATTTCAATAATATTTTCTGGCGTCCCCATAAGGCGCATAATATCCATTGCAAAAATACTACCTACTATCGCTAACACAACTCCAATAATAAAGGTAAATGTTAGCGTCGTACCAACAATCGCTTTTAAACGATCTTCGTTTTTTGCCCCAAACGCCTGACCAATTAAAATGGAACTCCCTGAACCAATACCAATTACGAATGAAACAAGTAAGAAAAATAATGGGAAGAATGCCGATATGGCCGCTAAATCATTCACTCCAAGCCATCTTCCTACTACTACCATACCGAATAATTGTCCAACTGATTGTAGTACATTACTTAATAGTAACGGTACTAAAAACATGGACATCGATTTCCAAATCGGTTTACTCTCACTTTCTAACTTATGTGACTCCGCACCTTCTTTATTGTTATTTGTAGGTGGTTTCAAATTTCATTTCTCCTTTTATTAAAAATCTGTTTTTCAACTTCCATCTTTTTGTATATTTGTTGTAATGGTGTGCTTCTATTCATATTCTTTCCTATGTTATTATAACTTCACCCAATATTGGCTTCCATCAGCTGTTCTATCTAAAAACCCGTATTCGATTAAATATCTTCTCAAAGTTACAAAATCCGGATATACGCTTTCTATAATAGCATTTACTTCTTTTTCAGTGTACTTTTTATTACTATCAAACTTCGTCACTAAATGACGTAATATAATTAATTTACGCTTTTGCTTTTTTGGAAATTTAGAAAGCGGTCCATCTAATCCCTCTGTAAAATGCGTTTTTAACACCTCATCATTTTCTTCTTCTGTAATATTGTAACGATCATCTACCATCGTTGCTGTTCTATGAATGGGTACAAATTTTGTTTGTACTTTTGATTTTTCTTCTGACAGTTCCATTAACGCCAAAAACACTTTCGCTTGCTTCATTTTCTCTCGAAGGGTAAACCGATGATTGCGGATGGTTGAAGTACTTCCGCCATCCATCTCTTTCACAATCTCTTTATCATTCAGCCCCATATGGAAAAACTGAACCATCTTCTTTTGCAAATCAGTTAAACCTGTATACTTCTTATCTAGATTTAATAAATAATCAAACATCGACGTATGTTCGTTTTGCACATGCAATTGTACAAACTTCTCTGCTTCATACAAAACTTGATTATCTTGATAAATAACACCCTTAATAAACGCTTCTCCACACGCTAAACAAATATATTCCTCTGCTTCCGCTTCAAATACATACCCTTTCTTCAACTCCTCAACTGAGGCATCCCAAAACTTCTCTGAAATATCACTCATACTAAACACTCCTTTAAAATGTTTGTTTTAAAATAGACAAATATCAATAACGTTTATTATCACTTCATCATCTTAACATAATCAAAACAAACTTTTCAATATTTCGTTTACCTATTTTATAAACTTTTATAAAAACGTCTACTAAAAGGTTTTAACCAATGAAAAGCGAATATGTTTATGTAAATTCATTTTATAGGATGTGAAATAGAAGATGAATATTCTACAAGACTCTTGGTTTACTATTAAGCAAATCGCTAAAAATACATATGCGATTAGTGAATATGGTCATTTGGAGAAAATACATTCAATTTTAACTACAAAAAAGGTGTTTCCATATAAGAAAACACCTTTTACTTTTTATATATTCTATTTACAGTCTCTACTAAAACCTTACTTACCTCTACAAATATATGTTTTCGATTTCCATCCTCAACAAATTTCTTTGCACAACTACCCATAACCGTCATACAACTAATTATGACTAACGCTATCTTTCTATTCTTGTAAGTCACTTCATGCCACTCCACTATTACAAAACTTCTTTTGAATTTATCCCATCAAGAAATTTTACATGAATAATAAAACGTGTGAATATGCAATTATGCATATTCACACGTTTTATTACGATGTTATGATTTAATTTAGTTAAAGTACACGTATACCGAGGTGACTAACTTGAAATTTAAAGCGAAAAAAAATCCATTTCACGTCATTTTTATTACATTATTTATCATGATTTTTTTCATTTCGCTATTCTTCCAAAATGAAAATTCTATTTTTTTCACCCTCATGATGCTGCTAAATATCGTGAATCTTTCTTCATTCTATTTCTCTCACTACAACGTAACGGAATCATCTCTTTTCGTAAAACATGGTTTCATACTACGTACTGAAATTCCCTTTGAAGATATTCGCCACATTAAATACTCTGGTAAAAAACTTCATTCAAAGAAATGGACTAGACAGCAATTAGAAATCCATTATAATTTATTCGACTCTGTGACAACTTTCGTACCACAAGAAGAAGAAAAATTCATTGCACTTTTAAAAGAAAACTGCCCACATATGAAAATATTGAATATGTCTGCTAACAAATAATATATTTTGGCACTTACAGTAATAAAAAAAACCAAGATTCTAAACGAAGAATCTTGGCGTTTTTATTACTCTTTCGGAGCAATCATTTTTTTCGGATCGACAATTTCATCAAATTGTTCTTCTGTTAGTAGTCCAGATTGCAGCGCTGCTTCTTTTAAAGTTAGCCCTTCTTTATGAGCATGCTTCGCAATTTTCGCTGCATTTTCATATCCGATATGCGGGTTTAATGCTGTAACAAGCATTAATGAACGATTCACATTCTCTTTAATGACTTCTTCATCTGCTTCAATACCAACTGCACAATTATCATTAAATGAAACAATTGCATCTGCTAATAAGTGAGCAGATTGTAAGAAGTTATATGCAATAACAGGTTTAAATACATTTAACTCAAAATTGCCTTGGCTCGCTGCAAATCCGATTGTTGCGTCATTTCCCATCACTTGTGCTACAACCATCGTTAACGCTTCACTTTGCGTTGGATTTACTTTTCCTGGCATAATAGAGCTTCCTGGCTCATTTGCTGGAATAATAATTTCTCCTAGCCCACTACGTGGACCACTTGCCAGCCAGCGCACATCGTTAGCGATCTTCATTAAATCCGCTGCTAATGCTTTTAATGCCCCATGCGTATATACAACTTCATCATGACTCGTTAATGCATGGAATTTATTTGGTGCAGAAATAAATTGCTTACCTGTAAATTGGCTAATTTCCTCAGATACCATCTCACCAAATTTAGGATGGGCGTTTATACCTGTTCCAACTGCAGTACCACCAATCGCAAGCTCTTTCATATATGTATTGCTCTCTGCAATCATACGCTCTGTTTTTTCAAGCATACGGTGCCATCCACTAATTTCTTGTCCTAATGTTAACGGTGTCGCATCTTGTAAATGTGTACGACCAATTTTTATAATATGTTCAAATGCAGTTACTTTTTCTGCTAACGTTTCTTTTAATTTCGTAATTGCTGGTAACACGTGATTTTCTACTGCGAGTACACATGCTACATGAAGCGCAGTTGGGAAAGTATCATTTGAACTTTGAGACATGTTCACATCATCATTCGGATGAATATGTACGTCAGATCCCTTCTCTTTCAAAATTTGATTCCCTCGGTTTGCAATTACTTCATTCACATTCATGTTTGACTGAGTACCACTACCTGTTTGCCATACGACAAGTGGAAAATGTTCATTCCATTTCCCTACAATCACTTCGTCAGCTGCTGTCACAATTGCTTCTGCTTTTTCTTCTGATAACTTTCCTAATTTTTTATTAGTAAGTGCTGCACTCTTCTTTAAAATGGCAAATGCTTTTACAATTTCAAGCGGCATTTGCTCTGTGCCAATCGGAAAGTTTTCTTTACTACGTTGTGTTTGTGCTGCCCATAATTTATCAGCTGGAACTTTAATTTCTCCTATTGTATCTCTTTCAATTCTGTACTCCATTTTTTCATCCCCTTGAAAATAAAATACCTACATTTCTTATAATAACAGACTTTCTCTTAAATGATAAGAATTCTCACTCATATATGTAGATATTCTATACTTATTTTTAAAAATTCCTCTTGGCCTAAACTTAAGTTTAGGCTGTACCCTTTCCTTTGTAACCTACTATAACACTACTGGAGGAATTCAATACGAAAAAATATGCTTTCATAACAGGTGCAAATAAAGGAATTGGATATGAACTTGTTCGTCAATTAGCAGAAAAAGATACGACAAAAAATTGCTAAATATGAGGTTGAGATAACTTCTTCAACTCCTATTACAAAATAAAAAATCACCTTCTACAACACGTAGAAGGTGATTTTTTATTTATGATGCTTCTTTTCCTTTTTCAGCATCATCAACATACCAAATAAATTTGCCTGTATATCCGTAAATAACTGCTAAAATTAACGATACGAAGCTTAACCACATAAACGGAACGTATGAGAACGTTGCTACACCTAAAATACCAGCCATAAAAATACCATTATCAGACCATGGAACCATACCTGAAGTTAACGTTCCACCTACTTCTGAGTTACGTGCTAATACACGTCGGTCTATTTTTAATTTATCATAGCTTTCTTCCATAATTTTCGGTGTTAAAATTAATGATACGTACATTGCACAACCAAATATATTCGCTAAGAATGCCACGATTAATGTAGACAATGTTACATTACCTGCAGAATTTAATTTCTTCTCAAATTTTGATACGATTACTTTTAAAACACCTAGTTTTTCAAGTAGTCCACCAAATCCTAAACCGAAAATAATAACGGCTACTGATCCAAGCATACCGTTAATTCCACCACGGTTTAATAACTTGTCCACAAATTCAACACCAGATTGAATTGAGAATCCATTATACGCTGTTCCAATGGCATCTCCAAAGTTCATTCCTTGGAAAAGAGTTGCCCAAATTGCACCAATTAAAGCTCCCATTGCAATTGTTGGCATAGACGGTCTCTTTAGTGCTAATAGAACAATAACAATGACCGCTGGAACAAGCATCCATATTTTAATATCAAATTGCTTTAATAAAGCTTCTTTTAAAAACTCTACTCGATTTAAATCTACGTTATCTCCGCCATACATCCAACCAGCTACAGTAAACATAATACTAGTAATAATGTAAGCCGGAACATCTAATACGAGCATAGCTCGAACGTGAGCAATAACATCTACTTTCGCCATAGAAGCTGCCAGAACAGTACTATCAGAAAGTGGTGATAATTTGTCGCCGAAATAAGCTCCTGAAAGAACTGCACCAGCAACAAGTGGAAGTGGTAAACCAAGCCCTTCACCAATCGCCATCATAGCAATACCTGCTGTTCCAACTGTTCCCCATGATGTTCCTGTCGCGATAGAAGTGATCGAACAAATAATTAATGTTGCTAATAGGAATATGCTAGGGTGAATAAATTCTAATCCATAATAGATTAATGTTGGTACAACGCCACCAGCAATCCATGTTCCAATTAAAGCACCTACTGCAACTAAAATCAGTATTGCTTCTAATCCGTTAGAAATCCCTTTCGTAATTGCATCTTGCAATTCTTGATAACGAAATCCTAATCTTAATCCAAGCGCAATTACTAAAAACCATGAAATAAATAGCGCTAATTGAATTGGGAGATCAAAAATCGTTTGGAAGGAAAAGACAACAGCAAGAAATAGTAATAAAAGAACTATGATTTCTAGCATCGATGGTAATCTTACACTTTTCATTTTTTTCTCTCCTTACAAGTCGATAACATGACGTGTGTCGTCTTACATGTATGTAATATACAATTAGCGAAGACAAAACAAAATTTTCATATTATTTCGATTTATTTTTCCAGTATAATATATTGGACACCTTTTCTATTGTAAAAGTAGATGCTACTTTTCGCAATGGAAAATATAAAAAATGTTACATTTTTTATATTTAACAATCAAAGAGTAACTTTTTTAATATTTGCCACCATCAAACTTTTTACTATTATCCTCACCGTTTAAAGGAATATCATTATTCCCCACACAAAAAAGCATGCATCATTCAAATGATGCATGCTCCACTTTTATTTATACATATTTTGTATTTCTTCTTTATTTTTAAGTATTTCCACAAACTTATCGCTACAACCTTTCGGAAATAATACGCCGAGTCCATATGAATGCTGGAACTGAAAATGAGGGTGCTTTGCTGTGACTTCATCCCAAAACTTATACACGCCGAAGTTTCGATCTTTCACCTCAATATCATGAAATAACACAATACCGTTATTCGCAAGTTTCGGTAACCATGTTTTATAATCATGAGAAACTGCTTCATACGTATGATAGCCATCAATATGCAACAAGTTTATCGTTCCATCTTGAAATTGATCAACGGCCTCATCGAAAGTAGAACGAATTAAATTACCTATATTGGGATAACTCGTATTTACGACTTTCTCTACGATTTGATAAACGCCTTCTCCATATGGACCTGTATGCTCATCTCCCGTCCAAGTATCTACAGCAAAACATTTTGTAGCCAATCCCCCATCCTTTACCCCTTGACAAAAACTGAAAAAAGAAGCTCCTAAATGTGTACCTAACTCGACTAATACTTCCGGCTTTTCAAACCTTACTAAATCATATGCAAAGTCTAAATGCCCAATCCACGCCGTATTTGCCCGAATAAAATGGTTATAGTTATCAAATTCAAATGTTGGTTTATAAGTAACCCAGCTCATCGCATATCTCCTTCTACCCATATTTTTAACAAACCAAATTACTCTTATCTTTATTTTTTTGTTACCGCAATTATGAGTCTATTTCATGAAAATATGAAGAATTAGTTCTTTTTCATTGTGGTAAACCATCGTATACATACGGATCTATAGGCGTATTGATTTTCTCTACTTTACTTACTTTTACAAGCGGAAATAGTGCTCCTTTATATGTCGTTTCGTCCAACAAACCTGTTATTTTCACCCATGTTTCCTGTGGGAGCTTTTTTACGTTTTCCCCTGCAACAATCATCCCCCAGACTGATGCATCCGCAATACAACAAGTTATGCCGTATCGCGCCACTACCGCTTTATCACCTGTCACATCCTTATCATTATATATAAACCCTGAGAATGTAATTTCCTTCCCTTTAAACCCTTTTACATCTTGACCAATTATACTCATTGTTTGAACATAATCCTTATCCTCTACTTGTATCTTTCGTTGTCCTAACATACTTTTTGCTAATTGTTCTTCCGCTTGATCAGTCACTTTTAAATTCGAAGTTTCATCTTGTTCTTTCCCATTAGAATTTGCCTGTATTCCCTCTTTTTCGTTCTTTTCCATACTTATCGCCTGTACACTTTGATTCATACCCCTTTTTCCTGCTAAACTTCCATCAATTGTTACACCTCCAAATAAAAAAGCACTAATAATTAGAACAACAAATAAAACATATACAAAATATCTTTTTAACCCTAACTTCAATTCCCTATGATGCACACAACAATTACAATCATCTTGTTCCTCTCTCTCATCTCCCCAAACTTGTAATGAACCAAGAAGTAAAATTACTACAAAAGCTATATACGTAAATTTAATCATTTTTGGAGCGATAAAATTATAAATATTCCCGGTTACAAATAGTTTAAATAAGAGCATTGCTAAACCAATTAAAATAATGCCACGAATATAGCGATGATAGGCCTTCTGTTCCTTTCCCTCCACGTTTCTCATCTCCTATAACGTTGTAATTTGCACGATTGTGTACACCGATAAAATAATAATTCCAATCAAAAAGAATACAAATCTCTTTTGAAAATATGCAAACAACATGAACGTATTTTTCATATCGAGCATAGGCCCAAACACAAGAAATGCGAGAAGTGCTTTTACAGAGAAAACATGTCCAAAAGATGCCGCTATAAACGAATCGGCCGCAGAGCAAATGGATAAAACATAACCAAATCCCATCATAATAATTGGGGCAATTACTTCGTTATGTGCTACTGCATCCAGTACATTCCGATCAAAAAATGTTTGAAATACACTTGCTAAAAAAGCACCAATCAGTAAATACTTACCAGTATCAAAAAACTCATCTACAGTGTGATTCATAACATCTTTCCAACTCTTTTTTTTGTTTTTTTGAACTGACACCTCTACGTCTTTTAAAACATTTCTTTCGCGATAGCGATAATACACAATTAAACCTATGAATAGAGCAACAAGAATTGTTACCCCAAAGCGTGCATATACAATGTAATCATTTTTTTGAAACGCATATACAGTAGATAAAAGAACAACTGGATTCATAATAGGTGCACTTAGTAAAATAACAATGCCCACATGAAGTGGTAACCCCTTTTGAATGAGCCTTCTTACAATTGGTATAATGACACATTCACACATTGGAAAAAGAATTCCAACAAATACTGCTGGAACCATTGCAACAATTGGAGATTTCGGCATTACTTTTTGAATCATATCTTCTGTCACAAACACTTGAATGAGAGAAGAAACAATTACCCCTAATAAAATAAATGGTATTGCTTCAAATATAATACTTAAAAACACCGTATTCACATTCAACCATTCTTTTGGCATACTTTTATGCAAATTTGCTAAACTTGTAAAATCTACAAAAAATAATAAAAAGAGAAACATAGCAATAAGAGCTATTCCTATTAATTCTTTTGAAACCCTATTAAAGACCATCCTTCTCGCCTCCATTTTACTTATATGTAAACAAGTGCTTGTCCAAAAGCTTCCTGCTACAGCACAAATTTTATAGTCTATTCCTATTCTTAAATCGTAACCATTATGATTTATTATTGATTTTTTCTTTTCCATCATTTAATATAAAACGTAATCATTACGATTTAAAGGAGAGAGTATTTCATGAAAAAAGTACCTATCACTGTATTGAGTGGTTTTTTAGGAGCTGGAAAAACCACCTTACTACATCATATTTTGACTAATAAGAACAACTTAAAAGTAGCTGTTATCGTTAATGATATGAGCGAAGTAAACATTGATGCATCCCTTATCAAAAAAGGTGGTTTTTCACGTACGGAGGAAAAACTAGTAGAAATTCAAAATGGCTGTATTTGTTGCACACTACGAGAGGATTTAATGATAGAAGTGAATCGGCTTGTAGAAAACGGTGATATTGACTATATAGTTATTGAATCTTCCGGTATAAGTGAGCCGATTCCAGTTGCCCAAACGTTTACGTATACAGACGATGTTCTGAACATTGACTTAACAAAAAATTGTCGCCTCGATACGATGGTTACTGTTGTAGATGCAAATAGATTTTGGGATGATTTTGCAGATGGTGAAAGTTTATTAGACCGTAAGCAGGCAATTGATGAAAACGATACTCGGGAAGTTATTGATTTATTAATAGATCAAATTGAGTTTGCAAATGTAATTCTCCTTAATAAGATAGACCTACTAGAAAAAGAAGATGTGAGAGAGCTCCATCATTTACTTAAGAAATTAAATCCTAGTGCAAAAATTATTGAAACTTCATTTAGCAACGTACCACTGCAAGAAATTTTGAATACAAACTTATTCAATTATGAGGAAGCGAGTCAATCGGCGGGTTGGATACAAGAATTAAATAGTGAACATCATACACCTGAAACTGAAGAATATGGCATCAATTCCTTTGTGTATCGCCGTAAATATCCTTTCCATCCTGAACGCCTTATGAATTGGCTAGAAAAATGGCCTGTGGATGTCGTAAGAGCAAAAGGCTTTTTCTGGCTCGCATCACGTAATAATATGATAGGGCTTCTATCTCAAGCGGGTTCCTCTATTACAATTCAAGGAGCCGGTGAATGGATAGCAGCATTACCTGAAACTGAAAGAAATCAAATTATTACAGAAGAACCCGAGGTATTGAAAAGCTGGAACGAGCGATATGGAGATCGAATAACCGAACTCGTATTTATCGGAATTGATATGAACCGTTCTTTAATTGAACAATCATTAGATGATTGTCTATTAACAGAAAAAGAAATGGCACAAAACTGGGATACATTCATTGATCCTATTCCAGCTTTTACTTACACTTCATAATTTAAAATAGAAAGGCTTCCGTAAACGAAAGCCTTTTTATTTTATCGTTCTCTTATTTAACAAACTTCTTTAATCTAAATAACAGCTTTACATCAAGTGAGAATTTTCAGTTTATTTTTTATTCATTTCGTGATATATTGCATATTGTATACGATATATTTTTTGAAAGGAGGAATCAATACATGATGAATCCAAATCGTTTAAAAGGAATCATTATGGTTGTAATTGGTGCTTGTTTATGGGGATTATCTGGAACAGCTGCACAACAACTTTTTCAATATGAACATGTTTCTACTGAATGGTTAGTTACAATTCGATTGCTTATATCGGGCGTTATATTGCTCATTATTTCATCATTCGGAACGAGAAAAAAAGAAATATTCAGCATATGGAAACAAAGATCTGATGCTACTAAAATGATATTGTTTGGCCTATTCGGTATGCTTGCTGTACAATACACGTACTTCGCTTCTATTAAAGAAGGAAATGCTGCCGTTGCAACATTATTGCAATATTTAGCTCCTATATTTATTACTGTATACTTACTTTTCAAATGGAACGTTCGTCCATCAAAAATTGATTTTATTTCAATTGTCCTTTCATTAGTAGGCACTTTCCTCTTACTAACAAACGGGTCTGTTCATAACTTAGCTGTTTCTACACCAGCTATCGTTTGGGGTATTTTATCTGGATTATCTCTTGCTTTTTATAGTTTATATTCAAAAGAATTACTAGATAGATGGTCTTCCTCAGTTATCGTTGGATGGGGCATGATTATTGGGGGTATTGGTGTAACGATTGTACACTTTATTACTACGAAAGAATTCATTTTATTGTCAACGATGAAATATGTAAAACTAAATACCTTACCGCTCATCACATTTGTCATCATTTTCGGGACACTCATCGCATTTTATTTATACTTAGACAGCATACGATACTTAACCCCGAAAGAAACGACATTATTCGGTTGTACAGAACCACTCGCAGCTATTATTTCTTCTGTACTTATATTACATGTACCATTTCAATCTTTTCAGTTATTAGGGGCCCTTTGTGTCATTGTAATGGTGCTTATCTTAAGCCAAAAACCGGATGAAGGGAAACCCGAATTAAAGCTTGTTCATGAGAAAAAGAAAAATATACAATGAAAGGATTAAATTCACTATGCCTATCCCTCAAAATAATAAAAAACTAGGAAGAGTTTCAGCAAAATCACTCGTTTTAAATCAACTACAAGATTGGATTATTGAAGGTGTACTGAAGCCCAATGAAAAAATTAATGATGGGGAACTGGCTGAAGCACTAGGAGTAAGCAGAACACCTGTAAGAGAAGCACTTCAAATATTAGAGCTTTCTGGATTAGTGGAAATGGTACCTGGACAAAAAACAAAAATTGCTCCTATTCAGTTAGACGACATTCCGATCATTTATGAGACGATGGCTGGTCTTCACTCTATTATAGGAAAACAAGCACTTCAAAATATTACAGACGCTGATTTGAAACTACTTTCTGAAATAAATGATGATTTTCAGTGCTCTATAGAGAAACAAAACACAAAACAAGCTTTACAACTAGATATACAATTTCACAATACCATTTCTTCTATTGCTAAAAATCAATATATTGAACCCTTTCTAGAAAATATGCAACTTCACGTCTTACGCCTTGAATATTTGTTTTTCCAAAACTTTGTTCCAGCAAGTCAATCTATTGAAGAACATCACTCTATCATTCAAGCATTACAGAAGCAGGATGAAAAACAAATGGAACAAATGATGACTCAAAACTGGCTCCGTCCAATGAAAGAAATACAAAAAATAATTTCTACGAAATAAAGTGAAACTTTAATCAGTGGGGGTTTTGTTGATCCCTCACCTAACTTCTTTCCTTCCGCTGAATTTTGAGGTGGGGGTCTTACTGCCCGGCAAATAGCGGGATAAAAAGAGAGCTGGCTACACAAAATCGTAACCAGCTCTCTTTTTACTAATATATATAGCTATGCCTGAATATCTGCATAATCTTCCATATCTTCGTACTCTTTTTCCAATTCCTCTAAAGACAGCTCGTATAATTGTCGGTCACGAATTTTAAACACACCTGCTCCAATTAACTCATCAATTAAATGCCTCTTACGATTTTCAACAGCAAAACGGAGTTGACTACTCATCTTTTAAAAAACTCCTTTCTACGATCATTGAAAATGACAATCTTTATCAATTACCACTTTTGATTATAAAAGATGACTCTTTATAAGTAAAGTAATTTCATGAAATATTTACCTTACAAAGTATTTGTGGCCACATTATATATATGTATGCCGCGCGAAAAATGTTATGACACTTTTTCTTATCCTTTTTCTTTCATACTTTGCAAGTTGTCTCACTATGATTAAATTCACCCTCTATTTCTACTTGAATGGTGACATGTTCTACATGAAATTTCTCTTTTAATACATCCGTAGCCTCTTTTAATACACTTTGTGTTTCATTTCCTTTAATAATTAAGTGGCAAGTTAATACTTGAAAATCCGATGTGACAGACCATATGTGCAAATCATGAACTTCTTTTACAACCAGAATATTTAATAATGTACTTTTTACCTCTTCCACATTTATGTGCTGTGGTGCACCTTCCATTAATATATGGACCGTATCACGTGTTACACGCCATCCACTAATAATGACTAAAATAGACACAAGAATACTAGCAATCGCATCTGCAGCAGTCCATCCAAAAAACTTAATAAGTAACGCAGCAATTATCGCTCCGACTGACCCTAATAGATCTCCTAATACGTGTAAGAAAGCACTTCTTAAATTTAAATTGCCCTTCACATCTCCGCCTCTCATTAATATCCAAGCTGACAAAATATTAATAAGCAGACCAAGTACAGCAATGATGAGCATCCCATTACTAGCAATCTCAACTGGCTCTTTAAAACGGCGAATTGCTTCAATAAAAATGTATATTGAAATGACAATAAGAACGACACCGTTACATAATGCCGCTAACATTTCGACTCGCTTATATCCATATGTTTTCGTAGTTGTTGCTGTTTTTTCTCCGAGCTTAAACGCAAGTAAACTTAAAGCTAAAGATACCGCATCACTTAGCATATGCCCCGCGTCAGATAGTAGTGCTAAACTATTTGTTACAAATCCCCCAATAACTTCAGCAATCATAAAACTTGTCGTTAATACGAAAGCAATTAGTAGTGCCTTTTTATTGTTAGAATGACCGTGATCATGTGAATGTCCCATACTTATACTCCTTTACGTACAATATCTATATGTTAGTATGAAACAAACTCCCCGTCTTTATCCCGCTTCCTCTGTATACACACTTCGCTACATTTCAAACAAGTCCTTTTTCTCAATAAAAAATAAGACTACTTCTTTTTCAGATTCATATTGTTTACTAATGAAAGAATTTTTAAGGAGGTTACGAAAATGAAACGTTTATTTCTCTGTATGGAACGTGAACTTGTTGTAGTGAAAGAACGATACGGTAACTATGAAGCAGCGTATCACTTACAAAATATGCAACCTACCTGTATCGCTGTTGATCCATTTCAAAAGAATCGTGTATATTGCGGCACTTTTGGACGAGGTCTCTGGTTAAGTGACGATAGCGGAGATTCATGGAGACCAATTGGAGATTCTTATCGTTACTTTGATTTCCCAAAAGAAGATGGTATTTTACATTCTTCGATCACTTCCATTACGATAAGCCCGAATGAACAAGTTAACGGCTATGGCGTCGTTTATGTCGGCACAGAACCGAGCGCTTTATTCCGTTCAGAAAATGGTGGTGAAACGTGGACGGAACTGAAAAATATGAAATCATTATTATCTTCTTATACGTGGGCTTTCCCGCCCAGACCTTTTACCCATCATGTCCGCTGGATTACAGTTGACCCAAATAATCCAAATACAATCCATGTTTCAATTGAAGCTGGTGCTGTTATTCAAAGTAACGATAAAGGACATACATGGATGGATAAAAAATTCGGTGCTCCTATCGATGCTCATCAATTACTTATGCACCCTGAAGCTCCAAATCGCCTTTATGCATCATGTGGTGACGGGTTTATGGGCGGACCTGATCGCGCATATCTTGAAAGTTATAACAGTGGAAACAGCTGGATTTCATGTAGTGACGGACTTGAACATCATTATTTATATAGCATGGCTATCGATCCAGCTGATTGTAATACAATTCTCGTTTCTGCCGCACCGAGTGCAGATCTCGCTCATCACCGTATTCCTTATGAATCTTATATTTATCGTAAAACGAAAGACACTCCGTTCCAGCAAGTACAGCAAGGACTACCATCTGCAATTGGTACAGTCATTTCGATGTTTGCGACAAACGAAGCCGAACCACATACATTTTACACTTTAAATAACAATGGCGTGTTTCAATCCAATGATAGCGGCGAATCGTGGGAACAACTAAATATTCCTTGGAAAGAGGAATATAAAACGCAGCATCCGCATGCACTACTTGTCACTAGTTCTTAACGAAAAAAAGACTGCCTAATAGTTTTAGGCAGTCTCTCTTCTATTTCTTTAAATCAATTACGATATCATCTAGAACAATATCTTTGCTCTTCGCTTCTTTTTTTGGTACTTCAATCTTCTTCTCGATTCCATTCACATACTCTACTCCACCATGATTTTCAGATGTATGCACTCGCAAGTGTACACGAGGTGTAACGATAAGCTTTGTTGCATTTTCGTTTAACTTTTGGAATGTGGAACTCCAATGGATATTGTAAGGATCGTTGCCACTTCCCCCATTTCCTTCACCCGAATAAATATTCCCTAAATCATCCTTAACCGTCAATTCAACATCTACACTATCCCATTCTTTCCTCGCGCCCTTAGAAACCTCTTGATTGTAATAAAGAATAAATGAAACTGGCGATATTGCGACCTTTTCCATATTTGCTTTTATACCTTCTTTTTCCGAACTCCCACCAATTGTTCTCTCTTTACTATCCACTGATTTTACAGTTAACGCGAAATTCCAATTACCTTGTATTGATTTTTTCCTATCTGGCATCTCTATTCCCTCTATATTCCATCTAAAGTTTACTTTGTCCTTTTGATTACTATCATGGTGCGTCGTTGTTACCATACCTACATACTTTTTTTCAGTAACTTTAGTCATTTTTCCACTTCCTGAACTACCATGAGCGTCCATTATATCCAATCCGCCTAATATGATAGGATCATCTCCTAAGTCTTGCTCACTTTCCAGTGAATACGTTATAGATAATGTTCTGCCATCAGAAATTACATCATTAATGGTAACCTTAACCCCATTACTCTCTCGCGTCATATTCAGCTCAGTCGAAAACTCTTTATAATTTTCATATACCCCTGTTCTACCATTATCTAAAAATCGGAATATGTCACCTACTATTGGTAATCCCCCGGCATATGTAGGAAAACCGATACCAAGAGTTGCGACCGATAATCCTACTAAAATTGATGCAGCAGCAACGCCTTTTTTCCAACTTTTCATCTTTTTCTTTGTTCGTATCGATTGTTTTACATTACGCTTCACTTTTTCTTTTTCAATTTCAGAAGCCTCAATTTCCTCAAGTTCTTTTTCATCTATATCAATATCATTTAATAGTTCATAAATGTCTTTCATATTACACTACCTCCAAAACTAATATTCGTAGCATTTTGTTGTAGTTTCTTTTTTCCACGATACACACGATTATCTATCGCTGCCCGAGTTAACCCTAACTTGTCTCCTATTTCTTCTGTCTTCATACCAAGAAGATATTTCATAATGAACACCTTTTGATCTAACGGTTCTAATTGATTAATAAGCTTCAATAACTCTTCCCTATCTTCCATAACGATTAATTCATCTTCTGCTGACTTTTCCGTACTAATATGAAACTCATCCGAAATAATCTCTACTTTTTTAGTTGCCTTCCGGTAATAATCAATCGCCTTAAATTTCGCAATTGCCGCAATCCATTTTTTAAAATCATTTGGTTCTCCATGAAATTTATTTGCGTTATTCCATATGGAAAGAAATATATCGTTTACACATTCCTCTATGAGTCCATCATTTTGAACCGGAAGAAGAACTTTGTGGGTTATTCCTTTTATGAGCGGTAAGTATGTATCGACAACAAATTCTAGCGCATCTTCTTTTTGTCGCTGTAATCTTTTTATATAATTTTTCTCATTTGATTTCATGTAGCGATTCCCCTTATTTTTTTGTAAAAGCTTTTACACCCTATATAACGTCTAAAAAAATATTTTCTCTCATCTTTTTATTATTTTTTATATGTAATGGAATACTTTCCCTTAGCCATTGTCTCACATAACTATGCATCCAAAGAAAATTTTCTCAAGTCTGTAATTTGATTCATGTAGTACACTATTTATATAGTCATTCTTTAACTTAGTGTACATTTTATTTCGTTAACCTACTATTTAAAATTAGGAGATGAGATGTGTATGTGTGGAATTACAGGTTGGGTAAATTGGAAAGAAGACCTTTCAAATCAACATGTTATTTTAAAAAAGATGGCAAATAGTATTCAGCATCGCGGTCCGGATGCTGAAGGGTTTTGGTTTTCACCTCGTGCGGCCTTTGCACACCGTCGGTTAATCGTAATTGATCCAGAAGGCGGAACGCAACCGAAGACATTTCGTACTGGTGATTATACGTATGCTCTTACGTATAATGGAGAAATTTATAATTTCCGTGAGCTGAGAGAACAACTAAGGAAATGTGGTCATACATTTGAAACGCATTCAGATACAGAAGTATTACTACATGCTTATTTAGAATGGAAAGAAGACTGCGTGCAACATTTAAACGGCATTTTCGCTTTCGCCTTATGGGATGATCAGAAGCAACAACTGTTTTTAGCACGTGATCATTTAGGCGTAAAACCGCTCTTTTATACAGAAAGAAATGACAGTATTATTTTTGGATCTGAAATAAAAGCATTATTAGCTCATCCATCTGTTCCTGCTGAAATTGATGCGAATGGCATAAATGAAATATTTGGATTAGGGTTGTTTCGAACTCCAGGATGTGGCGTCTTTAAACATATTCAAGAAGTACGTGCCGGACATTCTATAACATTTACACGTGATAAAAAAGTAGTTACGAAGTATTGGAATTTAGAAAGTAAGGTCCATACAGATTCTATAGAAGATACATCATCACATATTTTATCTATTTTACAAGATACAGTAAAAAGACAATTAATTGCCGATGTTCCTCTCGTTTGCATGTTATCAGGAGGATTAGATTCTAGCGGTATTACTGCACTAGCAGGAAAAGAATTTGCTGCTGAAAATAAAACACTTCATACGTATTCCGTTGACTTTGTAAATAGCGCAAAAGATTTCGAGCTGACATTTGCTCGCACTGGTTTAGACGCTCCTTGGGTAAAACGCGTTTCTGAACATGTAGGGACATCTCATCATGATATTATTGTGAATGCTGAAGAATTAGCTAATCACTTATTCGTTCCCCTCCGTGCAAAAGATTTACCGAGTGCTGGCGAAATGGAAACTTCACTATATTTACTATTTTGCGAAATGAAAAAAGATGCGACCGTAGCTTTATCCGGCGAATCTGCTGATGAAGTATTCGGTGGATACCCTTGGTTTCATCAAGAAGAATTACTATATGTCGATAAGTTTCCTTGGCTAACAAATTGGAAGAATACATCTCCTCTTCTACTACATGAAATAAGTAACCAATGTAATCTAGAAAACTATATTGATACACGATTCCAAGAAGCGATACTTGAAGTACCTACTCTTGAAGGTGAAAGTAAAAAATCCGCGAAACAACGTCAAATGTTTTATTTATTTTTAACGAGATTTCTTCCGTTCTTACTTGACCGTAAAGACCGTATGAGTATGGCTGTAGGATTTGAAGTTCGTGTACCGTTTTGCGATTATAGATTAGTTGAATATTTATGGAACGTTCCTTTCAACATAAAAAGCATTGATAATATTGAAAAAGGCATTTTACGTAGAGCACTGAAACCTGCTTTACCTGACGATGTACGTAATAGAAGAAAAAGTGCTTATCCAACTTCACAAGACCCACATTATTTACAAACAATCCGGAATGTAACACTTGAAATGTGTAGTAATAAAAACAACCCTATTTTCTCACTTATTAATCATTCCACATTACTTGCCATTGCCGATGGAAGTAATAAAGAAATTAACAATTTCGAAGCAAGAAGTGCTATGGAATACATGCTACAAGTTAACGAATGGTTAAAAACGTATCACATCCATATTGCTTAACAAAAAGGAGCTCAAGGATAAAAACCTTGAACTCCTTTTATATTAATTGGCACATCGTTTATTTTCAGTGTCAATGGACCATCCAATAATTGTGGCGCAATCTCTACCTTTCCACTGCAGTACATTTGTTAATACTGGTTCAATCTGTAAGCAACTTCCGTCGTGCAATATTTCTACTAAAGATTGATCATCATCAAACCTTCGTTTATCACACTCTAAAATACCGTCCGTTGCCATTACAATGTGATTCATTCCTTTTTCTAATCCTCTTACACCTGACGTAAAGCAAGGTGTATTTGCTGCAAAAATATTTTTCCTACCGATATATTCGTAATTCTTCCGCTTATTTAATCGCCCTTTTCCATTTTTCGTTTTCTCAGAATGGAATAAATATGCGAAACAATTACCAACTGATAACCAATATAAAAATTCACCTTTTCGCAAACATATTAAACATGCGAGTTCCTCATCATCTTGATCACATTTTTCAATAAACAGCTCATCTGTAAATAAAGCTAACAAATACATATGTGTATGATGAAAAGCTAAATGTATTGGGTAGGAAAATAACTCTTTTAGTTTCTCTTTTCTTTCCGAAATTGCTTCTACTATATAATCTATATTTTTTGTTTTGTGATGTGTATCAAAAATCATAACAAATTCAAATTGTAATTCAGGATCCCACCAAGCAAGCACCGCATCTCCTCGTTCATATGCATCACTCTCTTGATTCCCCCCATATACGCCGACTGAAAGAGGACCACATTTTTCAACATGTATTTCATCTACATACATCTGTTCATGACTCATCCATTTGAATGTATTCACAGCTATCATCCTCTCTCTTGCTAAATGTATACCTTTACACATAGATTACCTTATATTTCAATAAAAATAAACTTTTTCAACATTTTTTATCCAAATAAAAGGATTTTATTTCTACACTAACGAATATATCTTAATATACGATATAAAAACAGGAGGATTTATTATTATGAAAGACATCAATCAGCATTGGGAGAACATTTATTATCACTTACGATATGAATATGAAGACAATCTTTCTCACCAAGCTATTCGTATTTTACAAATCGTTTCTCGTGAGAAAGAAATAACAATTGGAAAAGTCGCTACTGAGCTTACTCTCTCTCATAACACAGCATCTGAACACGTAAAGCGCCTTATTCAAAAAGGATTTATCATGAAAGAAAGAAACAAACAAGATGAAAGAGTTGTGAACCTTACTTTAACGAAAGAAGGCATTGAAGTATTAGAAAAGCATACTTTACTAGATAAAGAAAAGATAAAAATATTAGAATCACAGTTATCAAAAGAAGAACAACAATTAATTGAAAAAGCTTTTTCATTATTAGCGAAGGAGGCAAAGTATGCATTTCCTCGTTAAAGTAATCGTTTCTGCACTTATTATCGGCGTTATTACCGAAGTCGCTAAACATTACAGTACAATTGGCGGCTTTATTGCTGCCCTTCCTCTCGTAAGTTTACTGAGCCTATTTTGGATTTCTTTCGAAGGCGGGAATAAACAAGAATTAAGTCAATTTGCTTTAGGTGTATTATATGGATTTCCTGCATCCGCACTACTATTATTTATCGTTTATATCGGTTTAAAAAACTCATTTGCACTTAGTACATCTGTCCTATTCGGTATAGGTGTCTGGTGTATTGTTTTCGCTTGTCAAAAATTACTTCAATCTTAGTTAGGAGGGTTTACTATTTATAAATTTGTAGAGGTATTGGGGCAAACTATAGAAGTATATATGAAAGGAAGTAGTAAACAAACTGTAGTCATTCAAACCGGAATGACTTGCTCATTTTATGATTGGCTTCCTATTATAGAAAAGCTTTCACAGCACTTTACAGTCGTTTCCTACCATCGCCCAGGTTACGGAAAAAGTGAACTAAGGAATCATTCACGTACTACATTACAAACAACAAAAGAACTTCATATGTTACTACAAAAACTAGATATTCACGAACCAATCATTCTAATCGGTCATTCCTATGGAGGTTTATGTGCACAACATTTTGCGATGTTATATGAAAATAAGCTACAATCACTTATTTTAGTTGATTCTACTTCTATGAACTTACACAGATTAGATGAACTTCATTTACCAATTTCTGATCAGACTGATTCGGATGATATGTGGCTTCAAAAATATAATACCTACTCCAAAATGGATGTAGACATGCTTTCTAATGAACTAAAGACTATGCTAGCCGATCAATCAAGACAGCAAATTGAATTTTCTACCTCTCCTACATTATATAAAGCGACAGCTTCTGAACTATCGGAGTGGAAAAATTGTGCTCGCTCAATAAAAGAACTCTATAAAACATTAGAAGTACCTTTAATCGTTATCGGTAGACACCCTCAATATTCTATTACTCAGTTGACTGAGGGCGGCATGCAAAAAGAGGAAGCGACACAACTTGAAGCAATGTGGCAAGAACTGATTCATGAACAATTACAACTCTCAATAAACAGCCAATATATACTTGCTGAACATGCTGGTCACGGAATAGAAAATGACCGACCAGATATTATCATTGAAGCTGTTCACTCCCTAAAAATAAAAAAAGGAAGCAACTAAAGCTGCTTCCTTACTTATCTATTCGTAATCTTCTTCATCATCGATTTCTTCGTAATACGAATTCCCATTACTTACATATATAGGACCATTCGCAACGTCAATACGTAATACCCATGCCCATGGCACAGCTAAACGCTTATGTATTGCTCGCCAAAAGCTCATTGATTTTCTTTCGTACTCCTGGAACTCCTGAAGTAACTCTTTGTAGGAGGAACCGTCTAACTGAATATTTGTTTCTAACAAACGAGAATGGGCATAGTACTGCAGCTCTAGCTCAGCAGCAATTTCCATTTCTTCTTCCGTTGCCATACCTATAATTGTTCCATCTGCTGGTGCAATTTCATATACGTTGTGAACTTCAATAAGCCCTTCTTTCTCTTTCTCAAACATGTAAACAGCCTCCTTTAACATATATTTTTTATGTTACAAAGTCATACTTCTACAATAACATCTCTCTTTCCTCTTTTTTTGATAAACTTTTACAAATTATTTATCTGATGACCCGTATTCTCTATCCTTTCGGAAGAAACTAAATCTTCATTATGAAAATTCAACTTAAATATATCAGGCATACGAATTGTTTTCCAAAATCGAAAATCATATTTTGAATCAAAATAATTCATGAGTAATACCATAATATTCCCATGAGTTCCTATTACAATATTCTTATCTTTATATTTTTTTAATATATTTTGCATACATATTACAGCACGCCTTTGCGCTACATCATTCGATTCTCCGCCTTCGTGTGCAAAATCCCAATCTTCCCACACCTTTTGGACTGCATCATTAAAATCTGTTACTGACTCTGAACTTAATAACCTTTCTCGTAAATCTTCTTCTATTTGTATCGATACATCATATGTATTCGCAATTCCTTGTACAGTTTGAATTGCTCTTTTGTACGGGCTAGAAATCACTACATCAATATGTCTATCTTTTAATAAGTGTGTTACATTCTCTGCATCCAATTGTCCTTTTTCAGATAAAGGTCGCTCCCGTTCTTCTTTTGTATAGGTAGAATGGGCATGGCGAACGAAATATATTGTTGTCATTTATTCATCTCCTTTTTCCGTTTCTACCCAAATTCAATACATTATTATCAAATCCCTTTACCTTTATAATAAGTGCTGTCAATTTTAAATGTTGATTTTCATATTAATAAAAGGGAAACACCCCATATGGTGTTTCCCTCATTTAAAATAGACTACATTCAATTAAATACTTTATCGATTTTATTTCGATTGTAATCTAATATCCAATCATTATATGTATGATACATATCCCTAATTGTATTAGGAGAGGTAGCTAATACATCACAACCTCTATCATCATAAATGTGAAATATAGTATTCTTGTTAACATTTATGAAATACACCATATGAAAAATACGCGGTTTGATTCCCATATCTTGATTACAAATTGCTTTTAGCATAGGAATGTATTTCAAGTCTGAAACTTTACATTTCAAAGTAAATCTATGTGTTTTATACAATCCATCTTCATCATCTTCTGGAAAAACATAAGGGATTGTATTTTTCTGTAACTTAAACAAATCAGACTTCTCTTTTACATACTTAGAAAAGATATTCAATTTGTGTTTGAAAGTTTCACCGTCTGCAAAATCATTTACATCCACTACAATATAAATATCGTCTGTTTTGGAATGTAAAGACTGAAATAAAGTAATGGCTCTATTATAAACGCCTTCTAAATATGGACAGTTTTCATAAATATTAGTGCAATCATAGTTCACACCTAATTTAAAGCGAATACCAATATCCCCATTATAAAATAGAGGTGGTCTAAGTTCTAAATTTGGAAACGTTTCAAGCATATACTCCCTCAACCTCATCTCAACACCTACCTTTAATAGCATCTTGTTTACATAATAAAATTATTCTATTATAATTTTTTTCTAAATTTCTCACTTGTTATAATGTCTCGAATAAAATAATCTATATTATTTCGCAGCTTTTGATATGCAACTTGATCTTCTATATCGTTAAACATAATGACAACTTCTACTTTATTCCCTTTCTTATCTGTAGTATACAAGCTTTTTGTCAATACGAATGCGGTAGAACCACCTTTTTGACCAGCATATTCGAACTTACTATTTTTAACTGTTCCTTGGAAAATGTTCTCGATTTCTTCTTGCATTGATTTTGGAAAATACTTTCTACTATTTATCTTTTCCATTATACTCATATAATCTTTAGCGTTTGCACCCACTAATCGATCTGACCAAATACGTTGGAATTCCATATCTACTTTTAATGGAATATCCCGTTTTTTCCATTCTTCTTCATCTTTCATCCATTCCTGTATTTGTAACACATGTTTATTATATTCATCTTTTGACATGTTACGTAACGTTTTTAATGACTGATTTTCTGGCACATGAAGTTCTTTTTCTACGTATCCTCTCATATATAGTGCAGCCGTATAAGAAGTAAACTTATCATGACTAGTAAGCTCTAACTCTTTTATGCTTTCATTTACTCTTTCTATTCCAAGCTTTTCTAACAAATATGTCGTATTTGCATTAGAACTATAATGAATCATACCTTTAGCGACTTCTTCTAAAGCGATTTGTCCATTTTTCACTAACTTTCTAGCTTCAGCGTCTTCTAACCAGTCAGGATGCGCTCCACCATCAGTGTTTTTAACGTAATATTTTTCTAGCTCCTGTAATGAAATTTGTTCATCTCGGCTTATCTTTCCTTCTGACACTTGCTTAGCAAATTCAACTGCTATTACGATTTTTGCCATACTCGCTAATGGTAATTTTACATTTTCATTTATAGATGTTACTACTTCTCCATTTCTTTTAATAAATAATGAACATGTTTCATCTTCTTTATGTTCTTTTATGTACTGTAATACATAATCAGGATCTTCTTTTGACAAATAGTAATTCATAATAACAAAGAAAGCTATAACAGCTACTATAATGACTCCTGCAACAATTCCTATAATTTTTAATATGTTCACAATATACCCCCTCTCATATATTCCCTTCTATATTATAATTATAACGAATCTAATTACAAAATTATACAAAATAGAATAACTCTTCCTAAAAAGAAAGAGTTATTCTATTTCACATGAAGTTATTTGCCCATTTAACGTAACGACTATATTTGAGTCGCCACTTTCTTTAACACCTTTTATTCGATTTAAGTTAGGGGGACCAATTACAACTGACTCCTTAATTGGCGAAAGGTCTTTCCCTAATTTTTCCGCACTTACACCGTATGCAGCTTGAAATGCTTCTGGCGGTGTTAATCTAAGTATGTCTGATCCTTCTGCTGTTTCAAACTGATCATTATTGAAGAACAAATGTAATTGTACTTCTTCTGTTACCGCTGTGATCCAATGCCACCATCCCATTGGAATAAAGACAGTTTGCCCCGCTTTCATATGATAATTTTGCAATTGATTCGTTTCCGGATTTAAAATGGATGTAACTGCTTCTCCTGATACTACAACATCTAACTCCCACGCATTCGGATGCCAATGTGGTTCCCGCATATGCCCTTTCGTCATAAATAAATCAACAAACGCTCCTCCTATCATGGCTGGTAACTGCGTTGACGTAACTTCATATGCAACGTTTTTCTCATCCCTTTTAAAAAAGATATTTTTTCTCGAATCAAAGAAAAGGTTTGGAGTTCCTGAGCTCTTCTTTAAATTTTTATTATCTGGAACATAACCTGAACTACTCATTTTATCCCTCTTTTCCACTCCGAACATTTCCATCTTCACACTGTATCGTATGGAAAAAATGTATGAATGTGCCTAATCATTCACATAACAAAAAAACATGCCTTCATAAGGAGAGCATGCTTTGTGATATTTTTCACATTATTTAGCTAAAAATAAACTTTTTACTTACCATGATGTAACATTAAATCACTAAGTTCTTCTTCAATGTGATTTAATTTCGCAACGCCTTCTTTCCATTTGTGAATGTAACGTGAAACCCCAACGAAAAATAAAACGATAATTGTGGAAAGAATAATACCATACACGATTGTTACAGTACTCATAGTTACACTTCCTTATAATTAGTAATGTGGTTATTAGTTATATTTTTATTATAAACCTTTTTCTTTTAAAATACTTCAATTTCAACTTTTTGTAACAAAATTGATTTTTCTAATAATAATATTACATAACATGATAATGCTAGAAGAAATCTCTTTCAGATTTCTTCTAGCGTTATAATTCAAAGAACTAAAACTCTCATTCATAATCCTTTTACTTTACACCGACTGAAACCGTTTCTGGCAATGTACTACCACCATCAATGACAATGTGTGTACCTGTTATGTAGCTTGATTCATCGGATGCTAAAAAACCTGCTAACTGACCTACTTCTTCAATTTTCCCTAAACGTCCTAAAGGAACACCTGAAGCAATTCCATCGATTACATTACTCGGCTCATTTGGATCAGATTCATTTGCTATTTGCTCTGCCATTGGTGTCATAATGTAACCTGGACAAATTGCATTTACGGTAATATGATGTTTTGCAACTTCTCGTGCTAACGCTTTTGTAAATCCCCAAATTGCTGCTTTCGTCGTTGCATATGCAGTTTCACCTTCATCAGCAACCAATGTTCCTGTTACAGAAGACATATTCACAATCTTTCCGTAATTTTTCTCAACCATATATGGCAATACCGCTTTAGAAAAATTCCATACCCCATTAATATTTACTTGAAATTGAAAATCACGCATTTCATCTGACATATCTAAAAAATTTGCAAGTCGAATAACACCGGCGTTATTTACTAACACATCAATCTTTCCGTACTTCTCATATGCATCTTTCGCTACTTCTTTAACAGCATCCATATCAGCTACATCGACTACATAACTTGCAGCATCTAACCCTTTACTTACAATATTTTTGGCTGTCTCATGAACTGTCTCTGAAATATCAACAAGTAATACTTTCGCCCCTAGCTCTGCAAATACATGAGCAATTCCAGCTCCGTTCCCCATCGCAGCTCCTGTAACAAAAGCAACCTTACCATCTAATTTCCCCATTTCATAACCCCCTTATAATATATAGAAAGCTTCTACACTTTTTATCATACCAAATATTCCCTCTCATTCTTTACAAAGCTCCATTTGTTAAAAAACGTTCAAAAACAGGAAAATTTTTCACAAATTATACAAAAGTTCACCATATGTACTATTACCATATGAGTTATATTATTTAATAGGAAAAAGGGGATGATATACTATGACGACTTGGTTTATTGTTATGTTAGTTGTATTTGGGGCATTTAAAATTATCGTTTCGAGCCTTCCTAACACTGTTATTGAATCCATTATTAGCAAGTACGAAACACATCCGCAACTGGAAGAAGAGAATGCGACTGTTACAATCAATGGAAATAACTTAGAAGGCGAACAAAAATCCAAAATTATTCATGATTTTAACGAAGGTTTATTTTTAGATCGCTATTATGCACCGCCACATAATGAGGGTACGCCTTTAATTATTCATGCAAAGCGCGGCAAAAAAGATTTTACATTTTATATTTATAGTCATGAAGAGCATGTTGATGTTGTCAAGCAACATAAAAAGAAAGTAGTTGCTTATAGTTTACGCTCTAAAAATCTTCAAAATAATGATATGTTCGTGTCAGCTGATTTAGCTTAATACTCATATAAAAAAATGAATCCATGGCATATGGATTCATTTTTACTATTTACTGAAAAATAAGCTCTGTCTTCAAACTATCTTTCGGTAACAACCAGCCTTTTTTCTCTAAATTCGCCATTAATAATTCCCTTTGCTTTGTCGCAATACTTTCTTCATTTGTTTTAAATGACATTTCTATTACGAAGTCATCTTCTAATTTTCCGGTATTACTTAATGGCCAAATTTCAATATTTGCTTTTATGTTTTCAAACTCTCCTGTATATCGTTTCATTAATACAGGACCGTAAATACGGGAATTCTTTAACATCTCTTCTCCCCAATTTGTATACAACCATTTGTTCATTTTCCCTGGTAATTTTTCTATTAACATGTTTTGAGCAGCTCGTTCGTTTGGTAAATCAAGTATTCCATATCCTTTAGCACTGTAACTTTTCTTATTTGAAATGCTTAATGTTTTCTTCTCAAATCCCCAATCTATTTCCGCCTCATAACTATCCGTATTACTATCGAATCCTTCTTTTTTAGCTACTTCTAATGCATCTTGAATTACACCATTTGGAATAGGATATCTTTTTTTATATGTTAGTTCAAAATTTTTACTAAATTCTTTCTTTCGAATTCTCGCAAACCAACCTTCACTACTTAAATTTTTATTCGCTGTATCTAAAAATTGCACTTGTATTCTTTCATAATTTGTACCAGCCTGGAAATATTCTAGTACCTCTTCGTTCATCTCTTTGCTATAACCTAATACTTGTTCTGGCTTTAATAATAATTTCACTTCAAAACTAGGTTTCATCGGACTGGCGGCAAAGCCTTCCTTAACGTTATAAAGGAAACAACAACAGAAAATGCTTGCGAATACAAATACCTTTTTCATATACCGATCCCCTTTACATTTTAAATAACTTCTATACATTCCATTGCAAGTGAATACACATTTTCATACCCTGCCGTGCTAAGCTTTTCCTGCAATCGATCCGTATCCTCTTTCAAAGCGTGTACTAACACCGTATGTTCTGGTAATAATGTATTTAACATCTCTTTCACATCTCTTATACTTTGGTGAACTTTATATGGAACTCGCTTCACCCTACATTCTTTACCTACACGTTCCTTCAAAACTTTTTCTGCAAAACTCCCTTTCGCAATATGTCCAGTAAAGATAATAGAATTTCGTTCGTCATGCCGAAGTTGTTCATAATATAACTGCGCTCGCTTCGTTTGCATATTCGCATCACTCATTACAACTATTCCATAACTATGTTGCGTACCGCTATCATCATCCATAACTATTATGTTTCTTTTTAAACTCTCCATTAGCTCTTCAAGTTCTTCATTATTTTTGATCCAATCTTTATATGCGAACATCTGTTGAAATCCATCCAAAATTTCTTGATCTACTATAATAGGGAGTTCTTTATATTTTTTATATAAATACAATACGATATCTTGTGCCCTACCAAGGGGTGGCAATGGTAGTAATGTTATCCCTTTATTCCCGGCGGCGCGTTCAATTTCTGTACATAGTTCGTTTATTCGTTCATGTTGCGAAACATCATCAGTATGATAAGCGGCATCTACGATTGCGACTTTTATATCGCCGTGCAACTTCTCAGGTAAATTAGCTCGTAGTATGTTAGACTCTGCTGAGTAATCGCCAGAATAGAATACATATGTATGACTCATATCCAATAAAAACCAAACAGCTCCTAATACATGCCCACTATACCCCCATTGAAAACGCAATGTAGGGGTAATCTGTACCCATTCATTCGGATTGCTAATCTCATCAATATATACATAATTTAAATCTTTCACATGTTGATCGGTATAAGGTACATGCCATCCTTGCGCCAAATTGTAGTTGCTCCATTTTTCATAGTAAGCTGGGAGTTGCTCCTTCGTATAACGAGTTGTCCATATTTTTTTCTTATATCCATACTTCGCTAATAAAGGTAAGCCCATCGTATGATCTTCATGAATATGTGACAAAAATACTGCATCTAAAAACGGTACAACTTCCCGTTCTATTTTTGGATAACTGTCCTCATATGATCGATTAATACCACAATCAAATAATATTTTCGTCTCTTTATTTTTTACAAAGTAGCAGGAGCGACCGTATTCTCCCGCTCCTCCCCATACTTCTATCCTCATCATACTACCCCTTTTCGTTTTTGCTCCATATGTTGCAGAAGTAATAAACATAGTGTTGTAAGTCCAACTGAAACGACAGCCATCGCCATTCCAATAGATACTTCTCCTTGTTCAAATTGAGCAAAAATAAATGTTGCTGACGTTTCTACCGATGGGGGTAGTACGAGAAGCGATGCTACTAGCTCCCTTATTGAGATTGTAAATGTCATCGCCCATCCAGCAAGAATGCCCGGGATAATAAGAGGTAATATTATTTTTCTGAAAATATACATATAATTCCCAGAAAAAATACTTCCTGCCTCCACAAGAGAATCATCAATTTGCCCGAGCGATGCTTTTACATACTGCACGGTATAAGGTAAAAAAAGAACGACGTACGTTACGATTACCATGACTGGTGTATTGTAAATGGACAGAGGCATATAGGGTGAATTCCAAAATAAAATAAGCCCTACAACCATCACGATTCCTGGTACCATATTCGGTAACATACCGCACATATCCAGCCATTTTTCAGAGGGCTTTTTCCCCTTTCGAATCATAAGTGCTAAAAAGACGCCAATCATAACAGTAATAATCGCTGTTATAAGTGAAAAAAGAAAACTGTTCCATAAGGCCTCTAATCCCGGAGAGCCGATTGTAAATAATGCTTCATAATGGCTTGTTGTAAAGTTATTTATATGTAGGCCACCACCTCTTAGTTTTGATAATGAAGCAATCAGTATAGAAAAATACGGGATTCCAATTGACACGATTAATAAACCAATTACATAGAACCATGCTATAACGCGCACAAATATAGACAAAGTGTACCTTTTAGATTTCACACCTTTTCCACTAACCATTGCATATGAATACTTTCGATTTAATACGTTTTGCATATACCAAATGAGCATACATGCACTAAGTAATAAAGAAGATAATGCTGTTGCACTACTAAAATCAATTGGCCAACTCGAAATGAATTTATGAATCTCTGATGTTAACACATGAAATCCGATTCTTCGTCCAAATGTAGCCGGTGTTCCAAATTCAGCAATCGTCTTTACGAAAATGAGTAAAGCACCCATTACATAACTTGATACTAATAATGGTAATATTATTTTTCTTAAACGATAGAAAAAGCTTCCACCATGAACTGCTGCCGCTTCTTCTTTACTACTCCCAATTTGAAGTAATGTATTCTTCAACATGAAGTAAAGAAATGGGAATAAATGCAGACTCATAATTAAAACCATACCTCCTAAGCTAAAGAACGAAGATGAAACCGTCTTTAGCATCGGAAAAAACTGTTCAAAATAGCCGTTCGGTTGCATGAACAAAATCCAGCCCATCGATCCAATATACGGCGGTGTCATAAATGGAATCATAAAAACAATATCTAATTTGCTATGCTTTCCAACATCTGTTTTGCTCATAATGAAAGCCAATGGAAATGCAAAGATGGTTGCCCCTATTACTACGAGTACACCTAGAAGCATCGAATTTAGAAAAATTCCAGCTAATCCACCACTCTGCATCACTTCAAACGGCTTTAAAAAATTCCAACTACTATTTTCATATACACTAGAAAGTAAAATGAGAAAAAGCGGGATGACGATTAACATCGCCACAAGTAACAACGCTACCGTCATCCCAACTTGCCTTACTGATCCAAATCGATTTACCATGTAATCACCATCTTATTGAAATACTTTCTTAAATTGTTTTCCTATTTCATCTTGTTCTTTCTCAACTGTTTTCCAATCAATATGTAATACTGGAATCTCTTCCACATTTGGTCTATTTTCAGCTTTTATATCTGTTCTACCAGGTAATAAATATGCTTTAGAAATTTGTTTTTGTACATCATCTGATAATAAATAATCAATAAACTCTTTTGCACCTTCTACATTTTTACTATCCTTCATAATACCTGTTGCACGTGGGCTAATAACTGTTCCGCTTTTTGGATAAACAATATCAACTGGTTCACCCTTTGCTTTTGCACTGTACGTCATATAATCAACACCTGCAATGACCATATCTTTTGCTCCTGTTACAACTGGATCTAACGCTTCTTGATTTGCCCCTGCTACTGTAACTTCATTTTTCTTAAGCTGTTCAAATAAATTCCATCCATCTTTTCCATTCTTTTTCACATATCCTGTTACAAAGTCTAAAGCTGAACCTGAAAGTGCTGGATCTGGAAGATTCACTTTCCCTTTCCATTCTCCTTTTGTTATATCGTTCCAATCTTCAGGCGCTGTCTTCACATTTTTTGTGTTATACACAATTCCTAACGCTGAAGCACTATATCCAAAATAATGTCCTTTATCATCCGACCATTCAGAACGAAGCTTATCAGCTTGTTTCGCTTCTTTATAAGCTAACGTTTGTCCATCCTTTTTTAATCCTTCCATCGCTGGTAAAGATGCAAGTACGACTACGTCAACGACTGGATTTTTCTTTTCGGCTTCCATTCGCGCTAAAATCTTACCTGTTGTTCCTTGAAACATTTCCACTTTTATACCCGTTTTCTTTTCAAAGTCCTTTTGAATTTTTTCTGCTAATCCTTTTGGTCCTGCACTATATACAACAATCTTCTTTTCATTCGTAGTTTTACTTTTTGCATCTGCATTACCTGTCTTTGAACTACACCCTGTTACTACGGCAGAAAATAATAAAGTACATACAAATAACGACTTAAGCGAACTGAATTTCTTCATACGATTCTCCCCCTATATGATGAATACATTTTTTCGGTACATATAACGATACTGGCTTTCCGATGCTTAACTTATTATTGTGATATGCTGTCCATATTCCGATTGCCCCCATATTTACTTTCACTTCATAGCGTTCTCCTACATATGTAACGTGCTGAACTTCACCTGTATACATTTCGCACACTTCATTTTTTGTCCAACTTATATGCTCTGGGCGAACCATTTTCTCCCCCTCTACAAGCCAATTTGCCTTACCAACAAATTTTGCAACAAATTCATGAGATGGCTTCACATAAATGTCTTCTGGTGTTCCTTTTTGTAATACTTCTCCTTGTTTCATGACAATAATTTGGTCTGACATTGACATCGCTTCTGTTTGATCGTGAGTAACATACAATGCAGTTAAACCAATAGAATGAACGATATCCATAAGCTCTAATCTCATTTCTTCTCGCAAAATTGCATCGAGTGCACTGAGCGGTTCATCAAACAAAATGAAATGTGGTTTCGTTACAATTGCTCTCGCAAATGCGACACGTTGCTGCTGTCCGCCAGAGAGTTCATGCGGATATCTTTTCTCCATTCCTTGCAAGCGAACTCGCTTTATTGCCTCTTCTACTTTTTCCCGTAATTGATTCGTTTGCTTTGTAGCTCTTAAACCAAATGCAACATTTTCAAATACAGTCATGTGTGGCCATAAAGCAAAATCTTGAAATACCATACCGATATTACGTTCATGAGGAGCTGTTTTTATTTTTTTAGAAGAAGAATACATGCACGTATCTCCAAAATATATTTCACCTTTATCTGGCTCTTCCAGTCCTGCAATCATTCTGAGTAATGTCGTTTTCCCGCATCCCGAAGGTCCTAAAAGTGTGGTGAATTCACCTTGTTTCATCACAATTTGTAACGGCTTTAACGCTTGTACTTTTCCAAATGATTTTTCTAATCCACTAATTTTAATATCCATCGTTTCACCTCTCTCCCCTCACTCTTAACCTGCTTTCATTCTATATGGAAGATTTATACTGAATGTTAATGTACTGTAAAGATTAAATTAAAAAACTTCTAATAAACTATTTATTTCTATAGATTTTTTCTATAGTTAGAAGAAAAAGGGGCAACTTGCCATGAATCTCTTAAAATTAGAAATTGTAGTGCTTATTAAGAAATACAAAAAGCTCACGATTGTTGCAGAACAGCTTGGTGTTAAACAACCTACTATTACATTCCATATAAAAAGCTTAGAAGAGGAACTCGGTGTACCTTTATTTGAATTACGTTCTGGAAGATATTTCTTAACAGAGGCTGGCGAGGCATTGCATCATTATGCTTGTAAAATAGATGCGCTTATGAAAGAAGCTAGGCGAGTCACGCAAGAGTTTAAAGATTTTCATAAAGGAGCTATAACAATTGGCGCTAGTTATGTACCAGCGACATATCTTTTACCAGAAATTGTTCATCAATTTCAATGTGAATTTCCAAATATAAAAATAACACTCATGGTAAAAACAGCTCCTGAAATTCGAACGATGCTACAAAATCATGAAATTGATCTCGGTGTAATTTCAGCAGCACCGTTTGATGAATCATCTTTAAAACAGACAAATGTAATGCCTGATACACTTGTTCTTGCTTTCTCCAAAGAACATCATTTTTCAAAAAAAGAAAATGTATCACTACAAGATATTGAAAAAGAACGTATAATATTGCATCGTAATCCATCTACAACGAGAGATTTACTTACAAAATGGATGTTAGCTCATAACATTACATTCCAATCCGAAATTGAATTAGATTCATTAGAAACGATGAAACAAATTTTAAAATACGGTAATGGGGTTGCCTTTATTTCTAAACTTGCTATTGAACAAGAAGTACAACGAAATGAACTATGCTATATACCCATCCCTGAATTTGAATTTCAACGTAATATTTATACGATTCATCATGAGGACAGATGGAATTCTAAAATTATTTCTTTTTTACTACATAACATCACTTCTTATGCAACAAAAAATTAAAAGACTGTCGTTTTACACGACAGCCTTTTAAGCTATAACTCTATTTATTTTTCTTCGCTTCAATTTTTGCTTGCGCCTCTTCAGCCTTATCTAATGCTTCTGAAACTTTTTTCTCTTTTTCTTTCACATCATCTATACTATCTACAGCTTTAATGAGTTTATCAATTCCTTCTTCTTCTACTTTTCTCCGTTTTGCTACTCTTTCATTTACTTTCTTTTCTACATCTTTTGCTTTTTGAAGCATATTCTCCGCATTTGATGTTACAGCTGTTTCAAGTGCATCGTCTTTTTTCATTTGTAACACTTCATTTGCAATGTCTTTCGCTTCTAAATACTTACCGTCTTTTAATGCTGTCGCTCCGTGATCCATTTTCTCGGCCATTTCTTTATATGATTTCGCTTCATTTCCCGATTTCTCTTTTTCTGCTTTTTCAAACCACATTGTTGCATCACTATATTTTTCATCTTTCAATGATTGCATACCTGTTTCAATATATGTGTCATAATTACTACATCCAGCCATTACGACTAACAGAAAAAGCATAACAAAACTTAATTTTTTCATGCTGTTGTCTCCTTTTCTTTGCCTGCTCACTTTACTTTAACATACATGAAAAAGAGTTTCAAAAACTAAAATACTGATTTGGTCATTTTTATAATAATAAGTTGAATTTTTATTATTTTATTATTTTTAAGCCGACACATCCACTTGCTTTTTCGCCATATGTTGCCTTACTCCAACTAATACAACTAACAATAAACCTCCGCCTATTGTCATCATAACAATGCTAGTTGGTAACATATCTAATAATAATCCATATACAATCATACCGAGCGGTGCGATTGCAGTCGCAATTGTTTCAAGTAGGCCAAATACACGCCCTAAGTAGTTCGGATCTGTCGTCTTTTGCATATGTACTTGCATCGGAATATTGACAACCATAATTGCTATACCCGTTAACATCATAAAAGCGATATAGTAAATAAAACTCGCTACTTTTGGAATAATAACTAACAACGGAAAGACTGTACATAAACTTAAACCCGCAAATAAAAACAATCCAATATAAATAGAACGAAACGGATTATTTACTTCTTTACGCACCGATAAAGCAATTGCACCCATTAGCATCCCGACTGCTAACATTCCCTCTACAGTACCGAGTTGCTTTGAAGATAAATGCAATGTATGGACGATAATGTATGGCAGTGCAACGGTTAGCCCACACGCAAAAAAGTTTACCCACAATGCTATTTTCATTAAACCATATATTTCATGTTGTCGTTTTACATATGAAAAACCTTCTTTTATACTCGTCAAGAAATGCTCTTTACTCTCAGCCACTTCTTTTTTATATAAATCAAATACGATAAATAATTGCAAAATAACTGCTAAAAAGAACGTAATACTATTTAACAAAAAGAACGACTGAATTGAAAAGAAACCAAATACGACTCCGCCGATAATCGGCCCTAAAATATTTGATAAAGAAGCCGCCGTTTGATTTAAAGCACTCGCTTTTTGAATACGTCCTTCGTCTACTAAACTCGGAATAGACGAAGTTAATGCTACAGAATAAAAACTTGCACAAATTGATAATAATGCTGCTGAAACATAAATAAAAAGAAGTGATGGTCCAAATATAGTAGCAAGAATAAACATAATAAGCATCGTTAAGCTACTCAATAAATCAGTACCAATGACAAGCCATCTTCGATTGATGCGGTCAGCTACAGCACCTGCAATTGGGCCACAGATCATCCTTGGAAGTGATCCGCAAACGAGCGTAGTTGCAAATCCCATTCCTGAACCAGTTGTCTTTAATACGTATAATCCCATTGCAAACGTATAAATACCTGCTCCTAATAAAGACGTCATTTTTCCAATCATCATTAAAATAATATTTCTCGTTGCAATCTTCATTCTTGAATCATGTTGTCCTATACTTACATCTTCCATTATGACACTCTCCCTTTGAAAGTTAAATTGTGTTAAACTTATTATATAATCACCTTTCCCACTATTACAACAAAAAGTTTAATTGTATTTAACTTTTTAATTATAAAGGAGCTACACTATGGCAACTCTCGGCGAAAAAATTAAAGCATTACGTAAAGAAAAAAAACTTACACAAACTGAACTAGCAGGTTCAGAACTGACAAAAAGTATGCTTAGTCAAATTGAAAATGGAAAAGCTACACCTTCTATGAAAACATTACAATATATTGCAGAAAAACTTGAATGTGAACCGAGCTTTTTATTAGAAGAAGATGAAGGAGAAGTTGTAGAACTTATTCAAAAAATGGAGCCACTAATAAAGGCAAATGGCGATGAAGTATACAAAACTTTACTACCTATCGTTCAAACAGATTTACCTCCAACTTTAAATACAGCACGTTTATATAAACAGTTCATAACTGGAGCGGCTATTATGAACGATTATAATATTGAATATTACGTTGAAACAGCTGTTTCTATATTTGAAAAATATACTTTGTATCGCGAAAGTACTGAAACGAAACTACTGTTTTACTATATGCTCTTCAAACGTAAAAAATATAAAGAATGTTTACAATTGATCGCCAGAATTCGCGATGAATATAAAACGAAGAATTTAGAAATGGATCTTATTAAACATATACAATTATATTTAAAAGAAGCAATTATTTTACTCGCATATGGCAATTATGAAAAATGTGAAAAAGTCATTTTAGATGCACTTGCATTTTCAAAAAAACATCAAGTGTATTATAAAACAGATGAATTTTACCGTATTTTATCTTATCAAAAAATCATTGTAGCTGATAAAGAACGATATTTATATTACATAAAAAAATCTGAGCAATTTGCCATTTTTACAGAAGATACTTTATCCGCTGCAAATATAGATATATTAAAAGCTTATTACTACAATACAATTACTAATGAATATACAATCGCATTAGAACATCTAGAACAATTTCGAGAAAAACTAAAAAATGATCCAATTTTCCAAGACGATGGACTGTATTATCTGGAAAAAGGAAAATCTTTGTATGGTTTAAAACGTTATAAGGAAGCTTTGGAAACATTAAAACACGCTACCATACCAGATTATATGACTCATCCACTTGATCAATCGTGGTTATTAACAGCTGGATCTTATCGTGCCCTTTGCTATATAGAACTTCAAGATAAAAAATCTGCCTTAAAAGAGGCAAAAGAAGCCGTTCAAACAATAGATAGCTATCCTGATTCGATCTTCTCTTCATTTATTAAAGAAACATTACAAATAATACAAAAACTTTAAGAATGTCTCAAAATGGTATATTATTCCTCTTTTTTAGCAAAGATAATAATGATGGGAGGAATATAAATGAATATTCAACGTGCAAAAGAGCTTTCTGTGTCAGCAGAGCAAGCGAATGTTAGTTTTCAAGGCATGCCTGTTATGATTCAACACGTCGACGAGAGCAATGAAACCGCCCGCATATATGAAGTAAAAAACCCAGGACGCGAATTAACAGTTCCAGTTAATAGCTTAGAGGAAATATAAGAAATGCCACTTCATTTTTTGAAGTGGCATTTTTCTTTGTTCTATTTAAGTATCATCATTCTTATTTTCTCCTTAGTAATCCATACAAACCAATACAAATTACAATGAAACCTACTATTCCACAAGCTAGTTTTACAATTATGTCTCTTGTTTCATAACTTTTAACTTCGACTACACTCTTTTTCAGACGTTCCATTTCCTTTTGCTCACTTTCTACTCGCTCCCCATATACTAACAAACGATATTTACTTGATGTATATGGTTCACATGTAAGCAGTGTAACTTTGTCTTTTCCTTTTACTACATTTAATTTATCCACTTGATTTGGATTAATGATTTCACGTCCAATGATTTTATACACGTGCTGCTTTCCAAATACCTTTACATAGAATACATCTCCATCACTTAACTGATCAAGATGACGAAACATCGTTGCCCCGTGATATCCACGATGTCCTGCCAATACAGCATGTGTATCTTTCCCACCAATAGGTAAAGAAGTCCCTTCAATTTGCCCTACTCCTTTACTTAAGTTTTCTTGACTTGCTCCTAAGTAAATTGGCAACTCCTCATTTATTTTCGGAATAGAAATCGTGCCAAATATTTCATCTTTGTTTATAAAATGTAACAGGTCCGTACTTATTTCATCATCCTGTACAAATGGGTCACTCATTTTGAAAGTAGTTTTCCCTAACGATTTATTATATGTTTCCATCTTTCGAAACTTCTCATTTACATCTTCTATTTTTAAATCATCAACCATTTTTTCATAACGTATCACTTCTGTCTTATACACATAATTGTTTATATAATTAGCGATCATTGGATATATAAATAGTGATAATCCTGTAAGAAACAATGCTACGCTTATAACTCCCCTTCTCACACACTCACCACACAATACAATACATACTATTTTCGTTTTTTTAAATAGATTATTAGAAAGACGATGCAAATAATACCAATAGGAAAAACGATCATCCAATCTTCTAAAATGAAAGATTTTGTAATCTTTTCTTTTTCACCAGCATCATATGGAACACGGTGTCCTCTCACTAGTAACCTGTGCGTGTTCACTCCATACGGGGTACACGTAATTAATGTTGCGTAATCTTGTCCTTGTACAACTAATAAGTCTTCCGTTTCATTTGGTAATACAACTTTTATTTGATCTACCTTATAAGCAAGTATTTTATCTAATGAATGTATATAAAATATATCATTCTGTTCGACTTTATCTAAATGAGTAAACATTAGTGCTGAAGGCAAACCACGATGCCCAGTTAAAACTGTATGCGTATTTTCTCCCCCTACTGGTAGTGAAGATTCATTCAGTTGTCCAACTCCACGACTTAGCACTTCTTCCGTCGTCCCTTGATAAATTGGAAGATTCACATTAATTTTAGGGATTTCTACATACCCCATAACATCCCCTATATTTAACATATCTACATATGAACTTTTTTCCTCATCACTCTTTTCATGAAACGGGTCCGAAAATGTTTGCGTCTTATTTTGGACCTTCTTATTATACTCTCGTGCTTCCGTTTCTTTACGATCAATCTCTTCTTTCTCCAACTTCTTTACTGCTTCGTCATAGGTACTTACTTCTGAATAATGTGTTCTTGTTGCAAACCAATTGCTCACAGTTGGATAGAGAAATATACTTAATCCTAGTAAAAAAATACTTCCAAAGATAATATTTCGTTTCATAACATCCTCTTTCACTTCGGATAAAATATGGAAAAGAGGAAAGCATTTTACCTTTCCTCTTTTCCAAACTCAATTATTATAAAATATGAATTAAGAATTCTTTACCGGTTTCTTTCTAAAGAAAATAAACGCTGCTGTCACCATTAATAACAGACCAACTACCGTAAAGATAATTGTTCCCATACCACCTGTTGCTGGAATAATCCAACCGCTCTTATTATTCTCAACTTGTAGCTCTATTTTTTGGTGTTTTTCATCAATTGTAATATCAATCGGATCTCTTAACTTTTGATAGTGTTCGACTGCACCGTCTTTATCTTTATACTTTGGTGCTTCCGTCTCAACAATTTGATATTCACCGTACGGGATTTCATTCCATGTAATAATACCATTTGCATCTGTTATATCATTCATTTCTTTCCCATTAACTTTTATAACATTACCTTTTTTATCTTGTAATTGGAACTTCGCACCTTCTAATTTAAGCGTCTTATCCTTACCATCAACTTTTTCAATTTTAATATTTCCAGCTGTCGGTGTGACCACCACTTCATTAGATGGCTTTCCATCTTTTTCTGATGAAACATCATCTTTATTTACAAAATCAAGTACTGCTTTGTTCGGAATTTTCACTCCAGATTCAACATCACTTTTAATTTTTGCAGTAATTTGTAAATGAAGCTCTTTTCCATTTATTTTTGAAAAATCTTCAATTGTAGCGGTTACTTTTTGACCTTCTACAACTACTTTTACACTACCATCTTCAACTTTCTTTCCATCAACCATAACAATTGGTTGGCCTTTTATTTCCAAACGATCATCTAAAATATCTGTTACGACATATTTTTTATATAATTTAATATCTTCTGGAAGTAATGTTTTGATATCATACGTATAATCTGTCTCTTTATTGATTCCAGCTACTTTTGAACCGTTATTTATACTTTTAGTAATCGTAGGTTCTTTATAGTTCTTTATATCTTCTAGCTTAACTACTTCACCAGACTCCTTAATAGAGAAAGGACGCTCTTCTTTACTAGTTATATAACCGTTTGGAGCCTTATGCTCAATAAAATAATAATAATCCCCATATTCTAGAGAATCTACACGAACTTTACCATCTTCCCCTGTTACTAATGAACTTGGTGTCTTCACTTGTGTGCTTGTTCCATCTTTATTCTTTTTAAACAAATGGAACTCTGCATCTTTTAACACTTGACCAGCTTCACCTATTTTTACGAATTCTACTGAACCTCTTTTTGTTTCATTTTTAGGGTAAATATGAACATCGTAATTTAAATCTTTACCGTCTGTACTTGTCATTGGAATATCGACAATAAAAGTAGTCGTATCCAAAGCAATATGTCCTGGACCTTTAATAGCTTTTACTTCATAACGTCCTAGTGGAAGATCTGTAAAAATAGCTTCACCTTTTGCATTTGTTACCTTTGTAATTGTAGCATTTTTTACTGGCTTTGCTTCTTCTTTTATAACAGTTCCATCATTTGAAATTTTTTCAAATGACTCAATCCGTTTAATTTCAAAAGTTACACCTTCTAAAGGTTTTGCATCTTCTGGAACAGTTTGTCCTTCTTTTCCATTGCCTTCTGTAGTTGTTTTAGAACCTTTACTTTGCTCATACTTATGAATCGTTAACGTACCTGTACTTCTAGATTCCGCACTAACAGCCATGTTAGATAACGTTGAAAAAGCTAACATACAGATTAAAAATAAACTAAAAATCCTTTTCATTGTTGTCCACTCCCTATTGTTTGTATTACTTTTGTTTTTTCTATCTCTCATTATTTCTCTTTCTAACAAAGAGGAACAATGTAACAAACATCAATATTCCACCAATTACATAATAAATTATTGTCCCTATTCCACCAGTCTCTGGAATAACAAATTCACTCTTTTTATTTACTACTCTTATTCTTTGTGAATCCATTCCAGATTTCACTTCTATTTCTACTGGTTCTCTCATCAACATATATCCTTTTGGTGCTTGTACTTCTTTTAATGTATATTTGCCAACGATTAATGGAATAGAAGTTGCCAAACCATCTTTATCGGTTGTTAATTTACATACTATATTTCCATCTTTACTAATCACTTCAAATACCGCGCCTTCCAATTTGAGATTTTCATCATTCGCATCTACTTTTTCAATCTCAAATTTCCCTAATGCTGGCGGTACTACAAACACTTCATTTGATACGAATTTCTTCTGGTCAAACAGTAACTCTGCTTTATTTGGAATACCATCATTCGCATTGTATTTCGTTAGTATATCTGCATTTACATTCGCGCTTAATTTTGACTTAATATGCATTGTATACGATTGATTCGCAAGGTAAGCATAATTTCCGTCCTGCTTCGGTAACTCAATACTTACTTTCTTTGATTGTTCATCAATTTGCGGTTTAACTTCTATTTCTTCTCCATTACTGTTTACAAGTTTTACATGCAAGGTAGTTAAAATATCTTCTAAGTCATCCTGCAATACTATTTTTTCAAGGTTCATAACATCATTACCAAAATGATAGTTTACATGCCATGTAAACTCTTCATCTATACTTTGTAATGTCGCTTTTTCCACTTCTTTTTCATCTGCATCCGAAACCATCTTTCTTACTTGTGGTTCCTTTGCTTCTACATTTGTTTTTACATTCGGTTTTTGTGGTGGTAAATCTTCATTATCCGGTGTTTTCCCCTCAACAACCGCTATGTTCTCAATTTCTTTCGTTTTTAATGCGTCTTGCGTAACTTTCACTTTAAAAGTTACAATTCTTTCTTCTGTATCAAGCACGTCCCCAAAGTTTACTTTAATCGTATTATCCTCATACGATCCTTCATCTTCGTCAACTGCATCTGTCAATACATTCCCATTCAATTTCATACTACCAGCTATATACTCAATACCTTCAGGAAGTTTATCTATTAGACGCATATCTTTAATAAGCCCATTTTCCACTTTATTTCGGGCTTTAATTTGATACTCAAATTCATCATTAACATGAAATTTTTCTTGCTTTATACCAATAATCTCTTTTTTCGACTCTAGTTGTCCAGACAACGGGTCAACCGGTGTTTCAACTTCTGGTTTCTCCTTATCTTTCGAACTATCGGTCTCAACTATTGCTATGTTTTTTATTTTCTTATTTGCCAGCTCCGGTTTTACAACAACTTCAAACGTGATTGCTTTCTCTTCCTCACCTTTAAGATCGCCGAAATGAGCATAAATCGTTCCATCTTTTATATGTGCATAATCTTCATCTTCAACATCCGTTTGTTCCTTTCCGTTTATCTTTAACGTGTTCGGAACATACTCTACTCCTTCAGGAAGGTTATCCGTAATTTTAACTGCCTTTAAGATAGAATCTGGCACACTATTTTTAGCATGAATTGTATATTCTAGTTTGTCGCCAACTTTCAGCGTACCACCGTTTATATCTTTAGCTAGTTTAGTAGCTACTAACTTCCCGGGTTTCTCTTCTCGTTCGGGTAATACTTTAACTACTACTTTATTAGAATCGTTAGCTTCAACCTGACTTCCTGTTAACTCATCAACCCCTTGAACAACAGCGATATTAGGGACTTCTGTTTCTACCTTTTCTCCCCCTAATTTTGCTTTAAATTCAATTGTTGTCTCAGGTGTTTTATCCGTATAGATTCCACCTTTTGTAGCATTTGCTCCTTCACCAATTCTTATTGTTAACTTTCTTGTCTTTGCATCATAGTCAACTTGTTCTGTTTCATTTCCAGCATTCGGACCAGAAATGATTTTCGCCGAATTTGGTACAAATTCTAGACGCGAATCTAAAACATCTTCAATTTTTGTATCAACAGAACTCGAATTCGGTTCAATGTTTTTCACCCTTAAACGATATGTAACTTCATCACCTGGCTCATACTTTTCTTTTGCATCTACTACTTCCTTATCTATGACAAGCTCTGGCGCTGTTGCATTTACTGCAAAAGCTAATGTGTTTAATACGTAGTCATCACCAGCTGTCGCAGCTTTTAAGCGTATTTCCTTTTGCTCTGGTTTAATATATCCTGCTGGTAACTTGATTAAATCTGCATCAACACCCAAATTATTTTTATAATCTGGGTTAAATGTACCCGGATACTTATCTCGCATATGTTCCTCATATTCAGAAATAGTGGAATTAAATATATTACCAGTTGGATTGAGCTTATCATTAATTTCTTTCCAAGTGTTATCTGTGTGAACAAACAGTCTATCACCTGTCCAATATCTATCACCTTGGACAGCGAAAACAGAAACTTTCGGATCTAAATCTCCAGTTTTTGAAGCAATAAAGTTTTTCACTGTGAATTCTTTTTCACCTGATCCAGTAGCTCTTTTCAATCCACCATCATAAACAGTAAATGCTTTTCTTGTTTTAGACTTATCTTTTGTAATAACTAACATGTACCAACCAGCAAAAGAATAATATCCATAATTATAGGCAAGTTTTGTATTTGGATAAGGAATATTTGCTAAAGTATAGCTTCCTCCTTTTGAATTAGAGGACTGTAAAAGCTTTGTAACATCTGCATAGTTAGAATAATAAGTACCATCAATACCGAAACCATAAAGCAAGCCACTTCCGTAATACGTATTACTTGGTTTTACTTGAAAGCTCTTCCCCGCCGGAGTCGTGAACTTAACTGGTGCTACATACTGTTGCTGCGTTAATTCATAACGTGTGGAACTCCAATATAATCCAGCCCATTCAATTTCAGCATCTTCTGGAACAGGAATATATGCCTTAGATGAATTTGTAGTTGTTGGGTCATCATCTACATCAATGAGTTCACGGGTATAGCCATTCGGTGCTGTATACGCAGTATTCGTTATATCAGAATACAACGCCGTTTTCTTTTGAGCTTCAGTAGCTTTAATACCTAAATTCACATTACCGGTCGAATACATCTCACCTTTATGAATAGATTGATAGGTTGGTTTATCAAAACCTTCTTCATCTGTAACTGCTGCCGTTGCCGTATCAATTGGACTTAAAAATTGTAATTGAGATAATAGCAAGAATAGACTCATAACAACTACAAATACATTTAATATTTTTTTATTTTCTTTCCTCCTACTGTGCAAAGAGGTCACCTCCTTCAGTATATTTTACTAACATTATATATATATATATATAATTCATATCTATTATTCTAATATAAATTATAGGATTTGTTAACAAAATATGTGATTTTATCCTTATTTATACATTTTTATATAAAGATTTTAGGATCAATAACAATATCTAATAATAATTTAACTTTGAATATAAATATAAAAGCTTTATTATTCCATACCCTATTAATAAAGAAGGCTTTTAATGAACTTTTCTATATACGAAGGTTTAGGCATTATTTTTCTCTTAATCATTATTACTTACGCTCTCGCCCATAAATATTATGGTCAAAGAAACTGCACACTATTCTATTTTTCGTTAATAATGCCATTTACCTGGTGAACTTTTTATTCGTTACCAACTATTAATCTCATAAGTATTATCGCGGGTATTCTATTGTTACTTACAGAGTGGATGGTTATTTACAATCTATCGTTTTTAGCATCATTTTATGGAAGCCGTATAAACGGAAAGAAGTACCCTTATCTGCTTTCGAAACATTACCTACTGTTGATATTTTTATCGCAACTTACAATGAGCCACTCGATTTATTAAAATGGACTGTCGCTAGTTGTACAATGATTACTTATCCGAAAGAGTTGCTAAACATTTATATTTGTGACGACGGATGCCGTGAAAGTGTTAAGCAGCTCGCGGCAGAATTTTCTGTCCCACATAACCCGTACAGAAAATATGCATGCAAAAGCGGTTAATTTAAATCATGCCATCCTTCATTCAAAAGATTATATTATCGTAAATATATGCTGGACTAAAATTTACAGCGTAAAAAAGAAAAGAAGCCTCATGCTTCTTTTCTTTTTATTTCGTGCTAAAATTCAAACTATGAAATAATTTTCAAGGGGGAATTGGAATGAAGAACACATCACAAAAAGCAAGTCATTATTATGCTGTTATATTCACTTCTAATTTATCAAATGATACAACAGACTATAATGCTGCCTCTGACAAAATGGAGGAACTGGCAAAGCAGCAACCCGGATTTCTAGGGGTAGAAAGTGCACGAGATCATTCAGGGCTCGGAATCACAATTTCTTATTGGGAATCACTTGAGGCGATTGAAAATTGGAAACAGAATGCCTTACATAAAGAAGCGAAAAAAAGGGGCCGTGAGCAATGGTATGAAAACTTCCACCTTCGTATCTGCCTTGTTGAGAAAGAATTTAAATTTCATAGAGGTACTTTATAACGATGAAGAAAAAATTAGCTCTCGTTGTTGTTCATGAGATATATGGTGTGAACGACCATATGCATCACGTTACCGACCACTTCACTTCATCTCATATAGATGTATTCTGTCCTAATCTGCTACAATCGCAACCTGCATTTCATTATAGTGATGAAGAAAAAGCATATCATTTTTTTATGAATCATATTGGATTTGAAGATGGAAAAAAGCAAATTGAAACATTCATTACTCATCTTTCTAGTCGTTACACACATATTGGACTTATCGGCTTTAGTGTTGGTGCTACCATCTCATGGCTATGTAGTAACAATCCGAAAATAGAGTTTATTATCGGATGCTACGGTTCCCGTATACGTGACTATATTCATATGAAACCAACATGTGCTACCTTACTTATATTCCCTGAAAAAGAAGCTAGTTTTTCAGTATCCTCTTTCATTCAATCGTTGCAGCAACAAAAGAACCCTTTATTAGAAATACAGCAACTACCCGGTGAACATGGTTTTCTAAATCCGTACACTGAAAAATATAACGGGCACTCTACAAAACAAGCATACAATATAATAGATTCATTTCTTTTAAAAAACACTCTTATAAAGGAGATGTAAATGACACTTACATTACTCTTACTGATTTTCATATTCATTGCCTTTTTCTCAGCGCTAACTATTATTCTAGTAACCGTAAAAAAGGGGGAGTTTTCCAAACGTCCCTACTTACAATCTATTATCGTTTACATTTTATTTTTTACAAATTGGATCTTATATTTATCAACCTTTTATGCGTTACTTCCCGAAAAAATTAGCGAGTTACTATTCCTGCCCATTTGATTTTTCCTTTGTATATTAGGTTTTATCACTTTCTGGCGCGAATGGAGAAACAATCGTGTGTTCTCCATATGTATCGGTTTTCTTTCTTTTATTAGTTTTTTATTTGGGCTGTTTTTTTACTTCTTTCGGGAATGTGACTGTTATAAAGAGGATAAAAAACTCTTTATAACAGTCTTTTTCGTTCCATAACGAAAGGAATTATTAAATAAAGAGCGTAAGCAATCACCATCCAAATGGTAAATGACATGATTTGCTGTGAGGATAATTGTGAGAATATGTTAGAAGAGTTATACAAGATGTAAGAATCTAAAGTTAAACCAATTGCTGTACCACATATACCTAACTTAATAACTGCATATTTTGTAGTATCTAATCTTTGATATAACCACATTACAAAGTATAAAGCTATAGCTGTTGCTAATTCAAGAAACGTCAATTGTAGAAAAAATCTACTTGAAGTGTATTCCAATAAAACAGAAGAACCGAAAATAATGAAGAACGCTGAGGCAAAAAACCAAACGCCGATAGAAAATAAAATAGTGAGCCAAAGTTTATTATTCACTACCATTACCTCCCTTTTGTAGCTCTATGAACTTTTCCAATAACAGGTGCAAATCACCATATACTTTGTCGCTAGAAAAAGATGGATTGAATAAGGCTTGCAATGCCAATCCATCAATTAATGCATTACATAAAATGCTCCACGTTTCAGTTGAAATTTGAGATGTCATTGTACCTCCTATATTTTTATTTAACACTCTTGTTAATTCTTGGTTTTCATAATGTAACAATCCACCAATTTTATTTTTCATCGCATCATTTTGTAATCCACTAGCTACTAATTGAAAAAACAAATGATGATACATTGAATCTTTCACACATCTACTTTCGGCAGACTGCAAAGCCTTTTCTAACTGTACATCCTTTCCTAGTTGTTCCCACGACGCTTTACAAAACGATTCAGTTACTTCCAGTAATAATTGATCTTTCGTTTTAAAATGATAATATACGGTACCTTGTGTAACTTGAGCACTCTCTGCAACTGCTTTTAATGTCAACTTTTCCATCCCATGCTCTGCAATAATTTCTTTTGCTGCTTGTAGTAAATTCTCTTTATTAACAACATTTGGTTTTGCCACTTCTATGACCACCTTTTAAGTTAGTTGGATAACTAACTTAAATTATACAGAAAAATCAGATAAAACAGAAGAAAGAAAAGTCAACTTTCAACTTTTCTTCCTTCTATTTTTACCTTTAGATTTCACTGTCACTGATTCACAAGGTGTGTAATAAATTTGAGGTGTCGCCTTATCAACAAACATCATAAACGTAATGAAGCCGATAATAAAGAAAATAAACAACGTTAACAAAATTGCTCCTATCGTTAAAAGTATCATAACACCACCCCTATATTTTTCATGTTATTACACCTTTCGCTATTATATGAGCGTAATCCTTTTTAGAAAAAGAAACGTAACAAAATAATCACAATCACTCCCGTTAATACTGTACCTAATAAACTACGAGTATATATCGCTACAAGAAATGTTGGAATTGCTGCAATTAGGTAATCCCACTGCATCGTGTCATGCATAAATAATACTTGTGCTAAAAGTGCTGCTAATATTGCAATTGGTATGTAATTTAACCATTTTAAACCCCAGTCTGGAATTTGTAGTTTACTAAATACGAGTAGAGGTAAAATACGTGGCACGAGTGTAACAGCTCCTGCTGCTAATAAAAGTAATATTACATCTAATCTCATTTCCATTTTTCAATCACCACTCCAATCGTCGCAGCTAGTAGTGTTGCAATAATAACCGCTATACTATCTGGCATAAATAAGTGTGAAACATATGCGATGATAATTGCTACAATTGCAACAGTAAGATGAATTGCTAACTTCGGTTTACTACTTATGAGCTGAAGTACAAATAACCCGATAAACATTGCTGGTAATGCATAATCCATACCGTACGTATGCGGATCTGGTATCCATTCACCAAATAGCCCGCCGATAATAGTAGCAAGGATCCAATTTAAATAAGCCGTTACATTTAGCCCAATCATCCATCTTTCGCCTAAATATCCTTTTTGCGCTGCATGCTGTACTGCAACGCCGAACGTTTCATCTGTAATTTGAGAACCAATTAGTAAGTTTTTAAATAGAGGCAGTTTCGTAAAGTACGGTGCAAGCGCAGCACTCATTAGAAGGTGGCGTAAATTAACAAAAAAGACGGTGAAAATGATCGCTGAAGCAGGTGCACCAGCTGCATACATACCAGCTAATATAAATTGGGCAGAACCTGCATAAATTAAAGTCGACATAAACGCAATTTCAATAATGGAGAAACCTGCTGTTTTTGCAATTACACCGGCTGCTATACCGATGCTTAAATAACCAAATACAGTTGGTAAACAATCTTTTACTCCTTGCTGAAATGTATCATCGCTTTGCAAAGCTACATGTGCTTGGGCTTTACTCATCCGTATCATCCTCCATTCCTTCTAAAGTTCGTTTTCCTGTTACGACATGAACTAAATCTATATTTTCACGCCATAACATATCTAACTTATCAGCTCCAAATTCCTGCGTGATTTCTTCAACCATAATATCGTGCCGCACATACTCTGTAGCAACGAGAACTAGAGCTGGGTCATACGTTGTAACAGCCCATGAAGTGCTATCATTTGAGAAGTTCGCAATTAATACTTCTTCTCCGTCACGCGCAATTACAGTTAAATGACCACCCATTCTCTTTTCAACAACGTGAGGCGTCATATAATTATGGTGAAACGTCGCTCCTATTTTTGTTTCTGGAGCGCCAAATAAGATTGAAAATATATGTACTCCTTCCTCTTCCTTTTGATGAATGTATGGCTCAATTTCATGCACTTGATCTTCCCATACAGAAATCCATAACTCTTCCTTCGCTCTATTAATTATATTGCATATTTCCTTCAAAACACGATCATTTGAGCGAATATGCGAAATTACATCTATTTGTCGCTCTTGTTCTAAACCATTTAATTTCTCATCTAAAAATTCAAAGGACTTTTCAAAGTCTTTTCGCATTCGATTCATTAATTCCGTAGCTGGTACTGGTACATATTTAACTGGTTCAGAAGGTACAATATGTACCGCTCCTTTATCCATTAACTTACCTAGTACCTCGTAAATCATAGAACGAGGTACTCCTGTTTGTTTACTCACTTCATACCCAGTTACTGGGGAATGTTTTAGTAGTCCAATATACGCTTTACATTCGTACTGGGAAAAACCTAGCTTTTGTAATTCCTTTATAATTTCATCCATTAGTACTCCTCACAATCTAAATCGCTCTAACTTCAAAGCGACGATTTTGCTTACCTTTACTTTTTACTTTATCAATAACAAGTGTTCCTATTTCATTCGTATTTTTCACATGTGTGCCTCCACAAGCTTGTTCGTCTAAATTTTCAATTGTAACAATGCGGATTTCTTGTATAGTAGTTGGCAGGAGGTTTATGGCTGTTTTAATCATTCCTACAGCATTTTCTGCTTCTTCGCGGCTCATATAACGAGTGGAAATTTCTTTATTTTGTTTAATAAGTTTATTCACTTCCTTAACAATTTCTTCTACTTCCACGCTCGATAACTCTTGTAACTCATTAAAATCGATACGTGCTTTGTCAGGATAGATTTGATTTCCAGTGCATAGAGCTCCATACTTTTCATAAACGACAGCTCCGATAAGATGCAGTAAAGAATGATGACGCATTAAGTTATGACGTCTTTCCCAATTAATCTCTAATTTAACTGGACCTAAATTTACTTGAGCTCCATCTTTTATATAGTGAACTATTTCTCCCTGCTCCTTCTTTACTTTTTCAACTTCAAATACAGACCCATCTTGTACAATGACACCCGTATCACATTCCTGCCCTCCACCAGTTGGATAAAAAACTGTTTCTTTTACATATACTTTATTCCCTTCTACTTTTATCACTTCTGTTTCGCAACTCGTTTTGTATGCATCTTCTAAATATAATGCCGTTGTCATACTCTCACCTCTTTAGTAGTTATAGTTATACCTACTAATATAAAAAAGAAGCTCCACAAAGTCAATTGATAATTCTGAAATTTAAAACAGAAATAAAAAAGACTTCCGCTAACGGAAGTCCCCTATCTCAATATTTCATTTGCTTCTTTTTCATAAATTTTATCAAATGAAGTCATAACGCGTTGTGATGCTGAAATCATTCTTTGATCTGTCATTAGATCTGCCATCTCTTTCGTCATATCTACATTTGAATTTTCTAGCATATGGTTTTTTACTAAGCCTGTTCCGTTCGGTAAATCAGCAATATTTCCTTCTGCTAGTGTAAAGCTTTTGTTCTCTCGTTGCACAAGACGATTATTCGCTTCTGCATCTACTGTTTTTGTTTGCAACTGCGCAATTACTATTCTCTTAATATCTGGTTTTTGCAACGTTCCATCGTTAACTTCTCGATAAATTTCTCCATTATTAGATACGAAGAAATTAACATTTTCCGGAATTTTAATACGTTCATTATTTACATCCATAACATAAGCACCAGATGATGTTTGCAAGTAACGATCACTATTTATTGTAAAACTACCATCTCTCGTTAAAAACGTTTCATCGTTTTTAGATGTAACGAAAAATGATGTTGTACCGTTTGCACCGTCATCTAAAAAGAAATCTGTAGCACTATTTGTCATTTGTATATTTCCTTGTACTAAGTTCACATGCGTTGCGGCTGGTACTACAGCGTAATCGACTGAGCCAATATTTGTTACAGCTCCGTCACCGCGGCGATATGTGTCTTGTACATCAAATACTTTAGAAGTCATATTTTCTGCTTTAAATCCTGTCGTTTGGGCATTTGCAACGTTATTCGAATGAACATTAATGCGCTGCATGTAATTCATCATACCCATTGAACCTATATAAAGACCGTTCATACTCGATTGAATAAGGCAATTGCCTTATTCTTCACCTCTTTTCTATGATGTTTGCAACATTTGTTTCGCTAAATGTTCCGCTGTAGCGATATGTATGTTTTTCTTTACGTCTTGTCCGTCTGTCATTAATACAATGGGAGCTGATGATACTGCTGGAATTTTCAACAGTTCACCACTACTTGCCGTTTCATCAAATTTCGTAAAGACGATACCATCAATATGAATATCTTTAAAGTTCGTAATGATTTCAATCATATCTTTACTTTTCATCGAAGCTGATAACGTTAAACAAATATAATCTGGCTCTACTTGTCCCATCGTTTCAATCATTTCTTCCACAGTTTCTGACGCACGATAATTTTTTCCAGCTGTATCAATTAAAATATAATCGACGCGCGCTTCTTCTTTAAAATATGTAAGCGCTCTTGTCATTGCAGCTTCATCACGCACAGCGATTACTTCAAATCCAATTGTCTTTACGTAATCTTGCAGTTGCTGAACTGTCCCAATGCGAGAATGGTCGGTCGTAATAAAACCAACCGTTTTTTTCTTACCGTGAAACTGCCACGCCATTTTCGCAAGTGTCGTCGTTTTTCCAACACCAGTTGGACCGATTAATGCAATTGTTTGTACTTCTTTTTCAAATACATTTTCCATATTGAAATGAGAGCTCATATCTTCCAATATATATTCGATTACTTCTTCTTCTGTAATCATCGTTGCATTCTCAAACTTCACTTTTAACTTTTCAGCATATGCATGAATAAAGTATTGTTCTACATCGTTTTGTTCTAGCATGCGAATTACTTTTTGAATAATAAATGGTACAGATTCTTGCTTTTCTTTTTTTACAACCACTTCTTCTTTTTTGACGGGAACGACTTTTTTCACAGCTTTTTGCTTTTTCGTTACTTTCGTTTCTTCCGTCTGTTTCACAACGACGATACCTTTTTCAAACAGCTTTAATAGTTTCTCTTTCTTTCTTGCCCATTCTTCACTATTTCCTGTTTGCATCGCCGCGTACGACATAGGAGTCGTCACGTTTTCTAAATTGTGCAGTACCGATTGAATTCCGTTCGCCTTCACAATTTGTTCTGAAGGATCATTTACAACATCCATTAATTGTTCATGAAATTGAGCTGTGCCTTCGTTTACTTCTTCCTGTTTATCCTCTGGAAAAGCAACTAACATTTCATAATTCTTTTTCCAAAAAAACGGGATATTGCGTTTTACACTTTCATCGACAACGTAATAATAATCTGTACCATATTGGTCAAATAACTTTCGATACAATTCATTTTTCGAAGCTGCTTTTATTCGCATTAACGCTTCTTTCTTTTCTGTACTTTCCATTACTTCACCCCCTACTATTCAATATAGGCAATTTGATCTACAACAATTTCTGGTGCTAATTCGCTAATACAAAGTACTTGCGATTCTACTTGATAACGCTCAAGAAGTCTTACAATCGCAAACCTGAAATCTTTTCTACGCGTTAATAATACTGGTTCCCTTCCCATTAACCTCGCTTGTTTCAATACGCGTTGTACTTGTTCAACGACTCGCGTTTCTAAATCTAAATCCCAGTTTAATAAATAACCTTGATAAGAATTGTTCACAACGTCTGCATCTAACTCGATTGAATCTGAGAAGAGCGCCGCATATATTTTCCCGTCAGGATTTTTCGCATTTTCACAAATCACTTTTGAAATACATTCACGGACGAATGACGTTACGCCATCAACATGGTTTTGATAAATTTCTTTTCCATCAATAATACCTTCAATAATGGTTGGTAAATCACGAATAGAAATACCTTCTTTTAGCAATTGCTTAATAACATTTTGAACAAGTGATAAGTCGATTTCTTTCTTCTTAATCTCTTCTAATAAAACGCCGTTATCATTTTCAAGGGAGTTAATTAAATCTTTTACATGTTGACGCTGAATTAACTCATGCAGGTTACGTCTAACGACAACATCTAAATGTGTAATTAATATGCTAAGTGGCTCTAATACTTGATAGCCTTTCATTTGTGCATCTTGTACCATATGTTCTAAAATCCAATATCCATCCTCGCCAAAAATCGGATCTTTCGCCGGTTCTGCATCTAAATCGGCCATTACATTTGGTGTTTTCAGCGCTAATAAGTAACCTGATTTCAAAACACCTTCAGCTGCCTTCGCACCTTTAATGCGAATAATGTAACGTCCGCGCGGCCTAAAACTCGTATTATCTTTAAAGTTAATTCCAGGAACATTAATACCAAGGTCGGTAATAATCGATTTCCTCATAAGAACAACTTTATCACGAGCTGTTTCCCCGTTAATTTTCTGCTTTACAAGTGCCGCTAAATCTAAACCTAGTTCTACAATAATTGGATATTTATCTGTAAATACGCCAAATGAATCTTCCACTTGTTGCAGTTGCTCATCTTCGCCTTGAATCATTTCTAATTCTTTTTGAAGCTCATCTTCTTTTTCTTTCTTCATTCGATTTTTATTTCGAATTCCTAAGAAGATAATTGTTCCACCAACGAGTGCGAACGGTAGAAATGGTAGCGGAGTAAAAATACCCATTGCGATAAATAAACCACCGAGCGCATATACAACGACTTCATGCGCTAATAACTCTTTAAAGATACCTTCTGTTACTGTATCCGGTGAACCGTCAAATACACGCGTTACAATAATACCTGTTGAAATCGCAAGCATTAAAGAACCGATTTGGTTTACAATTCCATCACCGACAGTTAACTGCGTGTAATGAAGAGCCGCTTCACCAAAGCTCATGCCCTGCTGCATCATTCCGACAATTAAACCGAAAATGATGTTTACGAATAAAATGACAATCCCGAAAATAACGTCCCCTTTAATGAACTTTCCGGCACCATCCATCGCCCCGTAAAACTCTGTTTCCATATTTAATTTTTTTCGTTTCGCCTGTGCATCTTTTTCTGAAATAATACGCTGGTTTAAATCAGCATCGATTGACATTTGTTTCCCTGGTAAAGAATCAAGTGTAAAACGAGCTGCAACTTCAGCTGTACGAGATGCACCGTTTGCAACGATAAACTGGAATATGATTAATACTGTAAAAATAACGATACCAATTAATAAGTTCCCGCCAATTACGAACTGACCGAACTCTTCAATAACATGGCCGGCATTTCCGTTTGTCAAAATCGCTCGCGTCGTCGATACGTTAATCGATACGCGGAAAATCCCGATTAATAACAACATCGTCGGAAATGACTTTAATTCATCCCACTCGTTAATACTTGTCGCTCGCATATAAATAAGCACTGACATACTTAGTAGAAAAACGATAATGATATCAAGTATAAATGGTGGAAGTGGAATTAAGAGCGCCACTACGAATGACGCTGCTAAAAAGATAGAAAAATAGGTTCTTGCAGAATCTATCTTAAACAAAGAGATCTCCTCCAAACGCGCTATTATACTTCAAGTTCATTCGTTTGAATTAAATAGCGCATAACTTCAATTACAGCTACGTATAAATCTTCTGGAATCGCCATATCTTCCTCGACTTGATAATATAAAGAACGAGCAAGCGGACGGTTTTCCACCATTGGTATTTCTTGTTCACGGGCAAGCGTTCGTATATATAATGCGAGCTCATCTTCCCCTTTTGCAACGACAATTGGTGCTGCATCAACGTGTTTATTGTACCTGAGTACGACTGAAATATGAGTCGGGTTGTTTACAATAAACGTTGCCCCATCCATCTTCTTCGCAATTGTCCCTTGCAATATAGCGTGCATAAAGTTTTTTCGTTTCCCCTTTACTTGCGGGTCCCCTTCATTATCTTTATGCTCTTGTTTTACTTCTTCTTTTTTCATCTTAATATCTTGTTCGTACTCCCATTTTTGATAAATAAAATCAATGATAGAAAGAACGATTAATATAATTAAAATAGCTAAGAAGATAAATTTAATTTGCCTAATAATTTCAGTAAGTGACGCAGTCCAGTTAAATCCAATCATACTCACGATTGTTTCTAAATTCTTTTTAAAGAGCACATAAGCGACGTAACCGATTAATCCCATATAAAACAGTGATTTCAAAATATCTACTAAACTTTTACGACTAAACAATCTCGTAAAATAGTTTTTTGGGTTAATACGCGACGCTTTCGGCTTAATCACTTTAGAAGAAAATAAGAAACCGACTTGAATCATATAATTGAATAAATGAAAAGCGTATACAAGTATTAATATAGGTGCTGATACTTTTAGTAGTAACATCCCCATCATATAAAAATACTCGGTTGAATCTGTATTTTTTCCAATTTGATCAAACAGCACCGATACAGAATTGGCAATCTCAAACCCGAGCCAATCTCCGAAAAAGTAAACGACAACTGCTAATACAAGAATGGAAAATAAATTATTTAAATCTTTACTCCGGGCAATATTCCCTTCTTCACGCGATTTCTTACGCTTCTGCGGGGTGGCCTTTTCTGTTTTATTATCCTTTGCCATGTACGTCCCCCTACTTCGTTAAGAAAAAGTTAAATAGTTTCGTATATTCCTCAAGCAATACATCCGTCATATTTTTAAACACATAACCGAGCATCGGTACACTCATCGCAATAAACAAAATACCACACGTAATTTTAATCACGTACGCATTCATAAAAACGTTTAATTGCGGAGCGTTTTTTGCGATTAAAATTAAAACAAAGTTAATGATGAATAAACTTCCCATAAGCGGAAGTGCAATTTCAACCGCTGATGTGATCGCAAATAATAACGTTGCGAGTAGACTATCTAAAAAACTAGTCGTCAACAATTTTGAAATCGCCTCTGTATATTGAAACGACTTTAAAATCGTGGCAACGAAATAATTAATGCCGCCAAGTGAAATAAAAATAATAAGAAAAAATATATCAAAAATAGTTGATAGTAAAGTAGACTGTGAGCCTGCATTTACATCAAACAAACTTGCTTGTGATAAACCGATATCAAAGTCTAAAATATGCCCGGCCATTTTCGGAATGTTCCACAGCATTTCTACAATTTTTGAAAGTGATAATCCAATTACTATTTGCGTACCTGCATAAGCTGCTACGTCCCAAGTTGTCTTTATGTGAGAGACATCAACTTGATCGGCAACTGTTATGGAAAGGGCAAGTCCAACTGTAACCTTCGCCATAGCTGGAATAGATCGACCAGAGAAAAACGGTAAAAAATATAAAAATGAAGTAATGCGGCAAAACGCAAAAAACGTCGCCGCCCATAATTCCATATTCATTTCAGTTCACCTATCTTAGTACGAACGCAATAGCGATGGAATTTTATCAAATAAATCTAAAATAAGCGTCGTTAACTCTTGAAACATCCAAGGACCTAAAATGATAATAACGAGTACAATACTCGCCATTTTCGGTAAAAACGTCAGCGTTTGCTCTTGAATTTGCATCATCGCCATAATGACTGCGATAATAATAACGACAATCATACTTACGCCGGCAACCGGCATTAAAATCATAACCCCTTTATAAAAAAAGGTTTGAAAAATATCTATAATTGGTGACGTATTCATTTATATGACTCCTATCACATAGCATCAAACGCTTCAGGCGACCGTTTTAAACATAATGTCGACGATTTTTGTATATCCACCTAAATATACGAAAACGAGTATTTTAAACGGTAAACTTAAAATCATCGGCGGTACCATCATCATCCCGAGGTACATTAAAAGTGTACTAATAATCAAATCTATAAATACAAACGCTAAATAAATGAACATCCCTGTTAATAATCCCTTTTGGATTTGCGTTAACGTAAAGGATGGTACGAGCGTAAATAAGGAAAGATCTTTCAAATCTTTCGGTAATTCTTCTCCGCGCACTTTCAGCATCATTTTTAAATCATGCTTATACGTATGCTTTGACATATACTCTTTCATAATCGGCGCTGTCGTTTCCGCAGCTTGGCTTACCGTTATTTTCTCTTTTGTCATCGGATCCCACACATCGCTCTTTAGCTGCCCAAGAACAGGCTGCATCGTAAAGAGTGATAAAAACAAGGCAAGTCCAACGAGCACTTGGTTCGGCGGTAAATTCATTACCCCGAGTCCTTGACGTGTAATCCCAAGAACGATCATAAAATAAGTAAAATGTGTAAATAATAGAACGATAGATGAAGATAATGATAAAAGGGTAACGAGCGCAAATAACTGTACACTTGAGTTACTCGTAAACTCTTTTCCATTTTCGAAATTAATAAAACCGTTTTGGGCTGCATACGCTGGATTTACAAAAATAATTGAAAAAACGATAGAAAATACGAAAATAACGGCTAATAACGATAACTGTTTCTTTATTCTCATGATGGATCCTCTACTTTTTTCGTTTCACTCTTCACCGCGTCTTCTAGCGCTTGTTGAAACTGATTTCCTGTTCCTGTTAATTGCACAGATTGAACACCGTTATTACTAATAACAGTGAACACTTGCTTGCCGTCTACTTCAAATAAAAAGGCGCTCGTTTGATGATTTAGATAAACACCGTCTTTCACTTGAATGTGGCCATTTTCACCTTGTTTAAAAAACTGCTGCTTGCGCGTCTTTTTCGTCATATAATATGCACCGTAGCCGAGCGCACCAAACAGTAAAACGACTTGAAATAAGGTCGTCATATACGACATATGACTCCTCCTCTACTCTTTATCTTGCATTTGACTTTGCGCTTTCATAAGCGCAGCTTGCTTCTTGTCAGCTTCAATTTCAGAAATGATAATACCGAACTTCTCGTCCATTACGATCGCTTCTCCAATGCCGACTTTCATATTACTTAAATATACATCTACTTTATGTCCTAAGTTTTTCTCTACTTCTAGCACATCGCCCACTTTTAGCTGTTTCACATCACCGAGCGTAATAGATGTTTTCCCAAGCTTTACACCAAGTTCAATCGAAATATCTGAAACGGTATCAATATGTGCTTTACTTGCTTCATTTCGCTTTCCTGCAAATTCTTCTAATCCCATTAATGACACAGGAGATACTTCATGTTTCATATGGATCCTCCTACTCTACAAAACTTTTAAATAGGAGCGCCTTACGCGTTCCATCTTTTCCAATAAAACAATTAAATTTATGCTTTCCATCTACATAACCAATTAATTCATCTGAAACTTTCGTATGAAGCGGAATAATATCGCCCTCTTCAATTTGTTCAATCTCGCCCATCGTCATCTTCTGCTCACCAATTGCAACGTGAACAGGTTTGTACACTTGATTTACTTTCACTTCCACTTCAGACGTATACTTTTTACGTTTATCTGAAGAATGTTCAACAATATTTTCAGACGTTAACTTATCCATAATTTCTTCAACAGATAAGAACGGAATACCAATACGAACTGTCGTATTCCAAAAATCTGTTTTCATATTTACGTTCAGTAATGAAATAATATCACTCGCTGTCGTAATCTTAAGTGCATTTGGATCTGTCTCTGTCGTTACAAATGTCGGTTTAATCGCTACAACACTTTCAAACGATTGCTCTAAATTTTTGCATAGAAGCGCAAATATATTATCAAGCGTTAAAAACTCGAATGCCGTCAGTGGTCTACGCATCGTAAAATTACGCTTACTATCTCCGCCAAGCCAGCACTCATGAATGTAAATAACAAATGCTAAATCAATCTCAATAACAATTTCTCCAAGCTCTGGAAGTCCGAGATCAATGACGCAATATAAATAGTAATCTTTCGGCATTTTCTCCACATACTCACTCGTAAATGGAACTTGCTCCACTGTCGAAGGCTCTAAGTCAATCGGAATACGCATACGCGCAGATAACGTCTGTGACGTCTGTTTACCAAACGTAGAAGCAATCGCTTGCAAGCTACGTAAATGTTCAACACCGAACTTCTCCGGTCTATTAAAATCATACTCTTGAAATTTATCTTGCTTCCCTGCTTCTTGTGCGAAAGCTGGCATTTCCTCGCCTTCATTTACCGCCTTCAGCAGGGCATCAATTTGCTCTTGGCTTAATTTATCGCCACTCATGAAAATCCCCTTCCCTACCTTTTCAATTCAACGATTTCAACGTACATTTTTCCATTCTTCGTCAAAATCTTTCCGGTTCCAATCTCTTCATTCTCAAGCATAAGACGCACCGTATTTTTCGTTGAATTTTCAAGACGATACAATGTACCTTTCGTAATATGAAGCAGATCTTCAATTTTCTTTTTCGTATTTCCGATTTCAAAATAAATTGTTAACGGAATATCATCTTGTAATTTCAATCTAGCCACTCCCATATCATGTTCACGAAAATTTCATGTTCTCTCTATATATGAAACTTCTTATTTTGAAACGTCGATATTTAATATTTTTTTAATATATCCTTGCGTTTCTTTAAATGGTGGTACGCCTCCGTACTTTCTCACATTACCAGGGCCAGCATTATAAGAAGCAAGCGCTAAAACTAAATCACCGTTATTTTTCTTTAAATAACCACTTAACTCTTTCACGCCGCCTTCAATACTTTCAGCTGGTGAAAATGGATTTTTTATACCCATCTCTTTTACATTCGCCGGCATAAGCTGCATAAGGCCCATCGCCCCTGCATGCGACACCGTTTTCGGATTAAAATCAGACTCTACTTCAATCATTTTTTGAATTAACGTTTTTGGAATTCCGTATGTACGACTTACTCTATCTATAATATCCTCATACTTCCCTTCATTTGAAGAACGTATTTTTTGAATATTATACTTCTTCGTTAATCCCCACGTATCAACAGCCTCATTTTTCGTTTCCGGGAAACGTCGTTCAAACTCTTTTTGCGCAACTTGCACTTCATCAACTTTCTTCGTTTCAGGCTTTTCTTCCGGCTTACTCGCTTCCTCTACTTTACTAGAATCACCTTTATTAACGAGCGTTTCTATTTTCGTAGATTGTACCGGCTGACTCATATCCTCTACTTTAGCCGGTTGCGTCGTAGTCTTCGTCTCCTTCATAGGCTCGCTCTGCAACTTCTCTTGAAACCTACTACTAACGAACGCCTGCGGACTACTTAACTTTTGCTGAAACTGCCCTTTTTTATATGCAAGTACTTCTTTTACTATATTTCCAACTACCATAATATCACCTTTTCGGTAAACAAAGATAATCTAATATTAGAGTTTTTTCGTAAAGTTTGCAATAATCCTTTGCAATTATATTGTAATAAAAAAACGACTAAATTGTTAAACTGTTATTTTTTTATATTTATTAATTCAAATTTTCAGTTGACACCCATTATAGCAAGGCTTACAATAAATTCGAAATTGTTTTTTTTGCATATTACCGTTTTTCAATTTGCAGAAAACTCAATATAAAAAAATGGGGGTTCTTAACATGAGAATTAATACAAACATTAATAGCATGCGTACACAAGAGTACATGCGCCAAAACCAAGCAAAAATGAGTAATTCTATGGATCGTTTATCAAGTGGTAAACGTATTAACAACGCTTCTGACGATGCAGCAGGTCTTGCAATTGCAACTCGTATGCGTGCACGTGAAAGCGGATTAGGAGTTGCAGCTAACAATACTCAGGACGGTATTTCTTTAATCCGTACAGCTGACTCAGCAATGAACTCAGTATCTAACATCTTACTTCGTATGCGTGACCTTGCTAACCAATCTGCAAATGGTACAAATACAGATAAAAACCAAGCGGCATTAGATAAAGAATTCGCTGCATTAAAAGAACAAATCGATTACATCTCTAAAAACACAGAATTCAATGATAAAAAACTTTTAGATGGTTCTAATAAATCTATCGCAATTCAAACATTAGATTCATTCGACAAATCTAAACAAATCCAAATTAACTTATCGGATACTTCTACAACTGCATTAAAAATTAATGGTTTAACTATTGCTGATGCAGGTACTACTACTGGTTCTGGTAAGAAATTAACAGGCGCTAGTAGTGCTGATATTGGTACTGCTAGCTCGACTGCAGCTTCTTTAAGTGGATTGACTGGTGGAGTTAGTGGTACTGGTGCATCTAATGGTCAGCGAATTACTGCAGTTGAAGCATTTAAAACTGAATTTGAAAAAGTTAAAGATAGTATGAATAAAGATGATGTTGCAAAAGTGCAAGCTGCTATCGAAAAATTCGAATCCACTTCTGGTAATACTTTAGAAAATGCTCAAGAAATTGGGAAAGCTTATACTAAAATAATTACCGCTGCTCCTACTGGTGACGGACGTGCTCCAGTAGAAGATTCAGTTGTAGGAGAGGCACAAGATGCTGCAAATGAATTATCTAACTTATTAATTACTGCAAATGATGCTGGTGCTAAAGTGAACACCTTCATAACAAAGTTTGACCAAATTAAACATGCTATGAATGAAGATGATGTTGCAAAAATTTCAGCTGCAATTGATAATTTCAAAAAAGTTGATGGAACTGGAAACACTATTGAGAACGCTCGTGAAATCGGAGCAATGTTTACAGCGGCAGTAGCTGGTAAATCTACTAGCAGTACTACTGGTGGTACAGGTAATGCATCTGCTGCAGTGAAAGCAATCGATGCTGCATTAGAAACTATAGCTTCTAACCGTGCAACTCTAGGTGCTACATTAAACCGTTTAGACTTTAACGTAAACAACCTTAAGAGCCAAGCATCAAGCATGGCATCTGCTGCTTCTCAAGTAGAAGACGCTGACATGGCGAAAGAAATGTCTGAAATGACTAAGTTCAAAATCTTGAACGAAGCTGGTATCAGCATGCTTTCTCAAGCAAACCAAACTCCACAAATGGTTTCTAAATTATTACAATAATCCATTTGAGTTAGTTTCACAAATAAACCTCTCTGCTTGCGGAGAGGTTTATTTTTTGTAAAACCTTCCTTTTTTTGATGGGAGAGAGCATCCGCGTGGCGTAGAAGCGGTCAGTGCCTATCTTTATCCCCTCTCATGTTAAAACACAACTAGAAAATAAGCATAAGTCTCTTTTTCTGTTCATAGCTGTTTATTAGATTAAGAGATACCGACTATATCAATCTATAAGGAGTGTCTATTATGCGTATTGGTACGAATGTTTTAAGTATGAATGCTAGGCAGTCATTGTATGAGAATGAAAAACGTATGAATGTTGCAATGGAGCATTTGGCGACTGGTAAGAAGTTAAATCATGCTTCTGATAATCCAGCTAATGTTGCAATTGTAACTCGTATGCATGCGAGAGCGAGTGGTATGCGCGTAGCAATTCGTAATAATGAGGATGCGATATCGATGTTACGTACTGCGGAAGCTGCCCTTCAAACTGTGACAAATATTTTACAGCATATGCGTGATTTAGCTGTTCAATCTGCTAATGGTACAAATTCAAATACAAACCGTGATTCACTGAATAAAGAGTTTCAGTCTTTAACAGAACAAATTGGCTATATTGATGAGACGACTGAGTTTAATGATTTATCCGTATTTGACGGACAAAACCGTCCTGTTACGTTAGATGATATTGGTCATACAGTAAATGCAACGAAACATATTTCCCCTTCCCCTACACAACATGACATCAACATTTCAACAGAACAAGAAGCAAGAGCAGCGATTCGTAAAATTGAAGAGGCTTTACAAAATGCATCACTTCACCGTGCTGATCTTGGCGCTATGATCAACCGACTGCAATTTAATATCGAAAATTTAAATAGCCAAAGTACAGCATTAACAGATGCTGCTTCCCGAATTGAGGATGCGGATATGGCGCAGGAAATGAGTGACTTTTTAAAATTTAAATTATTAACCGAAGTTGCACTTAGTATGGTTTCACAAGCTAATCAAGTTCCGCAAATGGTTTCTAAATTACTGCAATCATAATTATCATTCCACTCTTTGAAACGATTCCATACAAAAGCAAAAGGGAAATACATATAAACTATGTACTTCCCTTTCATTCTGTACCCAATACTTCTATGGCGCTACTGTCATAACTTGTCCCCTGCGATCGATCCTTATTTTCATTTTTCCGTCTTGTGCGTTATATAAACCTAGCTTATTTAATTCTATTTTGCATTCTTGTACGAAGGTTGGTAATTTACGAATTTGATTGACATCCGAACTTTTAATAAAACTAATTAAATGTTGCGTCATATCTTTCACATCTTGCACGAGTTCTTCTTTTTCTCGTTTTAACCTTTCGTTTTCCAATTGTAGCGCACGCAATTCACTTTCTAGACTACTTCTATTAGACTCTTCTTTAAAATGCCCTGCAGCCATGTTAGAAAGCTTATAAATACCCTCCATAAACTGGCGTAATTCATCTTCTTTTCTTTCACTATGTTGACTAATTGTTTCAAAGTTATCAACGATACCAGATATAACTGTTACGAGGCTTTTTTCACTCTCTTTATGCTGGATTTCCTCTTTTAATACTTGATTGTTTTCTTTTTTCATTTCAACGATTGTTTCTTTTACAGGTGTATATTTTCGCTTTCGTCCAGGTTTTTGTTTTTCGATATTTTCAAACGGTATTTCACGTTTTTTTAATTTGTAATACGTATTTTGTAATTGACTTTCTGTTTTCGGGAAAAGATTTAGTTCATTTTTACTAACATATTTTGAAATATTAATAATGTTTAAACCGTGACGTTGGCAAAATTGATACACTTCATACAGTAACTCTAGTTCAGACTTGAGCCATGTAATCGTAGATTTTTCATATGCTCGCATCCCGCCATTTTTTTCTATATCTATTTGAAATAATACCATTCTATTATATAAATCAACTAGTTCTTCATATTTTACTTGGAATTGTTTTTCTATTTTTTTAAATTCCGCTTCTAGTTGCATATCGTTCATTTTATTATTTGACATGTTTTGTAAGAGACTTAATACATTGATTGCTGTGTGGTGATACATAATCTGCGCCACTCCCCCTCATCCTTTCACAATTCTCATCAGACTCCCATGTCTATTCAGAAAATAGAAAATTTTACATATCCATATTATAACATTTCGAAATTATCTGTCAAATAATAAACATACAAAAATGTATAGAAAGTATAGAAATAGAAAAAGATTTTTTTATTAATATGCACAATTGCATATTAATCACTTTTAATTATATTATATGGTATTTAGAATGTAATTTCACCGAAAAATTTTGCGTTATTACGAAAAATTACTAAAATAATCCAAAGATACGTTTTTATATTTTTAAATCAAAAATCTTCAAATGAAGATTTTTCATACATACAACCACAAACACCCCATCTTTCCACCTATACAGAGTATAAAACACTAAAAAGGAACTAACCAATACTACACACGGTTAGTTCCCTTCTCTCCACTAAAAGAATAGAGTTATAAGTAGAATCTACAAATCTTCAATTAAAACCTCACATCGCGTGTGGCTTAACCGCCACCACCACTCTCACTGCCCCACTTCTTCCACTTACCTAAAAAACTCGCTACATATCTCTGGTCTTAACATGGCATAGGGCTCTATTAGGCACTAACCGCTGCCACACATGGCTAAAGCTTCTATTCAAGCAAAAAAGTGCTTTTAAAAATCTTTTACAACACTAACTTATCTACTAAGCCGATTAACTCTTGAATATCTGGCTTACTTACTTGCGCATTTGCTCCTACCGCTTCGCCTTTATGGAATAATTCATTTGTAATTAAGGAAGAGAAAATAACGACTGGTAAACGATTCATGATTTCACTATCTTTAATTACTTTCGTTAAATGGTGTCCATCCATTTTCGGCATTTCAATATCCGTAATTAACAGGTGAATATGTTCAAACATTTTTTCTCCTTGCTCTTTCGCTAGCTTTTCAATTTGCGCTAACGCTTCTGCACCATTGCTAAAGAAGTTCATTTTCGTATATCCAGCTGATGATAATGTTTCTTCTAATATTTGACGAAGCATTGCTGAATCTTCCGCAATATAAATAATTTTTTCACCGCGATCTGTTTTTTGTTCTAATTTTGAAAGTGATTTATTATCATAACCAGTACCGCTAATTTCACATACAATTTTCTCGTAATCTAATAGTAAGATGATTTTTCCATCTAGTTTTACAATACCAGATGTCGTTTCTTCTAATCCCATAGATAATGAAGCTGGTTCATCAATTTGCTCCCAAGAAATACGTTGAATACGATGCACTTCATCCACGCGGAAAATAACTTTCATTTGGTTTAATTCTGAAATGATAAATTTCGTTTGATCAAGTGGCTTTGTCGATTTTAAATTAAGAGCTGTCGCTAAGTTAATAACTGGTAAAATTTCACCGCGTACTTGAACAACACCTTCAACTGCATGATGAGATTCTGGCACAGTTGTAACAGGGAATGGATTAATGATTTCACGTACTTTCATTACGTTAATACTAAATAGGTTTTCACCAACAGTATATGTAACAATCTCTAATTCATTTGTTCCGCTTTCTAATAAAATACTTTGTGCTTGTGACATAAAAGTGTCGCTCCCCTTTCATTATTTCCGTATATCTAATTATTAAGCTTTATTAAAACGAAAAAGTCAACTACCTATATAAAAAATATAGATAGTCGAACAATTCATTTCTTTATTTAAAAAGACGATTACTCTTGTATAAACGAAGCAAGTGCTTCTAATAACACTTCTTGCGCTCCTACAATTTCTGTCGGCATCGCTTCCCATTTTTTCGAAAGCTCTGTTTCAACTCTTATTCTTAACTCTGTATTCATTACTTCTAGCACATATTCTTTCGTTGCTATATCAACATCCAGTAGCGCGAGTGCATATAGTTCCGGATCATTTATTTTTTCAAATAATCGTTTTAATACTGCCGGCGCTATATGTTTTAATTTTTCAATATGAATCTCTTTATCCGAAAATAGTAACTCATATTGAATAAACGTAACATTTTCTTTCATCACTTTAAAATAGCAATTATTTTTTTTATCATTTACAAAATAACCGTTCGGATCAGCAATAATACCCTCTACTTTACGAATTAAATCTGGCAAACTACTCGCCGTCATTACAGTCCGCTGCTCAACCTCACTCGGCGAAATGAATGTAACGCGATACTTATTTTGCGCCATCCTCCTCACCTCTCCTTTTATAAAAATCTATCATCATTAACGATCCAAAAGGTACTGGTCTACCATGAAATGATTATCTTTTCCCAAAACCACCCAGTACCTCTCATATCTCTGGTCTTACAACTACGTACAGATTATAGCTGTTATCTACACTTCGTTTATCTCTTCTTCGGCTACCCTAGTAACTCTCCATATCTCTGGTCTTACACACCGGTCGAGACACTATTAGGCACTGACCGCCACCACACATCGCCAGGTCCTCTCTCAAAACCTAAAAAAGAGCTTTTAAAATCTTTTAAGATCTTTTCAGTAACTCGATGTTATTAAACCAAAACGCAATTTGCTGATCCGTTATCCCTGATAACGTAACAAAAAACTCACGGCACTTCATCTCATCTTTAAACAGTTGATACTTCCACTCGCCCTCACTACCAACACTTACGAAATAAAATTCGTGAATCCGGCCAATGATTGCTTGTTTTTCACCAAATGAATAGGGAGGCACTTGCTTAATTTCAAATTGATCTGGTAAATATACATGCTCTTCTCGTTCCATTTTTAACACTTGCTCAGCAAGGTCACGTTTATTTTCGAAAAAAGGCAATTGTAAAATTCGTTCTTGTCTTGTCATACGAATAAAAAACCCTTTCTACTACATTACAATTTTTCTTTATTATATATTATCGAATTAAGTTTACAACTTCGTTTAATACTTCATCTGAAATTTTAATTACTTTCGCATTTCCTTGGAATCCACGTTGGTATAACATTAAGTCAACGAATTCTACAGATAAATCTACGTTTGCACCTTCTTGTGCACTACCACGTACTTTTCCTGCACCATTTTGACCAGATACACCCATTGCTAAAATACCAGTTGTATTCGTCGCTGTATAGTTACCATTACCAGTTTTCATTAAGCCGCCTTCGTTCGGGAACATTGCAACAGCTAATTGACCCGCAGCTTTCATACTTCCATCCGAGTATTTTACCATCACATATCCACCGTCAGCAATAAAGCAATCTTTTACAGTCGCTGCTGCTCTACCATCTACATCTGTTACTGCTAATGTTTTCTCTGTCGGGTGGTTTGTTAATTTACTAAAATCTATTTTTACTGTTCCACCATTAAAGGGAATATTCGCTTCAGGGTTTACCGGATCCGGCTTCCCTACCGCATCGAATTTCACCTCACCACCTGCGCCATTAACCTCGTTAAACGCTGTTTCTTTTTTCGATTCGTTACGCATATATACTTTATATTTATAATTATGTTCACCATCTTGTTTAAACTCCACGCGCATTGTCCATGTATTACCGGCATTATCGTATACAGGCAATTCTTGCGTAATCTGTTTTGCATCTGCTGGAATGTTCCCTCCAACGACTCCTTTTGACGTTCGAATACCACCGATTGCTGATCCCATTGGAACTTGCAATGGTCCTGGGATACCAGATAAATCAACATTACCAGTTGATGGATCTGCTGGATAAGCGAATACATATTGCCCTTCCGTATTCGTAATATAGTAATCTGAAGATATTGTAAATGTTCCTTTACGTGTAAATTCCATATTTCCAGCTTTTGAATCACCTACAACGAAGAAACCATTACCTTCCATTGCCGCTTGTGTTTTACCACCAGTTAACGTAATTGTACCATCGGTATAATCCGTCACCGTTCCGCTCATTTTCACACCGTTACCAATACTTTTCGGGTTCGTCCCTGCGTATCTATCGTCGCCTTTCGCACCAATTGAATTGTTGTACAGTAAATCATCGAACATAGCTTTTTGTTTTTTATAACCAACCGTTTGTGCATTGGCGATATTATTTGAAGTTACACTTAATGCATTTTGTGTTGCATTCATTCCTGTAATACTTGTATATAACGCTTTAATCATAATATATGGACACTCCTTATGAATTTGTAGTTTTTTCTTCTTCCGCTACTTTTTGATCGTCTTTCTTCGCATCTTCTGGATTCGTTTCTCCAATTGGTTTATCAGACACTCTCTCAACGAAACGAAGGGATACAATTTTATTATCAATAACGAGCTGTACATCGTTATTTTCTGCAAGGCGAACTGTCTCTACTTGACCAGTTACTTTTTTACCGTCACCGTCAATACCTCTTACGTACTTCCCTAAAAACTTCATTCCACCATCAAGCGCTGTCGAATACATTGTCGTTCTTAAAGAGTCAACTGCCTTTGTCATATTCTGCACTTGTTCCATAAGAGATAACTGCGCTGTTTGGTTCATCATTTGATTCATATCCATCGCATTAAATGGATCTTGGTGCTGGAAACTCGATAAAAACAATTTCAGAAAATCATCTTTTCCCATTACTCCAGGAGTTTTTTGTTCTCCTGCTGATACTCCATTCATTTGCCCTACTGCCGGTTGTGCACCGTTAACAGATGCGTTCCTATTCTGCGCTCCTGCTTGCAACGGAATATGATTTGTACTCGTTGTATTTAATCCAACTGTTGGCACGCTTTATTCCTCCAATAATCCCGCAAATTCTTTTGATTCTTGTTTCTCATGTTTCGTACTTGCTAATTGCTGCTTTTGCCTTTGCTCTTGTTCTCGCTGTTCTTTACGATTTTCATCTTTATCTGAATAGCTAATTTGAATATTAATTTCTTTTTCTTTTAACTTCAGTCTCAATTCATCAAAAATGATTTCAACACGTTTCTTCGCATCGTGTTTTTCCATTTCCACATGAACATCAATTTGATCTCCATGTTTTTTCATAAACACTGTTAATGTACCAAGTTTTTCTGGATTTAACTGGAATAAAACACGCTCTTGTTTCACTACAAACTTTTGTAATGCCTCTACTTGTGCTTCCATTTTCTTTCCTAAGTCAGGCAATGAAACTTTCTCAGCGCCACTATTGGATTTCCCTATGTGATCGGTACTTGTCGCTTTATTTAATAACTCTGCACCGGCAGAATTCGAATCGTTGAATACATCACCTTCTGGCAACTCTACCTTGACATCTTCGCTCTCAGCTTTCGGAAGATCTCCATCTAAGTCTTTGGACTCTTCTTGTTTCTTTGCAATATTACAAGTTTCTGTTTCCACTACTTTCAATACTTCCATCATTTGCTCTGGCATCTTCACTTTGTCTAATGCCATTTGCATTGTATCTTCTAAACATATAGCATTTTTGATATTCATATTAGAAAGGAGTTCTTGTAATTGTTGTAATTCATTAGCGGGTAATTCGTTAAGTTTTATATTTCCATATTCTTTATATAGCTCTTGTATTTTTTGTATGTATTGATATAACAATTCTGGCTGCACACGTAATTGCTCAATTGCAACCATTTGCTCAGATACAGCTAACAATAACTGTTCTGTCTCTTTTTTTTCTTCTTTCTTTACATTAGGCTCTTCTTTCGTTGCCGATTTTTTAGAAAGAATGTTTTCTTTTCTATCCCCTGGTGCATTTTCTTGCTTTGTTTTCTCCGTTTTCGGCTGCTTTTTGTTTTCCATTCTCATCGCACGATCGAATGAAGAATCTTCACTTTTAGATTGTACTTCTAGCCCTTTTTCTTTTTGCGGAGGTAAACTTTGTTGCACCGGTAATACAGACTGTATCACTACATTCACCTCATCCATTCATACACATTTTCAAATCAAGAAGCATTTTTTCTTCCTGCTTTTCTCGTATTTTCGCAAGCTTTCTACAATCTTCTTGATACATCTCATCAATGACACGTTCTTTTTCTTTTACTTGTTCTAAAAGGCTTTCATTTTTTCGAATAAAATCTTCTGTTTTTTTAATTTTCCGATTCCATTCTTCTATTCTTTCAGGTGAAAACGTATGTGACGAAAGCATGCCAGCCATTATACGTTGCCCAGCTTGTACAACTTTACTACGCGATTTTACAACATATAAATCATATTCTTTTTTTTGTTCTATTTTTCTTTTTTCAGCTGTTAATTCATACACTTCTTTCAAAATCTGTTCTTTTTCTTGATTTATTTGCAATTTTATCGTGTCGTACTGCTGCTTATCCACCTGTTTTCATAGCCCCTTCCTATTATAACGTTCTCTTTTTCTATTATATAGTTTTTTTCCAAAAAAATCTGTGAAATATTAAAAAACAAAAAAATAAGACCTCCGAAGCGCAAGGTCTTATACTATATGGTGCATTGCTTCAACAATATCGTTAAATTGGAAACTATCAGATCGACCTTGTTTTAAAAACGTATTTATACCTTCTACTTTATTTTTACATTCAAAAATATAAGCATTTTCTGTATTTTCTTGAATCGTTCCTAATTTGAAATACAATTCATTTTCTTTATAAATAGATAAAATTTTTCGCATTTCATTTGCCAGTTGCCAATGAGTTGGCGACACGATTTCTTCCATAATCCGACTTACTGAGTCTAGCACTGAAATAGCAGGATAATGACTGAGCGTTGCAAGTTCACGTTTTAATACAATATGTCCATCTAAAATACCACGTGCTAAGTCCGGTACAGGACCGTTTAAATCGTCTCCATCAACGAGTACAGTATAAATACCTGTTATAGATCCCTTCTTCGTTTTCCCAGAGCGCTCTAACAGCTTCTTCATATAACTTTCCATTAAAAGTGTTTTACCACCAATCGGTAACTCTTTAACAGCAATATCAACACTTCTACGCGCATCTGCAAAACGAGTGACAGAGTCCATCATAAGTAATACGTTATTGCCTTCGTCTCGGAAGTATTCAGCAATAGATGTTGCAAGCTTAGCTGCACGAAGCTGCATAAGGTGACTTTCATCTGACGTCGCTACGACAACGACGCTTTTCCTCATACCTTCCTCGCCTAATTCTTTTCGAATAAAATCTTTTACTTCTCGGCCACGTTCTCCTACTAAACTAATAACGTTTATATCCGCTTTTGCATTTTTCGCAATCATGCCGAGTAAAGTAGATTTCCCAACACCAGACCCAGCGAAAATACCAATCTTTTGACCGATACCAATTGTTAGCATAGAATCAATGGATTTAATTCCCGTTTCAAATACGTCAGTAATCTCTTCACGTTCAAACGCATGAATAGGCGGAGCATCTAGTTTTATTTTTTGCAGCGGAATGTTTTCAGCGTTCTCATTTAACACTTCGCCATTTGCACTTAACACTTTTCCGAGTAAATGATTACCACGAGGTATAACAACATCTTCTGCAATTAATGTAACGGAATCTCCGTAACATACTTTTTCTGTCTGTTCAAACGGGAGTAACATATTGTTCTCTTTTTCAATTGCAATTACTTCACATAAGACGCTATGTTCTCCAACGAGACAAACATCACCGATTTTCGCCTTCGGTCCCTTCGCTACGAAAAACTGCTCTTGCACACTATGAACTTTACCGACTTTCGTATAAAACGGTGTTTCAATAAATGTATTCCATTTTTGGTTTTCATTCATTAATAGTCGATTCATACATTTTGCTCCTCAAATAACTTCTCTTCTTCCCATTTCTGGCGAAGTTTCGCAAATATAGGTGCAAACTTAAATTCAAAGAACTCTTTCTCCTCTTCTAGAACAAATTCACCGAACTGTAAGGAGAAATCATATTTCCATTCTACTAATTGTAGCAACCAATATTCTTTCGTATTTTCCTTCTCTTCTTGAATACGTTCAAACGTTTCTGGATGTACGGTAATAACTAGTTTTTCAAACGAAGTAGGTAACGTTTGAACGATGCCAGTTAAAATAGGTAACACATCAAGCAATCTAGTATCTACTGCTTGATTCACAATTTTTTCTGCTAGTTGGAAAGATTGATCCCATAATAATTCTGTCCATTCGTATGCAGTTTCTTGTTGCTCTTTTTGAAACTGCTGACGTGCCGATTCTATTTCTTTCATCTGCTGCTGAACGTGCATTTGAAATTGTTCTTGATCATGTAATAGCTGCTGACGCTCTCGTTCTAATATTTGCTGCTCTTGCCTTAGCTGATTTAGTTCAACATGTAACGATTGTTGCTGCGCAAGAAGTTCTTCATGATCTACTTGAATTTCTTCTACGTGAACTGGTATTGGTTTTGGAAATTGTAATTCATACTTTTCTTCAGAAAAAGAAACAGAATTCTTCGGAATTCTGTTTTTAAATAAGGACATCCTCTTCACCTCTTTGAACGATAATTCTTCCTTCTTTCTCTAGCTTTTTCACCGTACCTGTAATCATTTGCTGCGCTTTCTCAGCATCTGTCATCTTAAGTGGTCCTAAGCCATCTAATTCTTCCAGAATCATCTCTTTACGGTTTGAAGACATACATGTAAATAATTTCTCTTTAATTTCTTCTTTTGCAATTTTAAGCGCTTTTGCAATAACACCGTTATCTGTAATTTCCTCTAACACACGGCGAAGCGCAAGATCTTCAAGACCAAGTAAGTCTTCAAAGACAAACATATTTTCTTTAATTCTCTCAGATAACTCATAATCAACTTCATCCAGCTTTTGAAAGACTGTTTTTTCAACGCCTCGTGAAACGTTATTTAAAATGTTCACAATTGTTTTTAAGCCGTCTGTTTTATTGATTGCACTAAATGCCATATTATTTAATTTTGCTTTTAATAGCTCACCAATTTGATTAATGAGTTCACCGTCAACTTGTTCTAGTTTCGCAATACCCATTACCGTTTCTACTCGCTTATGATCTGGCAATCTCTCAATTAATTGAGAAGCAAGTTGCGGTTTAATGTAAGAAGCGATAATTGCAATTGTTTGTGGTGATTCATCATTCAGCACTGTAAGAAGTGGCTCTAAATCTGTAAGTGAATTTAAGAATTCAAATGGATTATCTTTGTTGTACCAAAGGTCTTCCAATAATTTTTCAAGCTCGTCTTCTGGCATATTTTTAAATATGCGACGAATGTACTCTTTATCTGGAGTGACTAAATTCAATTCTTTTACATTTAGTTCATATAAGAACTCCCCTAGTACATTTTCTAACGTTTCTGGTTTATATACACGAAACTTCGCGATTTCACGAAGCAACACTTCTTTTTCCTCAGCCGTCATATATTCAATGACTTTCGCTGCCACCTCTTCATCTAATGTACGAATGAGGATGGCAGCTTTTTCTTTGGAGGAGATTTCATCTAACATCGTTGTTCCTCCCTTACTGTCCGTTTAACCATTTTTTAATTACTTTTGCAGTACCTTCTACATGTTCTTTCGTAGCATCCTGCACTTGTTCATCTAACGTCGGTTCTTTCGGTTGTTCTGGCTCAGGTTTTGGCTCTGGTACTATTTTCTCTTCAGGAATTTCCATAATACTTTCACTACTTGCAGCAACTTCATCTTCTGCTAAGTATTCTTCATATTCCTCTTCTTCTTTCTTTCTCTTACGTCTTGCTAATAAGAACCATACTAGACCACCAATCGCTAATAGACCAGCTGGAATTCCACCGAATAACCACCAGTTTATACCACTTTCTTCTGGCTCTTTCTTCTTCTCTTCTTTCGGCTGATCAAACTGAACAGTTACAACGTTAACTTGACCATTTGTAAAGTTTCCATTCGGGTCAGCTTGAAGCCCAGCAGCTGTGCCGATTGCTTCTTTGAAAGTTGTCATATCAATTCTTCGTTTTACTAACGTATCATTATCTACCCATACAACAACATTTGTTTTCGTTAACTCTGGGTGTTTCTTAATCGTTTCAACTGTTTTATCTATTTCATAGTTTTCGATTTTGTTACCATTTTTATTATCGTAGACAATTTTGCCATTTTGATTATTGTTCGTACCGTAATTTGGTACTTCGCCGTTCGCTGTAATACCAGCGCCTTGCTTCGTATCTGCACCTTCTTGCGCAGTAGAGCTTTCCTCTTGCTCTTGTTTACTACGAAGTACACCTTTATCACCATATTTTTCAGACTGACGTGTAACTTCATCGTAGTTTACAGATACTTTCGTATTCACTTTATATTCATTCGGCTTAAACATCGTCATTAATGTTGCATCGATATCTTGCTTTAATTTACCTTCAATTTGGTGCTGCATCTCTACTTCTTTCTCATAAGAAGAGGAACTAGTAGCATGTGCTTCATCTGCCCCTTTTGAGATAACACCTTTTTTACTATCAATCACACTTACTTCTTCTGCTTTTACACCAGGAACTGCTGCACTGATCATTTGCTGTATACCCGCAACTTGATCAGCCGTTAATAGTTGACCACGCTTTACACCAACCGTAATTGCAGCTGTTCCTTTTGCTTTTTCTTCATCAAAAATTGTCTCTTTTTCAGGTAATGTAATTTGAACATTTGCCGTTTCAACTGTCGCAAAATTTCTTACAATGTCTTGCTCTAATTGCTTTTTCGTACCGACAATTTGCTTCATTTTTTTATCTTGCTCACTTGAACCGAGCGAGCTTTCTAATAAAATTTCCTCACCGCTTTTTGAATTAAACGGTAATCCCATTCCATTCATTTCTTTTCGAACCCATGGAGCATCATTCTTTTGCACACGAATCGAACCATCGGCTGCTAATTGGTAATCGACACCTAGCTTCGATAATTCTGCTGTAATCTCTTGCTTGTCTGCATCATTTAAATTTTGATATACAACAACATATTTATCTGGCAAGGTGAAGTATAAAAGTGCTCCTGTTACAATTGCTAAAAGCGCAGCACCAATGACTAACTTATGCCACGTTTTTAACGATTGGAAAACATTTTTTAACTTTTCCATTTAAACACACCCGTCCATTTTCCTAAATTTGCATATTAATTAGTGATTTATAATTTTCAATAAGATTATCACGTACAAGAGCAGCCGTTTTCATTTGAGACTCAGCCTTCTTTTGCTGAATTAAAACGTCATGTGTTTCTCCTACTCCTTTTGTTAGTAAATCATATACCGCTGTTTGCGCATTGTTTTGTGTTTGATTCATATCTTCCAATAAATCGATAAACTTCTTCCCCTCGACTACAGATGTTTGCGTGTTTTTCGGTGCACCAATTGACTGAATCGTGCCAAATGGCTGTGTATGTAACATTGGTTGGATTTTCATCTTCCCGTATTCCTCCTCTATCCTCGGCCGATTTCTAAATCTTTATCCAGCATTTTTTTATTCGCATTTAATACACTTGTATTTGCTTCGTACATTTTTTGAGCAACCATTACATTCGTCATTTCAGCAGTTACATCAACATTTGGATAACGTACATATCCTTCTTCATTTGCATGCGGATGCGTCGGATCATACACTAAGTTTTCAGTTTTGTCTGCCTCAATACTTTTTATTTTCACCCCGTTAGTCGGTGCACTGTCTAACATATTCGCAAAACTATTATTTGATTCAAGCACTACACTACGGCGCTCATACAAATCTGCCCCCGGAGCCGCCGTTGTATTTGCATTTACAATATTATTTGAAGTAACTTCCATCCATTTTCTCGCTGTTGTTAGCCCTGATCCACTTGCATTAATTGCCTGAAACATCGTTGTCTCTCCTTCTACTATTAACGTCCGCGAGCTGCTTGGTTAATTGCATATTGTGTATTAATTGCGTTAATTGAAATCCCATACAATTGGTTTGTTTTCATTAAATCTAGCATTTCTGTCGTTACATCCACACTATTTCCATCTTTATTCGTTTGCATTGACTTCGTTTGAATCTTCGCATATGTATTTTTCGTATTTACTGTCGGTAAGTGCATTTCATTCGTTTGATATAAATCTGCATTAGTCTTTAAATCCGCAGTATTACTCTTATATAATGCACTACTTTTATTCAGTTGCTCAGCAAATGTAATGTCTTGTGCTTTATAGCCAGGTGTATTCGCATTTGCAATATTACTAGAAACAGTATTTCGTTTCGTCACTAAATAATTCATATAATGGCTTACATCAGTCACTAAATCTGGCATACTCCACACCCTTCCTTTTTAACTTATCATTTTGGCATAATAATCCACTGATGGAAGTTTCACTTCATTATTTAATTTCTTATATGTATTTATTAAAATATTAACTATTATGTACCCTTACATATTTTATTCCATTTTTACATTGTTGTCTTTAGAAAAATACAAAAATATAAAAAAAGAATACAAAAAAACTGTATACGCGTAGTAATCTATATAATATTTCAACATATTTACGACTAGCCGCAGATTATTTTCGCATTATTTAGATTACTTCTATTTTTTACAGTCATAAAATGAAACCTCAATCAGCGGAATTCTTTATTTACATGAAGGAATGGATCCCCTTTTAATAAGGGGGATCCGTTTCCACACTTTATAATTAATATTTACCGTAAAATGAATTTGCTTTCATTCGCCCATCATTTGTCATAATCATTTCTTCCAAAATCTTTTGCTTATCTCGAATATGCTGTGCTGCCTTAATAATAAATGGACTTACTTCTGCCGCAACTTGTGCGCGCGTTTCTTCATCCAATGTCATCATCCAGCGATTTAACATCGCGCTCTTCTCAGCAAACTCTTCATCTGACACTTGCAATTCACCGATTTCATTAAAACAACCGACAAATGCTCGATAAATATCATTGTTCATTTTCAAGCGCTCCGCGATAACCATCTATTAAATCTTGTAACACTTTCACAATCGCATCAATATCTTTCGCTTCACGTGTTACTTTCATCGTTTGAATTTGAACACTAATCCAATCATATAAACCATAAAGACTATCATATAAATCTTTCGTAATCTCAGGGTTTAATTGAAGCTTTAATTCTTCAAAAATACGTTCTAACTTCTCAAGAAGCGCATCTCCCTCTTGTAGTTTAAAAGTATGTAAAAGCTCTTCTAAATTACGAAACTCTACAATGCATCTTTCATAAATAAAAATTGTATTTTTAATCGGATTACTCGTCATAATATCATTTTGCATATAACGTTGCCATGCTTGCATACGATCACTTCCTCAACTTTCATTAATCATCACTTTTTTGTTTTGTCATTGCTTTAATTGTTTTCAATTGGCTATCTAGCGCCGCTAATGTACTTTCTAGTTTTTGATACTTCTTCACAATTTCATCTTGTTTTTGTAAGTTTTGTGCTTCAATATCTTTAATCTTTTTGTCTAAATCACTTACACGTGAGTCGATGTTTTTCACACGTTCTCCAACGATACCTTTATCACCGAATAATTTATCAAGTGGTTCTTCCATCATTTTCCCTAAACCGTTAGAACTAAAGAAAAATTGCTTCGCTGCATCCGGCTTCTCTTTTAACGCTTTTGTTAATGCTTCATCATTAACTTCCATCGTTCCATCTTGCTTTAATTGAATACCAAATGAAAATAAGTAATTACCATCTTGAGAAAATGTTACGACACTATTCATCGCTTGGCGTACACTTTGCATAATAGCTTGACCTTGGAAAGCCCCGCCTTTACCAGCAAAGATATCTACTGTAGAAACAGCTTTATTATAATCTGCAACCATTTTTTTAATAACATTTGCTGCATCAGTTACGTTTGAGTCACTTACTGTAAACTTCAGTTCTATCCCTTTTGCTTTCGCCTCTGTTGTCTTTGGATCAACCTCTGTTTTTTCTCCATCAGGATTTTCTACTGGCTTTTCCTCTACTTTTTGCTCAGTTACTTTTAATAATTCAATTTTCACACCAGGCAGGGCTTCAATCGTATTGGTAGAACTATTACCTTTAATACCATTAATCGTATATTCAGCATTTTGCGCTTCATTTATTATATTGCGTGCTGTACCATCCTCATTAGCTAACCCTATATCTTGAAACAATTTAGATGTGTTGTCCTTAAAATTAATTACTCCATCTTCTCCCTCTTTTTTTGAGGTCATGAAAATTTTATTTCCAAGTGTATAAGCTGATACGCCGTAATCTCCATCATTAATTTTATTAATTAAATCTTTATATGTCATATCAGATGTTATTTTTAGTTCTTTACCACCTAGTTTTAATGTTTCATCTCTATTCAACTTTGCATCTATATCGTCAATTTTATCAGAAGCTATTTGATGACGCTGCGCAAGCTGTGTAATCGTCATATTAAAAGTTCCCGGAATAGCTCCACCATCAGCTTTGACATTAATATAACCATCTTGTGATGTTGTTACCTTTTTCTCATTTCCTTTAAAAGCCGCTAAATTTTTAAATGTTTGCGTGAAAGAACTGAATTCTGATTTTAAACTTGTATATAAAAGTTTATCTTGTGAAAGGCTATTCTTTTCATTTGTATACGGCGTTTTTCTCATATCTAACGCATTCATTTCTAATTCAACGAAGTTAGAAGTATCGATCATATTATTTCCGAGGTTCCAAATCTGTTGTCTACCGCCAATACCTGTTATTGTTCCTGCCATATTTCTCACTCCTTATTCATTACATATAGTCTAAAATACTCGTTTTACTCATCGTACTAACCGCTTTAAGCGTCGCTTCATATGTCGCATTAATATACGCCAAGTCAGAAATCGCTACCGCTAAATCAACATCTTCAATTTCTTTACGATTTTCTTGAAGCGCTAAATTTTGCTCGCTTAAAATTGTCTTAAACGTATCTACAGTGTTCATCGTTGCTCCCACTTCTGTTGTACGATTAATAACACTATCCAAGTTTTTCTTATTTTCCGTTAAAATCGGTTGCAACGCCTTTTGATCACCACTTTGCATCGCATCTTTCATCTTTACTAACGTTTGAATAACAGGAGTTAGTAAGTTCTCACCATTACGAAAAGCTTTAATTTCATAACCGTCATTTAGCTTCCACATTACATCTTTTTCGCCACCTTGGTATGTCCCATCATCCGCAAATGGAGGTTTCTCTGCACTATCTCCACCAAAAAGATAACGACCTTGCTCTTTCGTATTCGCTAAATATACAACTTGTTTTAAAATTTGATCGATTTCGGCACCGATTGCCTTTAATTCTTTTTCACCATTTGGTCCATTTAACGCTTGTATTGTTAATTGATCCGCTCTCGTTAAAGATTTCACAATACCTGACAATGTATTTTCCGTCTGACTTAACACATTTTTTGAATCCGCTATATCCTTTTGCATTTGTTCAATATTCGCCAACGAATGTTGAATTGCAAATGATTTACTTGCTGCAAGTGGATCTTCACTCATAAGAAGATTTTTCTTCCCTGAAGTTACTTGATTTCGATGATATTGCTGTTGGGCATTCAAATCCATTAACTGGTTCTTTGCCCAGTTTGCATTTTGAAATGTAGATACTCTCATTTCTATCTCCTCCTTTATCTATTGAAAATTGATTGGAAGGTGAAACCGGAACTATTTCCGGCTTTCCTCCATTCTTATTTATCCGGCAACCGCCCTGTATCTCTGGTCTTACACCGATAGGTTCTCTATTAGGCACTGACCGCTTCTACACTCTGCTGGCCCTCTCTTCAAACATAAAAGAAAAGGGTTTTGTTTTTACCTCTCATTATCTAATGATTGAAAACAGACTATCAAACACTTCATTCATTGTAGTAATAGCTTTAGAATTCGCAACGAAGTATTTTTGGAAGGCCATTAGATTAACCATTTCTTCTTCCATATTCACGCCTTCGATACTCATCTTTTCTTGCTGAATACCTTCTAATAAGTCTCCATGAATTTTTTGATAACCGTTCACTTCACTTTTATCAGATGCTACCTTCACTATGAATTGGTCTAATGCTTTTTTATATGAAAGCCCATCTTTATAATCTTCATCTGTAATTCCTGCCAATTTATTTGCAGTTTCAGCAGATATTTTCATTTTCGAAAAATCATTCGCAAATTCTGGATTTAATTTCAACTCTTTCGCATAATCTCCAACGAAGAAGTCTTTTCCCATCACTGTATTTACTTGATTTTTCACTGAACCCATTAACTCTTCAAGATTTTTCTTATAACTAGCAATCTGCCCTTCCGTATCGATTGCAGATTTTATTGCCCCACTAGTTAAAGGAATTTCCGAACCATAAATTTCAACAGACATAGGTTCTTTCGTTTTATTTAATTGCAATGGATATGTATCTTGTCCATTCACTGTTAAAACGCCATTCATTCTAACACTTGCGATATTAGGATTCATAGATTCATAAGATACTTCTATATTGGCATACTTAGACATTTCTGTAACGATACGGTCACGTTCGTCTAAAAGTTGATTTGGCACTTGTGTACCAGCTTGCCCAATTTTTTGATTCGCTTCTGCTAAACTGTCAGCAAGACGATTAAATTCATTGACATGCGCTTCAATATCTTCTGTCGTCTGCCCTTCTACTGAATCTAAATTTTTCGCAAGTTTATTTACCTGACTTGTAAACTTCCCAGTTTCAGAAATTAGCGTATCATAATAGTTTGATTGATCTGGATTTTTTGCAACTTCTCGAAAAGCATTAAAGAATCCATCCATTAAACTAGATAGTGAGTTTTTGCCTGTCGTTCCTACCATAGACTCTACTCGTGATAAAACCGAGTTCTTATAATTATAGTAAGAGAGCTGAGATAATTGGTCGTTAAACTGTTTCGTCTTCACTTCATCTGTAATACGATCAACACCTAACGTTTGTACACCATAACCAATTCTCTGTTCTGGCGTATGGCCATTGCTCGCTCCAACAGATCCGTAATTCACCATTTGGCGCACATAGCCAGGTGTATGAATATTTGATAAGTTTTGTCTCGTCGTTTGTAATCCCATTTGGGCCGCTAACATACCCGATAACGGGGTATTGTAATCAGATAATCTCATAATGCTTCACTTCCCCTTTACAATAGTTCATTCATAAAGATTTGCGAATTATTGTTTCGTTCTAAGTTATATTCAGAAACTGAATCCACAATACTTTCTGTAGTTTTTAATAGTACGTTTAAGTAATATTGATTTTTCAAAAGAAGCATTTTTACATTTTCTTCTAATCTAATTAAGTTTTTTTGTAATTTTTCCATTTTCTCAATTTCTTCTTGAGAAAAATACGAAAATAACGCACTTACGCGAAATGATTCCACTCCCTGTTCTTTACAAAACTGAACAACCATTTCTTCAAATGATCTCGATAATTGTTTTAAACCTTCAATGTACTGCAATTGCTCTACTTGTAACTTTTGAACTGCATTTACATTTTTATTTTTTAAATTCTCATATATTTGTTCTCCAAGCGTTTGAATGTTTTCATATGCTTTTTGAATAATAACGAGCTTTTCATATAATTGTATATACATATAGCTTCCTTCCCTTTTACAAGACTAAATTTACAATTAAACCGTGGATTTCTCCAATTTGATTTAACATTTCTAAATGTCCTGTTTTTGTATTAATTAAGTTCATAACATCTTCTAACTCATTCAATCCCATTTCCGCCTGTTTTACAATCGTCATTTTCTGTGAATAGCCATAACGCGGATGACGAGACATGACATCTTTATATTGCAATACATTATCAACGTAAAAATTCAAAAATGATTTTACCGTATTTTTGTATTCCATTACGTTATCAAGTGTTAATTCCATTTCGATTTTTTCTTTAATTTCTCCAATATTATCAACAAACGCTTCCATTTGTTCTAACAACTTATCTTTTTTCGGATCTGCATGCAAATTATCCGAAAATGCAAGTCCAGTCCTGACATTTGCTTCTTTCGGCATTTGAGTAGCAGGCGGTATATGCGATAAGATTGGATTATGCGAGATTGAACGCAGCATATATATCACCTATTTATTTTTTTATTTCTTCCAAAAGTTAATCGTAAAATCTAGTTATTTATAATTATACTCTGAACACTAATATTTTGCAGTTATTTTTTATAGAAGATATGTTACAATTTAGCATGAGGTGGCACAATTCTATGAATATTTTTCTTTGTGGTTCAAATCAATTAACAGCATTAGATCAAGAAGAAATCAAAAAATTTTTAACTGACTATGCTCACAAACATAAAATTTACATATTATGTTATAAATCTATTGAAAATGAGGTACTTCGTTTTTTCGTTGAAAACGAAAGACTCGCTCAAAATTTATGCCTTTACACGCTCCAACCGTTACAAGCAGTAACAGATGAATTCCAAGAAATCGTAGATTATTTAAAATCACACGGAGCCGAGTATGTTGCTTTTGATCACCCTTCCGACTCTATTTATCGATCTGATTATATGTTTTTTGTGAAACAAATTATTGAAGATACCGATTTAGTTCTCTGTTTTTATAACGGAGACAAACATACATCTGTCATTCCCGTTGACATTGCAAAAGAAGCTGGGATTGATGCTGTCATTTATGATTTACCAGGTTTACATGAAAAACAAATGAAAAAAAGCTTTGAACAAAAAATTCGTATGATGTAAAGGGGGCGGCACAATATCGTTATTGTGCCCATTGTAAATATGATAATTGAACAAGATTATGATCATTTTATCGCGAGTTTTAAACAACAATTCAATATGGATATCGCTTCGTATAAACAAGATAGGATGCGCCGTAGGATCGATGCTTTTATTTCAAGAAAAGGCTTTGAAAACTACACTACGTTTTTAAGTACTTTACGTGTTGATCAAAACTTATTTTTAAGTTTTATTGACTATATTACAATTAACGTTTCAGAGTTTTTTAGAAATAAAGAACGTTGGCAAACGTTAGAATCGAAAGCACTGCCAAAATTACTCGAACAAAATAACGGAAAATTAAAAGTATGGAGTGCCGCTTGCGCTGCTGGCGAAGAACCATATACACTCTCTTTAATTTTATCGAAACATCTCTCTCCATTTCGCTATGAAATACTAGCAACGGATCTTGATTTTCATATTTTAGAGAGTGCAAAACGTGGTCAATATACGGACCGTTCTTTAAAAGAATTACCTAGCGATTTGAAAGAACGTCATTTCACAAAAGAAGATGATGTATATTCATTACATCAAAATATTAAGCAACACGTCACGTTCAAACAGCATGACCTATTAATGCAATCGTTCGATACAAATTACGATTTAATTGTTTGTCGTAATGTAATGATTTATTTCACTGAAGAAGCAAGAGTCAAGCTGTATGAAAAGTTTAGCCGTTCTTTACGAAAAGGCGGTGTGCTATTTGTCGGTAGCACAGAACAAATTTTAACACCTGAACGATTCAATCTTCAGCGTTTTGATACATTCTTTTATGAAAAAATATAGAAAAAAGCAGGATTATTGCACCCTGCTTTTTTTGTATTTATTTACTAAAATCATAACGAAGAATTGCGTGATTCCGTTCGTTTCTTATATAACTCGAATTAAAATAATACAAGCAACCCATATAACGAGAAAAAGAAACGTCATTGACCATTTATGTTCTTGCACCGTTTGTTTCAACGCCTGTGATAATTGTGTCATATTCATTTCTGCAAGTGCTCTCCATACACTTGCATCCCGCTCTTTAGCTGTGCGATCCGTGACGCTAATTAAAATGGTTTCGTTAGACAATTTCGTGATATACGCAGTAATAACCGTTACCATTAAATTTATATTTCCTTCTGATGAATCACTCTCCACGCTAGAGAGGAGTGCACTTACATCTAATAACGGAATGTGTACCTTTCTACCAAATGATAGTTGTACTTCAGCGAAATCATACGTTCCATCTAACAAAGGAAGTTCTTTTATATGCGCCTGCTTAACAAGTCCCTGCAGGCTTCTCATGACTTGTTCAAATATTTTATCTGTTTGCTTTCCTTCTCCAGATAATGTATGTAACTTTTTAAAGAGTTGTAATACTGTATCCATCTCTTTAGAAAGCATTTCCTTCATAACCTTTCCATCACCTAAACTCGCAAGTAAAATCCCGATTTCATTATTTTTCGAAATAATCTTAGACTGTCCAGTAAACACTAGATTACTATACTTTCGTTCTTTCTGGATTTCATGTTCCGAAATAGCTGCAGGCTGTTTTAATGGTTGTAGCGTCTTATTTTCAATTGTCGTACGTTTAATTTCCATTTAAGCGCCTCCACTATGATGAAATAATTAGCCCCATTCTTTATTACTCTTTAACACTAAAAATAGTACGAATAAACCTGACATAATAGCAAATACATTAGAAGCTTGTATTCCATGGTCACTTTTAGTTTCTTTCTTATCTTCTGGCTCTTCTTTTTTTTCTTTCTTTTTCGAAATGACTTGATTGTTATTATCTTTATCTTTTTGAGCCTTCGTATTATTTACTTCCTTGTTGTCTGTGAGAGGCTCTTTTATAACATAAGTAATTTTTTCTTTCTCTTTCAATGGTTCTTTTATAAGGTCGTTTACTTTCGCTTCTTTTTTCGGAATTTGAACAACTGGCTGTTTTTCTTCCTGCAGCGGGATTTCTACTTTCGTGTCTTCCTGCTTCTCAGTTTCTTTCTTATCTTCTATTTTATTTTCTAATTTATCTTCTTTCTCTCGTTCTTCTGTCTTTTTATCATCTTCTGTTTTTTGTTCCAAAACAGAAACGACATACTCACTTTCTTCAACGAGTTTATTTCCAGCCGCATCTACTACCTCTACAAGTAGCTCGTATGTCCCATTTGGCAATGCATCCGTTATTTCAAATACTTTTTGCCATTCCATGTCGCGCTTATTGTAATCTAATAAAAATGTAATCTCTTTATTTTCTTTTCCTTTTAATGTAACACGAACTTCTTTCACAACCGATTCCACGTCTGCCGCCTTCACTCTTACACGTATAGAATCGCCTCGTTTTCGTTCGATTACATTCTCCGTCGCCTCGTCAATAGTGACTTTATGCAACTTCGGCATCTCTTTATCTATTGTTGGTGTTTCATTATTTATACGAATAAGAGGAACTTTCACTTCATTTTCTATAAGCTCTTCTTTCTCATTTTCTTTAAAACTTTGAATAAGCTGAAGGTTCCAATCACCTTGCAAATCAAAAATCCCGACCTTATAGTTAGCAATCCATCGCTTCGTCTCTTCTTCATAGTCAAAAGGTATCATTCTTTCTTGCTCATACAGATTACTGTTTTTTTGCAAACGCAACATACCTTTTATACTTTGAATATTTTTCTCTTTTGGCTCTATAATAATCCGTACTTCTTCGCCAATCTTTAATTCTCGCTTATTTATTGTAATAATCCCTTGATCCGTCTCTATCTTTTTTTCGGTTTCTTGCTCATTCTTTACTTCTTGTTGTTCCTCTTTATCTTGCTTCATTTCCACCTGTTCTGGCTGTTCTTGAACTTCCTTATTCTCTTCTTGTACATTCACTTCATTTATATTTTGTTCTGGCACATTTTGCTCTTCCGCCTGACTTTGCAGCGGGAAGAGCAAGCACACATGTATGCATAGCCAGCAAATTAGAAAAAACTTTACGCTTTTCATCTACTATTTCAACGCCTTATAGTGATTTCGTCACTTTTACTCCGAAAAATCCATCTACATTTACAAGTTCACCATACGCCACCAATACATCATTTACATAAATTCGAATTGGTTCATCAATATCTTCATCTAATACAACGGCTTCATTTTCTTGTAAACTTAATATATCTTGAATCGTTTTCACTGTACTTCCAAATACAAATTTCACATTCATTTCTACATTTTGTAGAATAGATGTATCCATATACACTGGCTCAATTTGTTTCACTTCTTTAAATTCAATAGGTTGTACAACAGGTTCTACAACCTCTTCTTCCATTTCTTCCTCTGCAATCTCTTCTTCTGCTTCCACCATTGGATATAGCAGTCGTCTTACCATTTCTTTCGCTTCTGAAATCGGTAAAATTTGATACATTTTCGATTGAAGCAAGTCGCCAATTTCAAGGTTGAACGTAATTTGAACGAGTTCATCCACTTCCATTGACTCTCCCAAATATTCCATTTCTTCTTTTAACGTGACAAATTTAACGTCTGGCGGCGTCATGTCCATCTTCTCTTTAAACATTTCTGACATCGCTGTTGCCGCATGCCCCATCATTTGGTTCATGATTTCTTTAATACCGCTCAGCTCTAATTCACTAAGCTCTTTCTCTGGATCAATCTCCCCTGTTCCCATCATCATTAAATCTACCATTGTCAAAGCAACATCTTTCGTAAATACGAATACGTTCTCATTCTTTAAACCTTCAACAAAATCGACATTTAAAATCACAAAGGGAACCGGTACACCGTCATAATGACGCACATTAATCGCTTCTACATTGGGTGTACTAATCGTAACCGGCTGATTTAAAAGCGTTGATAATACCGTTGAAGCTGAACCGATGGAAATGTTGGCAATTTCCCCAAGTACATCTTTCTCTTCTTGCGTTAACTGTTCTTTTTTAACATGTTCTTCTACAATTTCAGCTTCCGCTACTTCTGCTGGCTCGTCTTGCTCTTCTACGCCACCAGATAATTGTAGTAATTTATTTATCATTTGTTTCGCATGTTCAACTGAAACAATTTGTACGAGTTTAGAGTTTACAAGATTATCTATTTTAAGGTCAAACGACACTTTCACAATCGTGTTATTTCCAGTTATTCCAGAGATTTTCTCCATCTCTTCTAATAACTTTACGACTTTAATTGTCGGCGGTGACATGTCTACTGTATCTTGGAAGAATTCCGACATAGACGTCGCTGCGAATCCCATCATCTGGTTCATCGCTTCTTGTACAGCACTGAGCTCTAATTCGCCAAGTTCTTTTCCCTCTTCCACTTCACCTGTCCCCATCATCATTAAATCAGCAATAGATAAAGCAACATCTTGCTGAAGGACAAGTAGATTTTCCATATCTAATCCTTTTGTAAAATAAATATTTAATACAACATGAGGAACCTCAACATCACTTGTATCGTATAAATCCACTAACTCTACATGAGGAGCAGTTATACTTACTTGCCTATTTAAAATCGTTGATAATACTGTCGAAGCAGAGCCAAATGATATATTTGCAATTTCGCCAAGAATATCACATTCTTGAGGCGTTAAAAGCTCCTTTTCTTTTTCTAGCACAATTGTGCTCGTATCCCCTTTTGTGTGTTGCTCAGGCATTTTCCCTGCCTCCTCATTTTTGTTTTTCTATTCAATGAATACACTCATTACATTTTAACAAACTTATTACGTAAATCGTGAACATGTATTTATTTCCTGCTATATATATTAATTTTTTATATTAGTATGTAGTTAACCAAAAAGCTCCCCAATTGTATACAAGTGGGGAGCTTTCCTTCATTCCTATTATAAACCTTCTGGGTTTAAAATGAGGACCACTCGTCCATCGCCGAGAATCGTCGCGCCAGAGAAATAGTTCGAACTCTCTGCAAAGAAATCACCTAATGACTTTAAGACTATTTCTCTTTGGCCGATAATTGTGTTTACAATAAGTCCATAGCTACGATGTGTATTACGAACAATTAACACAGGAACCATTTGACTTTCATATGATTCAAATGCCTCATCTACTGTTTTTTCACCAAATACAGTACTTAAATGCTTCACTTCAATAATTTGATCACGATAGTTTAACACATCTTTTCCTTGTATGGATTGGATGTCTTCTCTCTTAATTCGAATTGCTTCAACAATATTACCAAGAGGTAAAGCATAACGTTTATCATTCGTTTGAACAAGCATAGATTGAATAATGGACAACGTTAATGGAAGTTCAATTCTAAATGTACTTCCCTTTCCTTCTTCTGAATCAATAATTAAATGTCCACCTAAACTATGGATTGTATGTTTTACAACATCTAATCCAACCCCGCGCCCCGAAAGATCCGATACTACTTCTGCTGTACTAAATCCTGGTTGGAAAATGAGATCAAACACTTCACGATCCGTTAATTTATTTGCCTCAGATTCTGTTACAACACCATTTTTAATCGCTTTTTCTAATACTTTCCCTTTATGAATTCCATTTCCATCATCCGTAATTTGAATTACGACATGATTTCCACTATGGAACGCTTCTAATTTAATTGTACCCGTCTCATTTTTCCCTGCATCACGACGTTTTTCAACAGTCTCAATACCATGATCAATTGCATTACGAATTAAATGAACGAGTGGATCACCGATTTCATCAATAACAATTTTATCAACTTCTGTATCTTCACCCGTAATTTGTAAATCGATTTTCTTCCCTAAATCTTTCGCTAACATACGCACCATACGCGGGAAACGATTAAAGACTGTTTCAATCGGCACCATACGCATGTTTAGAAGTACATTTTGAATATCTTTTGAAATATCGCCTAATCGATTTAAATGCTCAATTAATTCTTTGTTTTGAATTGCTTGTGCCAATTCATCTATGCGACCACGCTCAATTACACTCTCTTCAAACATATTCATTAATCGTTCAATTTTCTCTAGCTGCACACGAATGGAACGATTCTCACCTTTAGCATTTTTCGTTTTTGCAGTGCTTTTAGTTGGCGTAGTACTTGCAGGTTGCTTCGCTGTCTCAATAGATGCTTCCACCTGCGCAACTACAGACGGCTGTATCATTTCTTCTACTCGCGTAGTTTCTTGCGTAGCAACCATCGAATCTACTTCCTGTAATGATTCTCCTTGTTTCACTACTACTTTCTCAATTTCAGAAACGTGAAGCACTACCTGTTTCAATTCTTCTTCACTACGATCCGTATTCATAAATACTGTAAACTCAAACCCGAAAGCATCCGCTTCGATTTCTTCAATACTAGGAACCGTTTTTTGTATATCACCTATATTTTGCAGTGCTTCAATACACATAATGGCACGTACTGCTTTTAAAATAGCTTGCTGTTCAACGGTTATATGCACTTCATGCGAAACTGCATCATCATTGTTTATAGACTCTTGCTCTACATGTTCCATAGAAGTTTCTACATTTCCGTTCAATAACGCTTCTAATTTTTGCTTCGTTGCGACTACATCAATATTACCCATTCCGCCTTGCTGCACATCTGCAACCATTTTCTCTAAATTATCAATGCATTCAAAAATCACATCAATAATATCCGCATGTACTACTATATTCCCATGACGAATTTCATCTAAAACGTTTTCCATTTTATGCGTTAAATCCGCCATTTCCGTAAATTCCATACTCGCAGACATACCTTTAAATGTATGGGCTGAGCGGAATATTTCTCCCACAACATCCATATCAGTGGGATTTTGTTCTAAAGTTAGCACATTTTCATTTAGCGACTGTAAATGTTCTTCCGATTCTTCAAAAAATATATTTAATAGATCTGTTTGCATTTTCATCCCCTACCTGTCTAACAAACATTTCATTTATGTATAACAATTTAGTGTTTTAAAATGAGAAAAAAGGGGCCACACATCTATCCGTTATCACTGTTTTGATTCCTTGTGGCACCCCTTTTATATTAGCTATTTGCTACTTTTGTTAAAGCTTCGATTACGCGATCTGCTTGGAATGGCTTTACAATAAAGTCTTTTGCCCCGCCCTTAATTGCATCTAATACCATACCTTGTTGTCCCATTGCTGAACAAATAACAACCTTTGCACTTGAATCAATTTTCATAATTTCTTTTAATGCTTCAAGTCCGTCCATTTCTGGCATAGTAATATCTAATGTTACAATATCAGGTTGAAGTTCTTTATATTTTTGAATTGCCTCCACTCCATTTTCCGCTTCTCCGATTACTTCAAATTCAGAATTACTTTTTAATAAGTTTTTAATCATTGTTCGCATGAACATCGCATCATCTACAACTAAAATTTTATGTGCCATTCTTTTTGATTCTCTCCTTCTATGTATAAATATATCTTAATATTTCACCTTATCATTCTCACTCATTATACAAAATAAAACGATAAAATTTAATATTTTTTTAAAAGAATTTCTGCATTTTAGTATTTTATTACTAAAATACTAAAATACTATTCTTTAATATAAATGACAACGCGACGGTTTTTCTCCCAATTTTGCGGTGAATCATTCGGTACAACTGGCTTTGTGTCTGCATATCCTACCGCAGCTAACCTTTTATCCTCCACATTATACACTTCAATTAAATGGTGGATCATATTAGCTGCTCGTGCTGAAGATAATTCCCAATTAGAAGGGAACTTTTCATTATGGATCGGTCTACTATCTGTATGCCCCTCCACAACAATTGAGTTTGGTACGGATTGAAAAAATCCGACTAATTTGCTAATAATTTCTTTTGCTTCAGGCTTAACGTTCGCATCACCTGTATCAAATATTAAATTATCTACTATAACAACGCTTACCCCTGTGTCTTCTCGATATACATTCACTTGACTAATACCGTTATTATCTACATATGCTTTTAACTTTTTGTACAAGTCGTCCATTCGCTTTTTTGAGACCATTTTTTCATCATTTTTTTCATGTGAAATATCTGGTATAGTATTTTCCATTACTTTTGCATCAACTTGCTCCGTATCACTAAACTTTTCAAGCATCTTTGACAATTTTACTGCATCCTGCTTTGAAGTAGCAACTAGTAATACAAAGAAAGTTAATAATAACATCGTTAAATCTGTAAAAGTCGTCATCCAACGAGGCGATCCCTTTTGCGGTCGTTTTATCATCACCATACCACTCCTTGCAATATTAGGCTGCTCGTTTTACTTTTTTTATCTTTGTTTCGTATACATACGTATCGAGTTTTAACTTTAATTTAGACGGAATTTGTCCACGATACAATTCTGAAATTGCTTCAATAACAAACTTCTTCTCTATATATAAATCTTCAATACCACGATACACTTTTTCAGCAAGAGGGATTGCAATCATATTTGCAAGTACTGATCCATACAATGTCGTTAACATCGCAACTGCCATCCCTGTACCAATTTGCGATGTGTCTTGCAAGTTTTGAAGCATAATGATAAGACCAATTAAAGTCCCTATCATACCCCAAGCCGGAGCGAAATCGCCAATTTTATCTAATAATACTGCCCCTTTTCTTAATTCATACACTTCCGTTTCAACATCTTTCATTAACACTTCTTTTAATTCCTCTTCATCGTAACCACTTAACATTAATCGAATTCCTTTTTGAATAAAAGGATTGTCCACCTGCTCTCCATCAACCTCTAAAGAAAGTAAACCGTGTTTTTTAGATTTTTTCGAAAAATCAACAAACAAATCCGTTAACTGTTCTAAATCTTCTTCTTTTCTATGTAAAACAGTAAAAATACTTTTCGTATATTTTTTTATTTCTCCAAATCGATATGCCACAACAATTGTCGCAGTTGTTCCCCCTATGACAATTAAAATAGATGAAACATCTAAAAAGTTTTTAAAAGCTTTTATTCCGCCTCCACCAAGCATAATTGCCGCTATCACTATAGCAAAACCTACTAAAATGCCAAATGGGCTAGAAATGTCAAACTTCCTTTTTCTTCTTTCTGGTCTAGCAAATCCTTGATTTTTGTCTCCCATATTCCTGCCCTTTCCTTTTCATTTTTATAAAACATTTTTTTATTTTAATAATGCGTTTTCACATATAATGCTTATTATACGCTCATCATCTATTTATCGCAATATACTCATAAAATTGACACATTTCATTTCCATATTAGAATTATAGTATAGAAATATGAGGAGGATCACGATGGAACATAACATTTTACAAGTCATTACACTAGCAGAAAAACTAAAATATGAAATGCGACATAGCTGGCTTTCTAACGGACGTCAAGAAAGCGTTGCTGAACATACGTGGCGCATGTCTCTAATGGCCATTTTAGTTGAACCTTATTTAGATCAGAAAGTAAATATTGAAAAATTACTTAAAATGGTTATTATTCACGATCTAGTCGAAGCAGAAGCTGGTGATATTCCTGCTTTTGATACAATGAATAGTCATGAATTACAATTACAAAAACAAATAAATGAACAAGAAGCAATTTTAAATATTAAACGAACATTAAAAGGTTCTCTCGGCGAGGAATTATATGATTTATGGATGGAGTTTGAAGCGAAAGAAACATACGAAGCAAAAGTTGCTAACGCACTTGATAAGCTTGAGGTAAAAATTCAGCATAACGAAGCTGATATTGATACGTGGTTGCCAATTGAGCATAAAATGACATTCCAAGTAGCAAAGCATACAAACTTTGATTCTTTCCTATCTAAATTACAAAAAATCATTGAGCAAGATGGTGAAAAAAAATTATTAGCTGCCGGCATTGACGTTGAAGCTTGCAAACAATAATGAAATAAGACACTCAGTACGAGTGTCTTATTTCATTATTGTTGATACAGCCTGCTTGTAAATAAGTTGTTGTTTTCCATCAACTAACATTAAAACGGTAAATTTGTCTATTGCAACAACTTCTCCTACTATTCTAACGCCACTCTTTAAAAAAATTGTAACAATACCTTTTTCTTCTTTTATTTGTTTATATAGCTCTTCTTGTAAATGTTCCAAATATATCTCTCTCCTCTTCGTTGAATATCTTAATATAAAAAACTGCAAATTATTTATGTACTTTATCTTTCACATTCATAAACTTATTAATAAGTATATCTAAATCTCGGCTAAATAACAAAACTTTATCATGATCCAATCCATGTCTAGCAACAAGTTGAATTAGCTCTTTCTTTTTAGTTTCTATTTTATTTTGTAGTTGTCCCATCTCCATCTCTTCACTAAAACTCCCTTTTCCCATAATATTACTTGTAAAATTATAGTACAAATCCTCTCATAAAAAAATATAAAAATGGTTTTTTTTACAATTTTTATATTTTTTATGAACAAATCGCGAAATATATAATGATTTCTTCACATACTCCTAGCTCCATATACAATCAAAATGACCATACAGGCGTTTGTCTAATTACTCAAGAGACTGGCTCCTTTTCCATACGAAAAACATACTGTATACAGTAGTCCATGAATTATATAGATTAACTTACTCAAAAGGAGGAAAACATATGAGTTATGGTGGAAGTTGCGCTGGTTTCGGCGGTGGATTTGCTTTGCTTATCGTACTATTCATCCTTCTAATCATCATCGGATGTAGCTGTTGGGGTGGCGGCGGATACGGATACTAATATATCTTATCCTTAACAAATGAACGAAAAACTATAAGAAAACAGCTCATATTTGAGCTGTTTTTTTCATACTTTCGTATGAAGTTATGTCCCTCTTTTTTGTGATTTCAACTAATAAAAAAACGTTTACTATGAAATAAGAAATATTTTTACTTAGGAGGATTACAATGATTAAAGGTCTTTACGAAGCACATTTACCTGTCCGTAACTTAGAAGTGTCTATACCTTTTTACGAATCGCTAGGACTAAAATTATATAAAAGAGGAGACGATATTGCTTTCTTTTGGATTAAGGAAAATGAAAGTTGGCTCGGTCTTTGGGAAGGTACAGAATACAAAGTAAATTATCATCCCTCTTTACGACACATCGCCTTTCAAGTAAGCTTACATGATTTAGAACATGCAATACATTGGCTAAACCAAAAAGGCATTTCAGCACGAAAAGATTTTGGAATGGAGCCAATTGAACCAATTGTTTTTCCAGAGTTAGCGCATGCCGCCGTATACTTTAACGATCCTGACGGAAATAGTTTAGAATTGATTGCACAATTACCTGTTGGACTCCCTACAGAGGAGAAAGTGTATTTAAGTGAGTGGAAAAAACAAGTTCAAGCATCATCATTACATAAGGATTAATCTTTTTATGTCAGTTTCTTATTCCGCGCTTCTTAAAACAAATAATAACTTCAAAAAACTATTTTATGGGCAAACATTAAGTGTGCTTGGAGATTGGTTTCATACTGTAGCTTTATTAACGTTCGTCTATAGCATAACGGAATCTCCATTTATGATCGCACTCACCTTTATAAGTAAAGGTTTACCTCAGCTTCTGCTTAGTCCTTTCATAGGCGGAGTTGTAGATCGTTTTTCTAAAAAGAATATTATGATTTTTACCGATATTTTACGAGGCATAATCGTCCTCACTTACTTATTCGCACTATATAAAATTGAGATTATTTTCATTTCTAATATATGTTTATCCGTACTTTCTTGTTTATTTGAGCCGGCTAAACAAGCAACCTTAAAAAACATCGTACATCAAAATCATTTCGTAACTGCTAATTCTCTTTCTAGTACAATGAATGGTTTTATGTCTATTATGGGAGCTTCTTTAGGCGGGATTATCGCACAATCTTTACATATTGAGTTCGCTTTTTTAGTAAATAGCCTTTCCTACTTTGTTTCAGCCTATTTTATTTATAGTATGAGTATCCCTGCTCATATTAATTTTAATAAGAAAAAAGCATTTTTTACTGATATAAAAGATGGTTATACATACATATTACAAACAAAAATCATTTTAACATTAATTCTTGTCGGCATTTCATGGGGCATAATTGGCGGCGCTTATCAGCTACTTCTAACAATCTATGCCGAAAAAATTTTCCACACGAACATTGGGATTTTATATACGGTTCAAGGGGCTGGGCTTATGATAGGAAGCCTTCTCGTTACTCTTTACATATCCAGCAATAAAGAAAAAATGAAAAAAGCATTTGGTTGGGCCTATTTCCTACAAGGCATTTTCTTTCTTGGATTCATTCTATCCGATCAACTTATTTTCGGTATCATTACATTGCTCTGTATGCGCATAGCAGGAGGAATCATCGTTCCACTTGATACGACATTACTTCAAACTTACACGCACGAAAGTATGATTGGTAAAGTTTTTTCCTTTCATTACTCAATTTACGGTTCACTTATACAGTTCTCTATGTTCATTACAGGATGGCTATTAGAAATCCTTTCTCCTCAAATAATTGGTAGTTTTCTAGCTACATGCTGTATATTTGTAAGTTTTATATGGCTTTACCTGTTTTATCGCGGGAAACTTAATGAAGAATCTACTATTACTTAATAGCATGTTTATGTACATGCTATTTTTATTTATGTCGAAAAACAGAGGAAAAAGGCGATTTATTTTTCTTACGTTCTAATTTTTTAGAATGTACAATAAATTTAGATTATAAGAAAGGGGATATTATAATGTTTGAAGATAGGCTTACTATTTCAGCTGAGCAGCAGAAACTTATTTCCAATGCAACACGTATTCAAATTCTTCACCTTTTAAAAGACGAAGCACTCACTGCAAAGCAAGTAGCTACTAAACTAAATAAATCTGCTGGTAGCGTACATTATCACGTTCAAATTTTGTACGATGGAGGGTTACTTGAATTAGTAGACACGAAAGAAAAACGAGGAATTATTGAAAAATATTACAAGGCAAAATCCGCTCATTTCTATATTGAAGAAAGCGGCACAGAAGGAACGAATACAGATAGTCATATTGTATCTCATTTATTTTTAACTCCAGAGGAATTACAACAGCTTACTTGGGAAGTTACACAAGTTTTATTACGATGGGAAAACAAAACCGCTCGTCAATCACACTCTGAAGAGGAATACGCTATTTCCTGCAGGCTAAAAAAACAATGAAAGAAAGGGCCATTTGTTCATGAAAAATAAATTATTATTATTGTCGGGAACAGGAATTTCTCGTTTAGGTGATTCTATGTATCTCATCGCCCTAAACGTAATGGTGTTACATAGCACAAACTCCCCTGCTGCTGTAGCAGGATTATGGATTGTCGGTCCAATTGCGACCGTTGTTACAAAAATTTGGTCTGGTAGCATAGTAGATCGATTAAACAAACGGTCCATTATGCTCATCACAGATATAATTCGAGCAATTCTCATTGGCTGCGTTCCACTATTTGATTCTATTTGGGCCATTTATATTTTTATCTTTTTAACTCGTATCGCTACATCATTTTTCGATCCAGCTTCATTTTCTTATAAAACAATGCTTATACCTGCTGAAGAACGCGCTCAATTCAACGCTTGGAGTAGCTTTTGTACAAGCGGGGCTTTTATTATCGGTCCAGCTCTTGCTGGAATACTTCTCACCACGCACTCAGCATCCTTTGTAATTTACTGCAACTCACTTTCCTTTCTACTTTCTACTATTCTCATTTATTTCTTACCTAATATTACGTTACAAACAAAGCAAAGCGAAGAAGTTGCAAATACTTTCGTACAAACATTACGAAGTGATTGGAAACAAGTTTTTTCATTCGCTCGAACTGAAACGTACATTATTCTCATATTCGTTTTATTTCAAGCGACTATGCTTGTCGCTATGGCACTTGATTCACAAGAAGTTGTTTTTACAAGACAAGTACTGTTTTTAACCGATATAGAATACAGTATGCTTGTTAGTATAACTGGCGCTGCTTACGTTTTCGGTTCATTTCTTGTCTCTCTTTTTGCCAAACGTTTACCAATTCAATATTGTATCGGATTAGGGACAATTTTCACAGCAATAGGCTATGTAATTTTCGCCTTTTCAAATTCATTTATCGTCGCGGCAGGCGGTTTTATTTTACTTGGCATTTCTTCATCATTTGCTGGTACTGGCTTTTTTACATTTTATCAAAATAACATTCCGGTTCATATGATAGGACGTATCGATAGCGTATTTGATTCCATAAAAAGTTTTATCCAAATCTTTTTCATTTTAGCAATTGGAGCATCCGCACAATTTCTTTCCGTTCAAATGACTGTAATAAGTAGCTCGTTACTCATCCTTTTCCTTTCCTGTTTATTAGCAATCCGAGTAATGACTCCTTCACGAGAAAAATATTTTAAGGCTACAGGATCATCATTGAAATATTAACCGCAACATAACAAGCGGCGATTTGCTAGGTAGTAAGCCCTCACTGATTAAAGTTTTACTTTATGTTAAAATATTAATGAAATTTGATTATGTAGGGGGGCTTTTTTGAATACTATATTCATGTTCATTTGTATTATATTAGTAGCTTCTATTTTACAAACGAGTACCGGTTTTGGCTTTTCTATTATGGCAACACCTTTCTTACTCATGTTATTTCTACCACAAGAAGCTATACAAATAAATATCATTTTATCATTCATTATTTCTATATCACTCATTTGGAAAATAAGAATGAACATTGATTGTATTCTACTGAAAAGATTAATTGTCGGCAGTATAGTTGGTGTTCCTTTTGGTATTTTCATTTTCGTTTCCATTAACATCAATACGTTTAAATTAGCAATTAGCATCTTGCTCTTACTATTAACGTTGATGCTAATCTGTAACTTTAAGATTCAATCAACAAAATCTAGAGATTTCTTAGCGGGAGGATTATCCGGTCTTTTAACGACAAGTATCGGTATGCCGGGACCACCTCTGTTACTGTACTTTACAGGAACTGATACAAAAAAAGAGAAGCTGAGAGCAACTACTTTAGCTTTTTATCTATTTATATATTTCATTAGTCTACTAACGCAAATACTCTTTACTGGCACAAACAAAACAATTTGGGAATCAAGTTTTTACGCTATTCCAATCGTATTTCTAGGTTTGTATATAGGTCAAATTATTTTCAAATGGCTTAATCAACGGATTTTTAAAATATTTACGTACATCCTTTTAAGTTGCACGGGCATGTACCTTCTTATTGAAAGTTTGCATTCGTTATAGAAGGTGCTTTAGTTTGTGTCATAACGGATAAGTTTTCAATATTTTTGAACGTGATAACAATAAAAAGCGGCTATTATGCCGCTTTTTATTTTCAAATTAAATATTTTAAAACTAGAAGCCCACCTATCGCTATTACAAACACATTGAAAAAAATCAGCCAACTTTTTTCAAACTCTTTATATCTCTCTTCTTTCACCCCTCGTTGTTTTAGCTTCTCAATTACCGTTTTCAATTCTTGCTCATGCTCGGTACTTCCTAATTGTATATAGTTATTATCTATAGTAATTCCATATACATTCTTCATTTTTTTATGTCTCGAAACTGCTTGAATTGAACTAATTAGAACATTGTACTCATTTATTTCTTTGAAATAACAATCTAACGATTTAATTCGTAATCTTGTATTTGTTAAAACAATGTAATAATAAAAAGCAGCACCTGCCGTTAATATATTCGGTATAACTTTAGAATTTACAAGACTCCCCTCTTCTACTAATATTTCGCATTCGATTTCTTCTCCTTCTTGTAAATCTTTCCGAACTGATTCTTCCAACATTTGCACCGTTAATTTCTTCAATAATTCTCCGTTTTTCACATAATACTTATCTATATTGATAGTCTCATCCGCTTCTTTCTCTAAACGTGCAATTTCTTCATCTGAATATTGGAGCTCATTTAACATAGATAATAATCTTTTATCCATATTACACACTCCCTTTCCATAGTTTTTGAATTTTTTTCTTCCCACGAGAAATTCGATTGTATATATAATCCGCCGTTACTTTTAATTCTTTTGCAATATCGTCAATGGAATATCCATCAATGTACCTCTTTAAAAAGATATATCGATCCTTCTTGTTTAAATCTTGGACTATTTCCATAATCTCTTCTTCTTGTTCTATTTCATACCTATCATGGACACCTGTATCTATCTCTACGTCTTTATCGACTTTATTCTCTTTATATACTTTCTTTTTATATTCCAATGTCTTTAATTTAGTAATACCAATCATCCAAGATTTGAAGTTTCCCTTTTCCATATCAAATTGTTCGATATGAAACCAAATGACAGTAAATACATCGTTATAACAATCATCCACATATTGTTTCTCCATAGGGCTACTTAATGATTTATGAATAATGTATAAAATTAATTTTCCATATTGATCAATTACTTCTTTCAAAGCATCTTGATCACGTTTTTTCATAGCTGTAATTAAATCCACTTCAGAATCGAAAATCATAAACATCTTCCTTCCTCAATTCCCCTTTAGCAGCTGCCTTTACTTACTATTGGCATTTTATTCTCATTTTCTATCACTTTTGTAAAATTTTTTTAATTTTTATGTATATGATAACAAATAAAATACCTAAGTTCAGAAAATGGTATCTACATTCTGAACTTAGGTATTAGCAATCAAACTATTCACTTAAACTAACATTTCATCACAAATCTCTGTTACATTTTTAAAATATTGCAAGTTCTCCTTCGCTTCAGATCTGCCTTTTTACTCATTTCTTATTAAATCCTTTTTCACTTAAAAACTCTTTCATATGCATTCTTTTTTCTTTAGACATAAACGAACTCATCGATTCCGTCCATGTTGCGTTTTTCTTATTTGATGATCTTTCTTTATAATACGCGCTCATCGTTTCATCGTATTCGTTTAGTAATTCATCATATTTCTTTTCATCATATCCATTTTCATGAAGGATTGCTGCTACTGGTAAGCGTGGTTTTACTCCATGATCTTCATCTGATACACCGACTGTCATTCCGAATACAGGATATACTTTATCTGGTAAATGAAGCAATTCGCTCACTTCTCCCGGATTATTACGAATACCACCAATATAACAAATACCGTATCCTAACGATTCTGCTGCTAACGCCAAGTTTTGCGCAAAGAGTGAAGCATCTACCGTTGCTACGATAAAGTCTTCTACTCCTTCATGCTTTATCTCTGTACCATGTTTTTCACATGCCATTTCAAGTCGTTTTAAATCTGCACAACAAACAAAGAATGCTGCGCAGTCCTTCACATGACGATTTCCGGATAACTCTGCTAGTTTCGCCTTTAAGTCTTGATCGGTTACATATATAACAGAGTAAGCTTGTACAAAATGCGAGGAAGCAGCATGCTGCGCAGCTTGCACCATTCTTTCTACTACATCTTTCGGAATGGATTCTTCTTTATATTTACGAACTGAAACGTGTTGCTCCATTTTATGTATCATCTCATTCATGAAAATCACTCCTTTTTTCTCTTCCTAATGAAAAATTAACATATCTTTTCCAATATTCACAACTTATAAGCACAAAAAGAGCAATTCTTTTTGAATTGCTCCTTTTAAAAGATCTATTAATACGGTAAATGAAATTATATCGACGATTTTTTCAATATATCGACTTACCGACAAATAACGACAAATTCATTCCAAATTATCCCTTATCTTATTGCGCTGTTTTCAACACTTTAACACCTTTTACGATATTCCAAATGAAGTAATAAATCCCTACAAGAATGAACACTGCATATGTGATCATGATCCCAATTCCAGCACCGTCAGATTGATTGAATCCTAAACCGTATATTCCTGATATCGCTACCCCTCCGAATAAAATTGCATACGGGAAAATATGTGACCAAAATGCTTTTTTCGCGTGATATTTCACTTCATCCTCTGCAACGAAGTACACTATAATTGGTAGTAAAAATGGTGCAAAAAAGATACTAAAGTAACATAGTGAAGATAATATATTATTTCCTTTCATCCGATTCACCTCTAAATAGTTTTTGTTATCTTCATTATGTCAGGAATCCATTCTAGAAACTATCGCTTTACCTTTCATTAAGATGACATATTTGTAAGATTACCCTCAAAAAATCCCGCCTAGAATGCTAGGCGGGACCACGTCCACTATATTCGATTCATAAACCAATATTGCGTAATGGCTAAATATTCACGTATATTCGATGGAATGACAATTCGCTTTGGTGTTTCGGCCGGAAGACCTTCTAATTGTAAACCTTGCTTAGCTGCTATTTTTTTCGCTCTAAACATATGGAAGTCATTTGTTACGATCAGTCCTTTTTTCATATTGTCCGGAATTAAAGGTTTTGAGAATTTAATATTTTCATCTGTACTCGTTGACTTATCTTCCATTATAATGCGGTCTTCTGCAATTTTTAGTTTTATTAATTCATTTTTCATTGCTAATGCTTCTGAAATATCTTCCCCTTTTCCTTTTCCTCCAGACACAATAGCAATTGCTTTCTCATGTGCTTTCAAATACTCAGCTGCTTTATCAATACGATATTGCAATGAGTACGATGGTTTCGTTCCGTTTACTTTCGAGCCTAATACAATGATATAATCAGCTTCATAGGTCGCATTCATTTGCCCATGCTTATAAATGTTATATTGTAAAAATCCCACATAAACGGCGCAAACCATTATCATTCCTATCATATACTTCATTATTTTTTTCTTTCTCATATCTATATACTCCTATGTTCTTTGCTTCTTTCATGATAATATCCATTTATTTGTTTGTATACAGACAAATTCCAATTCAACCTAATTTATCCTCTAGAAAGTAATATTTATATTTCTTTCGGGAACAGTAAGTACAACTTTGCACGAAGGAGTGTCTCTATTGCTTCTCTTTTTATGTAACGTATCGTTCTTTTTTATCTTATTTTTACTATCACTTAAGATGCTCGGTAAATCAGCTTTAGCACAACTAACTCCTCATGATTTTGGTGCTATTATCTTTTTATCTTATTTAGCTTTTCAGGCCATACCAGTCTCTGGTGCTTTGCAAGCTTTTCTCGGTATGGTCGTTATTACATGTTTGCATTTAATCCTTACAAAATTAAGCCTATTCAACAAACTAAATCGTTTCATTCTCGGACACCCGATTATTTTAATTAAACATGGTGATATTATTTTTGAGAACTTACAAAAAAGTAGGTATCCCATTGCTGAATTACTTTCTAACCTTCGTGTCGCAGGATATCCAAGTGTTCATGAAATTGAATACGCTATTTTAGAAGCGAATGGAGCCATTAGCATTTTACCAAAGCGTGAACTTGTCCCATTAACTCCGAAAGATTTGAACATAGATGTTAAGTATGCTGGATTACCAATTGCCCTTATCGTTGATTCACAAATTCAATACGATAACTTAAAGTTAATTCATAAGGACGAAAAGTGGTTATATAAAGAATTAAAAGAAAAAGGCATCACAAATATTAAAAACGTTGCCTTTGCGTCTGTTCAAGAAACGGATGGATCTTTTGCTATTAGTTTAAAAGAATAAAAAATCCCCTTACTTGCTCAAGGGGATTTTCTTCATCATATTGCTTCTTTCTCGCCTGCCATGTTTAATGGCACAGGATGTTTCATACGATTCATCGTAAATACGATAATCGCTGTCAATACTTCCGCTACTGGCATAACGAGCCAAATTCCGTTTATCCCAAATAATTTCGGCATAATCCATAATAATGGAATAATAAATAGCAACCCTCGGCTCATTATAATAAGTACTGATTTTGTCGTTTGTCGCACTGATTGGAAGTACTCTCCATACACAATGTTATAGCCTAAAAATACATATTGGATAAAGAACAAGCTCATACCTGTTAATGTTAACTCCAATAACTCTGGAGATTGGACATCAAATAGACCAATAATATATTTCCCGAAGAATAATCCGACAATTATTGCAACGCCTCCAAGTACAACTGCAATTTTCACTGCAAACTGCAATCCTTCACGAAGTCTCTCTGCTAAATTTGCACCATAATGGAAACTAGCAATCGGTTGTAATGCTGCACCTACACCAAAGAATAATAGTAATGTCATTGCATGAATACTATTCACCATCGCATAAGAAGCGACTCCTACTTCTCCTGCATATTGAACGAATGCAATATTAAAACCAATCGTTACAATCGCTACTGTACTTTCTGCTGTAAAGCTCGGGAAACCGATTATCATAATTTGTTTTACTGTATCCCATTCAAAATGGAATTTCGTCCATTTTAAAATACTACTTTTTCTAAAGAAATGCGTTAATAATACAAGGAAACCAATCGCTGCTGAAAGAATAGTTGCTGAAGCAGCTCCTGTTACGCCCCATTTAAAGATGAAAATAAAGATATAGTCAAACACTATATTTAATACAGCTGTTACAACTAAACCTGCCATTGCTAAATTAGGATTTCCATCATTTCGTATAAATGTACTTAAAATATTTTCTAAAACGTATATCATTCCAAATGTTAATAATACGTGTAAATAGTCTAACGCATACGGTAAAATTACTTCATTCGCACCGAATACGTATGCTAAATCTTCTATTCTCCATAAGCAAATTGCCGCTAAAACGCCTACAATAATGACTGCTACCGTCATGGATTGAGTAAAAATAGACCTTGCTCTTTCAATTTTATTTTCACCTAATGCAATGGAATATAACGTTGCCCCGCCCATTCCAATCCATAATGAAATAGAGAAGAAAATTGAAAACGCTGGAATAGCCACGTTTACTCCTGCCAATCCATTTGCTCCAACTCCCCGACTAATCATTACCGCATCAATTACAATATTAACCGACATTAATACCATTCCTAGAACAGCTGGTATTAAATAAGAAATAAATAAACTTTTTATCGGTTTTTCTCTTAATTTTTCTGTTGCTTCCATACTATTATGCTCCTTTTTTCAACTCTCTTTTCTTAGTTTAAACCTTCAAGTAACTTGAAGGTCAATAGAGAATTTAAAAAATAGGTAACTGAATTATCGTATTTAATACCCATTTGTAATGATACGAGTGCTACAGCTTATTGTTTTATTTTTTCATGATAGGAATTTGAATTTCTGTTACTTGCTCCTCTGGATTTTCTGTTACAGACCAATCGATTAATCCAATCTCAATCGCATCTCCACTTACTTCATATCCTTCTTGATCAATGTATGCAAGTAATTCCTTATACGTTGCATCTGTTTCTTCATACGGTCCATGATGATAAGAACAAGCATATAAACCTTCCTTAATCTCATCTGAATTATGCACTTCATACGGCATATAATCCAAAAGAATAAACACGCTACTATACGCTTGAAACTCATTTTGCATGAATCCTTTTTTCGCAACTGTTACACCAATATCTCCAGAAAATAAACTATCATCCATTTGCCTCATATTTTTTTGCAACGAATGAATGTAGTACTCAAACATATCATCCGTCGTATTCGGAGCAACCGCAATGGCTGTTATTTTTCGCCGCGGGATCTCTTTTATTACCATTTGTTTAGCTTTTGCTTTTGTTGCTTCCTTAATCAAATGAATTCTATGCTCCATTTTCGCCAAAGCATACTCAATTTCTCTTTGTTTTTTCAACATCATTTCTTGTTGTTTTTCCAACAAATTGAGTGCGTATGCTGGATTTCTTTCATCAATATATTTCTTAATTTCCTTTAATGGAATATTTAATTGGCGTAAAAACTTAATCGTATCTAATAGTGAAAATTGATCGATTGTGTAATAGCGGTAATTTGTTTGTGGGTCCACAATGGACGGATGAAAAATTCCTTTTTCATCATAATAACGTAAAGTAGATTCCGCTATATTATGCATTTTTGCCATTTCTCCAATTGTAAAGCGTTTGTTTAATAACATCTTTTATTCCCTTCCATTTCTATTTATTTCATTATACGTTCATTCTATCTTCAAAACAAAAAAGAATTCCCTTAAGAGAATTCTTTTTATTCATTATTACACCTCTATAATTATAGGAAGAATCATCGGTTTTCTTTTCGTACTCGTATATATATACTTCCCTAAAGCTTCTCTTACTTCTCTTTTCAAAATACCCCAGCTATTCACTTTCTCTTTCTTTACATTATTAATCGTAATAACAGCTAATTTATTTAATTCCTTCAAAAATTCTTCTGAATCACGAACATAGACGAATCCACGAGAAATAATATCAGGACCTGAAATTATTTCTCCATCCACTTTATTAAAAGTAATAACTATAACGAGCATTCCATCTTCTGAAAGTTGTTTTCGATCACGTAATAATGCATTTCCAACATCACCAATTCCTAATCCATCTACATATATATTTCCTGCTTGTATTTTTCTCGATTGAATTGCCACTTGATTACTTATATCTACAACATCTCCATTACGAACGATAAAGATATTTTCTTTTTCAACACCAATTGATTCCGCTAGCAAGCTATGGTGATGTAGCATTCTAAACTCTCCATGAATGGGGATAAAATATTTTGGCTTCATTAATGTGAGCATTAACTTTAATTCTTCTTGATATGCATGGCCAGATACATGGACTCCAGTAGAACTGCCTGATCCGTAAATCACTCTTGCCCCTAATGCAAATAAGTTATCGATAATTCGCGAAACATTACGTTCATTTCCTGGAATAGGAGTCGCAGCTATAATAACTGTATCTTCTGGTAAAACATCTACTTGCCTATAGTTTCCACTAGCTAAACGCGCTAAAGCTGCCATTGGTTCTCCTTGACTTCCTGTACAAAGTATTGCGACCTGCTTTGGATCTAAATTATTTACCTCATTTGCTTCAATTAGCATACCATCTGGAATATTTAGATACCCTTTCTCTAGAGCAACTTCTACTACATTTACCATACTTCTGCCGAGCAAAGCCAGTTTTCGATTTGTTTTTATACAAGCTTCAACTATTTGCTGAACACGATTCACATTAGAAGCAAAAGTAGAAATAATCACTTTCCTATTTGCTTTCATAAATATTTCCTCTATCCGTTCCCCCACCGACCTTTCTGATGGGGTAAATCCAGGTCGTTCTGCATTTGTACTTTCAGATAGTAAAGCTAATACACCTTCACTACCTATTTTAGCCATTTTATGAATATCAGGATGTTGATTATTAACTGGTGTTAAATCAAATTTAAAATCACCTGTATGTACTATAGTACCTTCTGGTGTATGAAAAACAATACCGAGGCAATCTGGAATACTATGATTCGTTTTAAAGAAAGTTGTCTTAATAGCACCGAAATCAATTTCTGATTCTGAATGAATCACGATTAATTCTGTATCATCTTGAAGGTTATGTTCCTTTAATTTAATTTCAATTAAACCTAACGTTAACTTCGTCGCATAGATTGGTACGTTTAGTTGTTTTAAAAAATATGGTATTCCCCCAATATGGTCTTCATGTCCATGCGTCACGACTAATCCGCGAATTTTTTCTTTATTTTCTTGTAAGTAGGTGACATCTGGAATGATTAAATCAATTCCTAATAAACTTTCATCTGGAAATTTTGATCCACAGTCAATAATGACAATATCATTTTCAAATTGAATAACATACATATTTTTCCCTATTTCATTTACTCCACCTAAAGCAACGATAGACAAGTTGTTTTTTAATGACTTCAAATGATAAGTCCTCCCTTTCACATTTATAATTCGTGAAATAGCATTTAGGCTTTATTATTTGTAATGAAAAAGGACTTCATACTATTTCATACATATATAAATTCACACGCTACTCTTATATGTATATCCCCAATTACACAGTCTCTCTCTAAAAAAGCCCCTATTTTTTCATTGATTTTTTGTAAAATCTATTATATATTAATTACAGGTTCAAATTACAAGTTCAAAAGAACTCGTAATCAGACCCTTTGTTTAATGGGTTTTACATATTTTCATTAGGCAAATTCCGAGAAATCGTATGATAAAAATAAAAATGATAAGGAGAGGATCCGATGGAATTCGAATTTTTCTTTCAAATTGCACTTATTTTATTAAGTACAAAGCTTGCTGGTGATCTTAGTGTTAGATTAGGTCAACCTTCTGTACTAGGTAAATTAATTGTCGGTATCGTTATCGGTCCAGCTGTATTAGGTTGGATTGAAAACTCAGAACTTCTAACACAATTAAGTAATGTTGGTGTTATTCTTTTAATGTTTATGGCAGGACTTGAAACAGACTTAGAGGAATTAAACGCAAATCGTAATTCTTCTTTAGCTGTTGCACTCGGAGGTATCATTCTTCCATTCGTAGGTGGTTACGTTTCTGGTCTTATTATGGGAATGGAACAAGGAAATGCTGTATTTTTAGGATTACTTCTATGTGCGACAAGTGTTAGTATTTCCGTACAAACACTTCGCGATTTAGGAAAGATGAAAACACGTGAAAGTACAACTATGCTGGGTGCAGCTGTATTTGATGACATTCTTGTCGTTATTTTATTAGCATTTGCAATGAGTTTCCTAGGTACAGACGATGTTAACTTAACAATGATTATCTTGAAGAAAGTTGTATTCTTCGCTTCTATTATTTTAATCGGATGGAAAGGTGTTCCTGCGATTATGCGCTGGTTATCACCGCTACGCGTATCTGAGTCTATCGTGAGCGCGGCTCTTATCATCTGTTTCTCATTCGCATATTTCGGCGAACTATTAGGAATTGCTGGTATTATCGGTGCTTTCGCAGCTGGTATCGCAATTTCTCAAACGAACTACAAACATGAGGTAGAAAAGAAAGTAGAACCAATTGCTTACGCTATGTTCGTTCCAGTATTCTTCGTAAGTATCGGTATGAATATTACATTTGACGGTATTGGCGATCAAATTTGGTTCATCCTAGCATTAACAGTAATCGCTGTATTAACGAAACTAATCGGTTGTGGCTTAGGTGCACGAATGACTGGATTTGACGCTAAGTCTTCTGCAATTATCGGTTCTGGAATGGTTTCTCGTGGTGAAGTTGCACTTATCATCGCAGGAACAGGACTTTCTTCAGGTCTACTAGCACAAGATTACTTTACAGCTATCGTTATTGTCGTTATTTTAACTACAATGATTACACCACCAATGTTAAAATACACTTTTGGTGCAAAAGATAAAGCAATGAAAGCAAGTAAATAAGTTTAATAAAAAAGAAGCTTACTATCTTATAAGATAGTAAGCTTCTTTTTCGTTTTATCTTTAAACAATCCCGTTCGTTTTTAACCATTTTTCAAAAATAATTCGCGCTTCATCATCATCAATATCATTACGAAATGAATACACCATAATGCCATAATCATCTACATATTCACCTAGCTTCATTTCCTCCACTTTCTTATAAAAATCGTCTACCTCATAGTGTGGAATATAAGCATCCCAAACTGGTTCATGTATTCTTTTGTACGCTGTCACTTCTAAATCATATCCATCTTCATAATATCCGATGTGATAATGTTGACTAGGATCATATTTCTTCATAATAATTTCCCTCCCTTTGAAAACGTATCATATTTCACCTAATAAAGTGAAACTTTAATCAGCCCTCACCAATCGGACTTTAATGGGCAGCCCGACCCCCACCTAACTCCTTTGCTTTCGCTGCATTTTGAGGTGGGGGTCTTACTGCCCATTAAGTGGGATAAACAAAAGCGAGCTGTAATCACAGCTCGCTCGATTCATTAAATGCGTTCCATCGCTGTCTTCAACGTTCCAACAACAAAGGCAATTTCTTCACTTGAAATAACAAGTGGTGGCGCTAATGTTAAGACGTTATTATATCCTGCTGTTGTCATACCGTTTCTACCTATAATTAACCCTTTTTCTTTGCAAGCATTTACAACACTTGCAATTTTGTCGTTATCAATTGGCTCTTTCGTCTCTTTATCGTTTACTAGTTCAATTCCCACTAGTAGACCTTTTCCTCTAATATCTCCAACAAGTGGATGCTCCCCAATTTCTTCTTTTAATTGCTCTAATAAAAGAGAACCCATTTGCGCAGATCGCTCAATTAAATTTTCATTTTCCATAATTTCTAAATTTTTAAGTGCTAGTGCACAAGCTGCAGGATTTCCACCAAATGTATTAATATGACGGAAGAATTCATATTCTCCCTTTCCTTTAAATGCTTCATATATTTCTTTTTTCACAGCTGTTGCTGATAATGGTAAATATGCACTCGTAATGCCTTTTGCCATTGTAATAATATCAGGCTTCACATCATAATTCATAAATCCAAATGCCTTTCCTGTACGTCCAAAACCGCAAATCACTTCATCGCTAATAAGCAGGGCACCGTGTTTTTGACACGTTTCATGAACAGCTTTCATATAGTCTTGTGGCGGCATTAAAATGCCTCCGCCTGTAATAATTGGTTCCATAATAAAAGCTGCAATCGTTTCACTTAGTTCCCATGTCATGACCCGATCTACTTCTTTTACACATTCTACATCATAAATGTTCTCTCTTTCTATTCCAGGCATACGATAACAATCTGGCGGCGTTACATGTAAAAATCCTGAAGCAAATGGCTCATATTGATATCTACGCTGTGCTTGTCCCGTCGCTGCCATCGTTGCCATTGTATTCCCATGATAGCCGCGGTAACGTGACATAAATTTATAACGATGTGGTTCACCTTTTTGCGCATAGTATTGTCTCGCTATTTTAAAAGCTGTTTCGTTCGCTTCCGAACCACTATTAGAGAAGAAAATAACATACTCTCCTCCAAGCCATTCATTTAATTTTTCTGCAAGCTTTATAGCCGGTTCATGTGATTGTGACATCGGAAAGTATGATAATGTTTGTAATTGCTTATAGGCCGCCTCTGCAAGCTCTTTTCTGCCATATCCACTATTCACACACCAAAGACCACTCATACCATCTAAATATCTTTTTCCTTGTATATCTTCAACCCAGCACCCTTCTGCTTTTGCCCCTACCATTGTACTATTTGGACTAAAGGGACGCATTCCGTGCCAAACATATTGCTCATCTTTTGCTAATAATTCATCAGTCTGTTTCGTTTTCATCATTTCTTCCACCTTCCATAACAACTTATTTTTCACAAAAGCTGCGCTGGTACCATGATGATTTAAATTTCTCCCTGCTTATTTTCATTCCACAAAATTAAGACAAATCCTACTTACAAAGCAGTATTATTTACAAGAAAATGACAAAAGAAAAAGGAGCTTTTCTTATCTATCGAAAAGCTCCTCTTTTTTAATGCGAAGACGCGTCACTAATACCATGCCCAGTATTAGATTTCACGAGAATTTCATCAAATTTCGCTGCATCTTCTTTCTTACTAGATAAAACAGTTCCTAAATACGCTGCAAGAAATCCGAGCGGAATCGAAATAATTCCAGGTGTCGTATATGGGAATATCGCTTCCCCAACAAATATAGCTTTTCCAGCTACAGGGTTCCATACATTTGGGCTTAACGCTACAAGAACAATAGCTGATACAAGACCAGCAATCATACCAGAGATGGCACCTGTTGTATTGAAGCGCTTCCAATATATTGTGAATAATATAACTGGCAAGTTTGCACTCGCTGCAACTGCAAATGCTAACGAAACTAAAAATGCTACGTTCAATGTTTGAGCAAATAACGCTAGTATAATAGATAATACAGCTACTCCAATAGACGCATAACGAGCCATGGATACTTGCTCTTTTTCCGTTGATTTCCCCTTACGGATAATTTCATTATAAAAATCATGTGCGAATGCGGATGCTGCTGTTAATACAAGGCCTGCCACTACAGCTAAAATCGTTGCAAAAGCAATTGCTGATACGAAAGCAAATAAGAAATCTCCGCCCAATGCTTTAGCTAATAAAGGTGCTGCCATATTACCAGCTGGATTTGCTTTAATAATTGCCTCATTTCCTACAAACGCTGCTGCCCCAAATCCTAAGAAAATCGTCATAATATAAAATGCGCCAATTAACCATGTCGCATATACAACAGATTGACGTGCCGTTTTTGCATCACGTACTGTAAAAAAGCGGACAAGAATATGTGGTAACCCTGCTGTACCAAGAACTAGTCCTAAATTTAAAGATAGCGTATCAAGACCATCTTTATACTTTACACCGGGATTTAAAAACGAATCTTTTAACGGAGTAGCTGTTTTCATTTGCGCGAACATTTCCGTCACACTGAAATTAAATTTGGCGAAAACGATTACAGAAATAATAAATGTACCAGCCATAAGTAATACAGCCTTAACGATTTGTACCCAGCTCGTCGCAGTCATGCCACCAAAAATAACATACACAGTCATAAGTGTACCAACGATTAATACAGATGTTGTATATTCGATTCCTAATAATAATTTAATAAGTGCACCCGCACCAACTAATTGTGCAATCATATAAAAAATGGATATCGTCATCGTATTAAGCGCTGCAACTCCGCGAACTTTTTTCGCATCAAAACGCGCCGCAATCATATCTGCTAATGTGTATTTCCCCAAGTTTCTAAGCGGCTCTGCAACTAAGTATAGTACAACTAAATAAGCAACTAAGAAACCGATACTATAGAAGAAACCATCAAACCCAGTTAACGCGATCGCTCCCGCTATACCAAGAAAAGACGCAGCAGACATATAATCTCCCGCAATGGCCAGACCATTTTGCCAACCAGTTAATCCCCCTCCAGCTGTATAAAATTCACTCGCATTTTTCGTTTTCTTCGATGCAAAATAAGTTATGACGAGTGTACCAAGTACGATGATTAAAAATAGTGCAAAAGCGGTTGTATTCAAAGTCAGCCCCTCCCTTTTTGCATCTCTTGCAGAATGTTTTGTGAGATTTTATCAAAGGATTCAGCTTTTTTGCTGTAAATCATACATAATGACCACGTCATAATAAATTGTGCAAAAGCAAATATCCACGCCCACGTAACATCACCAAATGCCGGTGTATTGAGTACCTTTGAATACGATGTTAAAATAGGTAACGCAATAAAAAAACTTAAAAAGAAAATACTCATTGGAACGATGAACTTCTTTTTCGTATTTAATAACAATTGAAATTCTTCTGACTGAACAACCTCTGTATAATTCACCTCATTTTGTAACTTACGTGCTGACGTATCATCTCGTTTCATTCTCTAATCCCCTCTCTTACTGAAAGTACAATTCCCCCTTGTATACCCAAAAACTAAATTTTATAAATATTCAGAAACTTATTTTCATTTTAGACAATCCATACATTCCTGCAAAGATTTTTCGATAGACATTTTTCGGCATTTTCCCCTAAGTTTTTAATATACTTTTTCAACATAAAATTTACGTGCCAGTGAAGCTTTCATACTCATTAAAACAAAATAAAAAAGTAGTGCTTATCGCACCACTTCTGTTTTTTTCTCTTTTTCTAAATTACGAGCTGTTTCGCTTAATTCAACGTCTTTTCCATCTTTAAGTGTTCCAAATATGAAATCAAATACTGGATTGGAAACACCAAACCAAAACTTTTCATTTTTATAATGGTGTAATATGTGCTGTTTTTTTAGCCACCTACCAAACTTGGTGACGGGACGAATTGGCTTATGTGCAATATAATGTTTCCATTCATAAACGAGAAGCATAATAATCATTCCGATTCCGAATGAAAGTGTAATGGTAACACTTTTTGTTATCACGTATGATATAAGTAAATATATAGTAAAGCTCGGTATACTAAACCATACAGGCAAAAATAAAAGTTTTAAATCATCTGGATATACGTGATGGTCATAATGTAATCTTCTTAGCATTTTTAATAAAAATACGTTTTTAGGTGGTTTTAAATGAAATAAAAAACGGTGTGTCATATATTCGTTTAGCGTATAAAAAATAATCCCAAACAAACATGCTAACAAACCGATCCATGTGAAAAATTGCATTTTTAAAATAATGATAAAAACAAATAAAATACTATACATAATAACGATATCATGTTGTAAAAAGAACTCTTTCCCCACCCTCTTCATCTTCCTTCCCCCTTTTCAAAAAAAACAGTCGCAACATATCGTTACGACTATTTCTTTTCTATATCTTATTCTATACGCTTTACAAATTTGCCTGTTGCTCTATTGTCGAGAAAAAATTGTTCGGTCCAAATATATTTTGCTTTGGAATAATATGTTCTACCGCAAACACTGTTACTTCTCCTCTTTGTACCTCTCCAATGATAAGTCCAAATATTTCATGATTTACAGCAAACGTTGGTTGCTTTGTTTGTAGTAATCTTGCTGCATTATGAAATACCGCTTCATATAGTGGATTTCTATCAGTAATTTCTTTTCTGATTTTTGGTGCTAACGTAATAATGATTTCTTTTCCGTCAATAGTGGTTCGATACATAAAAATCTCCCCTTCAATCTTATGTGAACAACTGTAAAGCTTTGTATGCAAAATGGATAGAATATCCTACTAAAATAATACCTGCTCCGGCTGTTATATAGCCAAGTGCTTTTTGCTTTAATAATGTTCTGCCAAAATGGACAGAAAAAGCAATATTTACATTCCATAAAATAATACCAACGATAATACAAAGACTGTACAAAAAGGCTTCTTGTTTCGTTACCTTCGTAAGCAATGAGCTAAGTGTACTTCCATATATACCAAACCAAAAAACAAGATTTAATGGATTGGATATCGCAATTAAAAAACCTGCCATAAACGATTGTTTAAGGCCGCCTACCTCTTCTTTTTTATATTCCATATTCGATTGAGAAATTCCTTGTTTTACACTTTGAAATCCTAAATAAAATAATAAGAAAAACCCTGTGCAATACATAAAAGCTTGTACATATGTATACATAAACAGAGAAGATAAACCGAAATAGATGAGAAGCATAAACAAAATATCTGCTGTCATTCCACCAATTCCAACAACCCACGCATGCCAAAAACCTCGTTCAATTCCTCGTTTTAACATTTCAATATTAATCGGACCTACTGGCGCAGCTAATGAAATACCTAATACAATTTGTTGTATAATTGCTCCAAACATCACTCTATCCTTTCTACTTCCTTTACTATTAAGTAATGATGTAATAATTAAAAATAGACTAGCTTTCCTCAAAATATTTACTACTAAAATACCCTTTTTTATCCAAAATATGCAAAAGAGCCATCTAGATGATGACTCTTACTTTTCTATCTTATGAAGAAAAGGACATTTTCCTTTTAACGGTTCTACATCGTCTCCTATAAAGTATTGTTTCCATTCACGATGATCCGGATCACCATAATGACTAATGTTAGGATGTTTCGGCAGCTGATCCCACTTTTCAACTCGCTCACGGACCGTTTGCCTAGAATATGCTCCTTTAGGACGATCCCCTTCTAATCCATCAAATATAGTACGTGGCTGAAATCCAATAACGAGAGAATTTCCTAAATGCCTAGTTTTTCGTTGTTTATAGGCTGGTGCGTTTCCAAATGCGAATATCGGTTCCCCGCCAAATGAAAATTCCCATAAGTAATGATCTGGGTCTTCAGGAATTTGCTTTGGCCATGTTTCCTTATCGTTTTCATGTAAATATTGTATTACTTTCCAAAAGTAATCACGGTAATATTCCAGTGATTGCTCCTCACATTCCGGTTCTACAAAAAGAAAAAATCCTCTTCTTACAATTGGACGCTCTTTCATTAACTCTAAAAAAGATAACATTGTATGTGGCAAATGACTCCAATCATTATGAGAGAGAAATGAATAACGAAGTTCATTCTTTTTTAAAGCTGTTAAGCCGAAATAGCACGGAAAAGTTGGTTCTAGCACAACACTCGAAAAATTTTGAAATTCCTTTGCAACCCAATTCGGTATGTCGTTTCTCGTTCTCATTCCTTCATTATCTAATAAATAAGACTCATTCATTCTTTCACCTCATTATGTATAGCGTTCAATTAAGACTATTACATACTCGGCCTGTCCTATACCTATTAAAAAATTTGGCTAAAAAATTATTTAAAAATACAAAAAAATAAAATCGCTTACTTGACTAAATTCTCCCAATTCGTGTATATTTAAATTAATCATTTAGCAGAATATTCAAGATTATAGCATTTTTAGTTTATATTATCTTTTCAAATGAATTTCACTAAATGAAAAAACGTAAATGTTTTCTAGGAGGAATTGTAACATGCAAGGAAAAGTAAAATGGTTTAACAACGAAAAAGGTTTTGGATTTATCGAAATTGAAGGCGCTGACGATGTATTCGTACATTTCTCTGCTATTCAAGGCGAAGGCTACAAAGCTTTAGAAGAAGGTCAAGAAGTATCTTTCGATATCACTGAAGGAAACCGTGGACCTCAAGCTGCTAACGTAGTAAAACTTTAATCCAACATATGACAGGAGGTTACCTTACTTGGTAACCTCCTTTGTTATTCCTTTGTATATTTCCGTTTTCCAGAGCAAAAACTATGTGAAATGCGCACTATACAAAGGAGGAATTATTAATGGGATCAGAAGTAAATGATTTTGAAGAAGTGAAATTCCGTGTAGAAACAGCACAAAAAATGGTAGGATCAGCGACAATTTCAATGGATCCAGATACATTAGAGCATGCGACTACTGCTGTAGAAGCAGCTCGCTCTCAGCTTGAAATTATGAAATCTGTTGCAACAGATTTAGACGAGCCATTTTTAATAAATGAGGAAAAGAAATTAAGCGAGTGCGAGCATCAATTAAATGAAGCGAAGCACTAAAAAACATCCAGAGAGTTTTCTCTGGATGTTTTTTCATGACAACTGTTCCCCATATTTTTTCAATGTTTCTCCAACTGTACATTGTCTTATACAAAAGGAATGAGCATAATACTTACTATTTGTCTTTCGATTATGTTCTCGCAAAAAACATCCTTCACAATACGTTTCTAATAAGTCATTTACCTCTGTAATGAGTTGCTTTTTATCCACTCTTGCACCTCTCTATTCGGTTATTTCTTTATGACTATCAATCACTGTTCCTTCTAATGCTTGCGTAGCTAATTGATGTGCTTCTTTATTTTGTTTTCTTGATATAGGCTCACATACAAGTTTTAATTTCATTTGCTTCGCCTTTTGCTCAATTTGGTCTAAATAATGATTTAAATGTTCATCATAGCAAGGCCATTCTCCAGCCAATTGCTGCAGTACAACTTGAGAATCTCCGCGAAGCGTGACCGCTTCATACTTAATTCCTAATTCCTCGAGTATATTCATGCTATATAGTAATGATGCATATTCCGCTTCATTATTATCATATATGCCTTCTATATATGCATTACGGCGAATTCGGTAGTTTTTATTTCCTTTTTTATAGTATACACATATGCCTATACCAGCTTCTTTCGTCTGTACATCATAGCCGCCATCAAAATAAACGAGTATTTCTTGGGGTTCTTCCTCCACTTGTTTGCTCAGCTTCTTCATTTCCTTTAATGACCATTCTGCATCCATTTCATCGTAAAATAATAATTCTTTCACTCTTCCTGTTTTCTCGAAATCCTCCGCAAATTGAAGTGCTTCTTCTATGTTCATATAATCTGTCGTTAATTCCGTCTGAAAACCGCGTTTTGTTTTATACAACCAATGAATTTTATATTTCATACTAAATTCCCCTTATATAAGACTTCTTATATGTATCCAGCTAATGAAAGCCTCACTTTATTTTATTATATTTTATCAAGAGTCAAAGAATTATATTCAATATTATCACATGCAAAAAGAGCTATCCCTATAGGAATAGCTCTTTCATCTATTACATAAATCTTTCAAATTGTACTCGTTTATTAATCCAGTACATTACAGGCATACCAATCGCCATAACAACAAATTCACCGATTGCACATGTTAACCAAGTCAACATGAATGGTAAATCAAATGCAAGATGAAGTTCAATTGCAATCATAAACATTGTAATTGTAAAAATAACTGTATTAAAAATCATACGAGCCCAAACACCTTTAATAAATCGCATAGAAATAATCGTTGCAACTAATGCAAGAATAGATTGCCCTACTCCAAATACTAAATCGTAAGCGATCATAGGTGAGAAAAAGAGATTCGTTAAAAATACACCTAATACAATTCCGTAAATTGCTTTCTTATTAAATACAACGAGATGATTAAACATCTCTGAAATACGAAACTGTACATTCGTAAAGCCAAATGGCTGAATAAGCATAGAAACAGCAATATATAATGCCGCTAAAATACCATTACCGACTAAAGTTCTAATATTCATGACAAAATCTCCTTAGTTTTTTTACGTGGGATGGTTTCGAACCACGTTATTCGTTTTTTAAGCAACAAGATTATATTTTACGCGGTAGCCCCCCTTTCGTCAATAGATTCCTACCATGAACTACCCTTTTTCTTTTAGACAACGTATAATGAAATATATGAAAGATTTAGGAGGTTTTACTTCATGACTGCAACAATTCAAAATGAAAAAGTGATCGTTACCATCTCTGACAAAGGTGCAGAATTACAAAGCGTTCGCTTAAAAGAAGACAATACAGAATACTTATGGCAAGGTGATGCTACTTATTGGGGACGCCGTGCACCAATTTTATTCCCAATCGTCGGCCGATTAGTAGATAATACATACTACGTAGATGGTAAACCTTATTCTTTAACACAACACGGCTTTGCTCGTGATCTTACATTCTCTGTAGAAGAACAAAGTGAAACGAAAATCACCTACATTGTAACTAGTAATGAAGAAACATTAAAAAAATACCCATACGAATTCGAATTACTCGTTTCTTATGAACTAGACGGACAAATCGTTCATGTAACATACGAAGTGAATAACCCTACTTCAAAAGAGATGTTCTTCTCAATCGGAGCGCATCCTGGTTTCAATTTCCCATTATTAGAGGGCGAATCATTTACAGATTACCATCTATCTTTTAATGGTTCAGAACGTTTAGAAACGAGCGTATTAGAAGGACCTTATCTTTCAAATAAGAAGCAACTAATCGCTGAAAGTACGAATGAATTGCCACTTACATACGACCTATTTAAAAATGATGCACTTATTTTTGAAAATATGAATACGGACGAAATCTCTATTCGTTCTCATAAACATAATAAATTTGTAAAAGTAGAATTTGATGGATTCCCATTTGTCGGCGTATGGACACCAGGCGAGAATGCACCTTTCTTATGTATTGAACCTTGGTATGGAATTGATGATGAAATAAATCCAGCAAAAGATTTCAAGGAAAAAAAAGGAATTCAATCTTTACAAGCGAATGAAACATTTACATGTCGTTATAGTATTACAATCGGCTAAGTTACTCTATCCCCTACTTCAAAGAAACATATAAGTAGGGGATCATCTTATCATTTGGAGGTTTCTCATTTTGATTGAAGTATATATTGATGGTGCATCAAAAGGAAATCCTGGTCCTTCTGGTGCAGGTGTGTTTATTAAAGGGGTTCAACCCGCTGTACAATTATCATTGCCCCTTGGGACAATGTCCAATCATGAAGCAGAATACCACGCTTTACTTGCGGCATTAAAATATTGCATGGAGCATAATTATAACATTGTCTCTTTTCGTACAGATTCGCAACTTGTCGAGCGAGCTGTCGAAAAAGAATACGCAAAAAATAAAATGTTTGCACCTCTATTAGAGGAAGCACTGCATTACATAAAAAGTTTTGATCTCTTTTTTATTAAGTGGATTCCAAGTAGTCAAAATAAAGTTGCTGATGAATTAGCTAGAAAAGCTATCTTACAAAACTAACGGGGGTATGAGTGTGAAAAAAGATTGGATTGCTCCTCTTGCTTTATTATTTGTCTCTTTTATTTGGGGAGCTACATTTGTCGTCGTTCAAAATGCTATGTCTTTCGTTGGGCCATTTACTTTTAATGGTATTCGCTTTTTATTCGCTGGAATTATTTTATTATTCGTTCAAATCATTTTCTCAAAAAAAACTTCAAAACAAGATATAAAACAGAGTAGTCTCGCTGGATTAACCGTCGGATTCTTTTTATGCGTTGGCTATGTATTACAAACATTCGGCTTACTTTATACAACTTCTTCAAAAGCAGGTTTCTTAACAGGGCTTAGTATCGTTATGGTACCAATTTTGTCTTTTATCTTTTTAAAACAAAAAGCTACCATTTTTATCGTAATCGGCATTGCTGTAGCAACAGCAGGTTTATACTTGTTAACAGCCGGTGATTCTTTTCAATTAAACATTGGAGATATACTCGTTCTCGGTTGTGCAGTTGCTTTCGCTGCCCATATTCTTGTTAACGGCTTCTTCTCTAAGAAAATATCACCTTTATTGCTAAGCACATCGCAAGTATTAGCTGTCGGTATGTTTTCTTCAATTTGCGCCTTTTTGTTTGAAGATTGGGAAAAATTATTTTCAGTAGCACTATGGACGAATTCTTCCTTTTTATTTGCTCTATTTCTAACTTCCTTATTCGCGACATCTATTGCTTTTTTTATTCAAACATCCGCACAAAAACATACGTCTCCAACGAGAGTAGCTATTATTTTCGCAATGGAGCCCGTTTTCGCTGCCTTAACAGGCGTTCTCGTTGCAAACGAACAACTTTCTATTTCAGCTATTATCGGATGCCTCTGTATTTTCCTAGGCATGGTGTTTGTTGAATTACCTTCCAGAACAAAAAAAGAAGCGCAGGCTGCGTGAAGTTACGCTTGTAACTTCCGCATAAAAGCCTTAGCGCTTTTTTTATCTGTAATCTCTTCTTCTTTCAATCGTTCTAATAACGCTACAAAATAACTGCCATCAAACTGCAATTGATGCTTAATTGTCGCTTCTATTGCTGCGTTCACAATCCCATCAGACGCACCAGTATATCCTTGTCCGAACATAATAAATCCTTGTGCTTCCTCTGATAATTTAAATCCTTTCGTATGTAAGAATGAAAGATAATCTTCTACTGTTTGCATGTTATTCCCACCTACTCAAAAATTCTCCACTTCCTATCATACATGTTTTTATACACTATGAGAATGAAATTTCTTTGACAACTTTGTAAATCAATCGTCTACTTCGCTTATAAATGGAGGATTTCTTTACAATATGAAGGAATATGTACAGTGGAACTTATTCCATATTAAAGGGGAGACATGATGAAACAAGCACTATTAATTATCGATGCGCAGCAAGAATTAATGGATGGAAATGAACAAGAAAGTGAAGTTTTTCGTAAAACCGAATTATTATCTACACTCAATACAGCCGTGCAGAAAGCAATCGATTCAAATGCCCTTATTGTTTTCGTAAGAGATATCGATGTTGCTTCTGGTAGCGGCGTAGGCTTTGAAGTACATAATGAAATTCAAGTACCTCAGTCTGCAATCCTTATTAATAAAGCAGCCACAAACGCATTCTATGGCACTTCATTACTTGAACTTTTAAAAGAAGAAAAGATTAACCATATTGTTATCGGTGGATGTAAAACAGAGCATTGTATTGATACTGCTGTGAGAACAGCAACTGTACAAGGATTTGATGTTACATTAATTAAAAACGGTCATTCCACAACTGATTCTACTGTATTATCTGCAGAGCAAATTATTGGTCATCACAATAAAACTTTACATGGGCATTATAACGTTGATCATTTTTCTATGGTGAGAGATGTCGAGGAAGATCTCTTTCAGCCGACTCATGATCAATATCGTGATTAGCGAAAAAGAATCCTTCGTTCAGAAGGATTCTTTTTCACCCAAAAATTTGTGCTGCAATGCTATATAACTCATTATTCCTTTTTAATAATTGACCGCTATTTTTCATCATAATTGGTGGTGTATTCACCTTTTTAAAACCAGTAATCTCTAATACTTTCATGAAATCTTTCTTTCCTTCTAGTACATCAATTCTTAATTTACCATTATGCCCTTTTGCTAAATCATGTACAATTCTCATTGCCATCGCATCATTTTTAGCAACAACCGGTCCTATTATTTTATTTTCTGGTGTTTGTATGCTTAAACCGTAACCTAATACATTTTGTTCCTTGTCCTTTACAACGATACACTGTTCACTTTGCATAATTCTTTTCTTTAAAAACTCTTTTCTATTTGTTCCAAACGCATATTCATCTATTTTTATTATTTTTTCTAACTCACCCTCTTCATAATTCATCACATAATCTTCATTTCTTACACAATAATCATTCGCATTGTATGAGTTACATATGTATTTAGAAACATAACTTACTGCCCTAAATCCTAATTTTTCATATAAAGGTTTCCCTTCATCCGTAGCAATCAGCATAAATGGAGTTTGAGCTGATACGCTATTCATGCATGAATTTGTAATCATCTTTCCAATTCCTCTTCCCTTATAATCTGGATGTACAATTACCATTCCGATAGATGCCAACGCCTCCCCATATAATATTATTGCTGCGCTAGCAATAAGTTCCTTTCTCTCATTCCATACGCCGTATACAATACCTGAGTTAAAAATTGTTTCAACTTCTTCCCTGTTATAATCCCAACCAATATAAGATGATAATGCTACAATATCGCCTATTTGTTCTTCCCTAAGACGCTCCACGCTAAATTCCAATTCAATCATACTCCATCCCCTTATCTAGACATTTAAATCCATCTTCCCAATTCAACTTGTACATGTTACCCTTTATTTGTCACACACATATCCTATTTTGACCAAGACTATATGAGGTGACAACATACCTATAAGAATTAAGTACAATAATAATTAAAATCATGCTAATGCAACATTATTAACCATACACAAAATAGTTCTATCGCTATTTTAAACATCCCTGCTAATAGTGCTAATCTTTTTTAGGATGGCAACTATCTATCTTGTGATTAAAATAGTACAGCTTCAAATTTCACTACCTACCCATTACAGTACCCATTAGAAGTAACGAAAACATCGTCACCTTTGTTCTAGAAAATCCAGATGAAACACTCCCAAATTTTAATTGCTTCTTTGACAGTGAACGTTTTATACACATTACTCCTCGGAATATACTAGACTACTTGTGGACTTGGATATGGTGTAAGTAATAAAAAAGAAAAAGCTTGTAGTTTGGATAGTCTCTAAACCACAAGCTTTTTTCATAGGGAAAATTATTATACTCAATTACTAGCAACTTGATATGCTACATGTCGTTTCTCAATTCGTTCCTCAATTTCTTTCATATTTTCTTTATTATTTAATAGTGATTGTTTATTTTCAATTAATAATTGTTTAAAAGATTTTCTCACTTTTTTTCTCATTTTCATTGTCCTCCTTGGGGGATGATTTATATAAAAGATAATGAATTATCTGGTTGTTCTTATAATAATTGATTGTTGTGAATTCTATTTGAACTTCATATGAAAATTCCGTTTATTTTCTGACAACTTTGTGAACACTCAAAAAAAGAGATTCCCCTAAAAAAGTCTATAGTTGTTTCATTCAATTACATCAATCGCCATTTGCATCATCTTATATCGGTTTATATTATCTAAACGTTTATATATCACAATCTAAATTTCATATATTTTCACTTATTAACATACTGTTTTCCAAATTAAAAAAGAAGGTGTCACCTAGTCTAAGTTCGACTTATGCAACATCCTTCTTTTCAACTATTTACAGCATATTGATTAATATTTCAGGTCTTCCCCAATTCATTTCTTCACAAACGAATCGTAGTTTTTCTTCATCTATTGTGTGTAATCCTTCTTCTAGTGAACATGAAATAGGAACTTCACAATGAATTTGTGCCAATTGTAATGAAATATTTAAATTCTCTAAATCACTTTCAATCTTCGTACGTTGCGCTTTCGTTAATGATGTTATGTTTTCTAGTACAGCTGATACTGTTCCGTGTTCTTGAATAAGCTTATACGCTGTTTTTTCACCAATACCTTTTACACCTGGATAATTATCACTTGTATCTCCCATAAAAGCTTTCGCATGAACAATTTGCCACGGTTCTACACCTTTTTCTTCCATAATTTTCTCCGGTGTGTAATACTCGTAATTTCCAATTCCTTTGCGCAGAAGCATAACTGTAACGTTCTTATCAACAAGCTGAAGTAAATCCGTATCACCTGTTAAAATATAAACTTCCGCTTCATTGCAATATTGTTTTGCTAGTGTACCGATACAATCATCCGCTTCATACCCTTTCAGACCGATAACTGGAACAGATAATTTTGCAGTCATTTCTTGCACTAGATCAAATTGCGGAATTAATTCTTCAGGCGGCGCTGCACGATTCGCTTTATAATTTGAGAACGATTCTGTTCTAAATGTTGTACTTCCCATATCCCAGCATGTTACGATATGTGTCGGTTCAATTGCTTGCATTGCCGTTAATAAATGTTTCATATAACCATGAATCCCATTTGTAGGGGTACCATCTTGTCGTTTCATAAACTGTCCATAGACACTTGTTGCATAAAAAGCACGAAATAATAGTGCCATACCATCAACTAATAATACTTTTTTCATAATTCCTCTCCTACCAAAAAAATAATAACCTCACGTCATCACGTAAGGTTATATAAATAGATTACCATTCTACGTTTTTCAACTTTGTCTATTATACATTGTTTTTGTATATTTAGCATCATTTACACATTAAGACGTTCTACTACAACAAGTATGAAGAATCCCTGTATACGTATTTTTCCCAGTTGAAACTACTACAGCTTTCGCATTTCCACCAACAATATACGTTCCTTTGAAACATACATTTTCAAGTTCAAGTGGATTATAGTCTTTCATTTTTTTTAAAGGAATAAATCGTTTGCGCTCAAGATGATAGCAGCTTTCAAACTTCTCAATACTCGCATCATTTCCTGTTAGTACAGATTCATTTACTAATAAATCATTTGCATAAATGATACGTACATCTGCTGGTACTGTGTCACCTTCTGAAAGGAAAATTATATCCCCAGGAACAAGCTCTTGTACTGGCAAATCCATCATTTTTAATTCACCATTTAAACCTGTTACACTAGAACATTCTACTCGAGACACAGTAATCTTTTCACATTGTAATCCATCTCTCACATGTTGTTTTGAAAAACCTGGGATCATTCCACTTAGCTTCATCATTACTTCCGCAATACGAGCTCTTTTTGAAGTTAATTCATTTCGGCCGTATACTTGAATACGTTTTTGTGCCTCTTTCATAGATAATCCATCTCTTGTTGTTTTAAAATACGCAAATACCGATTTTACATCTCTCGTTGCGATTTCAATTAATAAATCTTTATTTTTTTGAAGCAATGTTTGTTCTTTCATTGATTTTTTACTTAATTTATATGACGTGTTACCCACAGTTTTGTTTGCATATAACATATTATCGTCTCCTCCTTTACAACGTAGGAAGAAACGCTTTGTTTCTCAATTTATCTACTTTACTGTGAAAGTATTTAGCGCTTAAACATACATATAAACGCTACATGATGATAAATATAAAGGGAGGAACAAGTCGTTTCCTGCCTACATCATATATTTTTGATTTGAAGTATATGGGTAACGGAACCGAGTCAGAATTTGACATGCTCCTCACCTCCTCGTTTTATTTTATAGTTTATACTATGAAATTACTCATAGCTTTGCAACAAAAAGACCTTTACTCCGAAAAGAGTAAAGGCCATGACATACACAAATAAACGATTCCTAATACAATTAGAAATCTACGGACCTCTCCCTCGCCGAGTTTTAGCACTGTATAGCATAGGTACATTACCAGCTACGTTAAGAAAAACCTTAATTCGATCATTCCTGTTGACCCATTGGCGTCTCTCGACATTTTTGGGCAGTAGCATTTCTCTATACAGGAGCCTCACCTAACAGAGACTTATTTTTATTACATAGAAAATGTTACTCTTATTTAAAATAGATGTCAACAGTAGCCTACATTTTTTTCGAAAGGTATAACAAACTAACCTAGATATAATAAAGACAGAAAGTGCTATATTTATTACGGAAACTTCACAGGTGAATCGAGATAACATGGATATATGTATGCAACAAAAAAACCTTACGTATAAAACGTAAGGTTTTTATTTAGCCCCACATATGCCGTTCTCTCTAGATGTCCATAAACCTGCTCTCACAGGTGGATGCTCTCACAAATGTTTGTAACTTCCTTCTTAAAAAGATGGCATGTTAGCTACATTTAAATATTGAACTTCCATATTAAACTTATTGGTTTAAGACATGCATAAGCTACGTACACCGTAGGAATTTTATATAATGTTAGTTGAAATAAGACCCCCGCACGTGCCGCTCCTCGTAAATGTCCAAAAACCCGCTACTCGCAGGTGGATGCCCTCACAGTTACCGTACATCTTCCTCCACAAGGAAGGCTTGATGATGGTCGCTAAATATTGAGCTTCCGTATAACTAACATCGGTTTTAGACATAAATAAGTTACGTACACCGCAGGATGTATTATTTACTTGTCGTTATATTATCACATTGTTTCCAATGTGTAAAATACAAAGTTTTTCGAGCAATCTCTTGCTTGTGACCTTATTTTAATACAAATTATTTTTGCATGCAAGTGATTAATCTTCTTCTTTTGCAATTTGATTTTCTGGATAAGAAATCCAATCACTCCAGCTACCTGCATACAATTTAACATTTTGGAATCCAGCTAATTTCAATGCAACGATATTTGGACATGCTGTAACACCAGAACCACAATATACAATTGTTTCCTTATCTTTCGAAAGATTTTGGAATCGTTCTTGTTGCTGAGCTTCATTCTTAAATTGTCCTGATTGCAGCATTCCATCCTTCCAAAAATAATTTACTGCTGTTGGAATGTGTCCTGCTTTCGGATCAACAAGTTCCTCTACACCAGCATAACGTTTTGGCTCTCTAGAATCAATTAACGTAACATCTGCACCTGCATAAATATTCTCTCTCACCGTTTCCATCGTTACAAGCATATGATTTTGTACATTTGCTTTGAATGCTTTTCGTTTAGCAACAGGAATTTCCGTTGTTATCGGTAGTCCATTCTCTTTCCAAGCTGGAAACCCGCCATCTAATATATATATCTTCTCATGTCCTACATAATTTAATAACCACCAAAGACGAGAAGCATTTGCACCCGCTTCACTGTCATATGCAATCACTGTCGTATGTTCATCAATACCAGCTCGTGACAGCTTGTCTGCAAACTCCTCAATATTTGGTAACGGGTGGCGACCACCATGTTCTGTTATAGGACTTGATAAATCTACATTCAAATCAAAATATAATGCATGAGGAATATGTTCTTCCCCATACTTTTCTCTACCCCAATTAGGATTCGCTAAATCAAAACGACAATCGATTATACGGACGTTCTCATCTTCTATATGCTCACGTAACCATTCGACTGTAACTAACATCTTTAACGACCTTCTTTCTCTTGCAAACGACTTACATACTCCATAACCATCTCTTTTGTAACATATTTACGCTCTAGTGTAACACCATTTTTTGCAAGAGCGTTAATTTGCTTCGTTACAGCATTAATGACATCAACCGAAAATTCTTTCCCATTTGACGCAAGAGATACAGCAGCTTCAATAGCTGCTTCACGCTGCGCATCTAATTGTAAACATGCTTTTACACTTTCATTTTGTTTACGAGAATGTGCTGTAATTGCTTTATGTACTTCCATCTTCTCTTCCCCCTAAATAGTTATACGTTTTGATTCAATTCCATTGCAAGCCGAATCATATCACGACATACAATCCCATTTTCAATAATCTCTTCTTCATAATGCTTCGAAAAGTAATCAAAATCAATAGAAAAAATACGAAATCCACATTTTTGATATAAAGCAAGTTGTGAAACACTAGAATTGCCTGTACCAACTTCAAGTTTTGACATACCATATCCTTTAGCAGTTTCTATAGCATGACTTACTAGCTTCTTTCCAATCCCTTTTCCTTGCAAATGCTCTACAACCGCAATATTCATAATTTCCATCGTCTTCGGCCTTGTTTCCAAAATCACATATACACCGATTACATTATCTTCTTGCTTAGCTACGTATGTTACCCCTCTTTGTACATATGTAGCTACTTGCTGTTCACTCGGATCAGCAAGTAGTAATAAAGACTTCGGTATAGCTTCTTTTGAAATACGTTCTATTACAACAGTCATAAAAAATTCCCCCTTCTCTATTGTTCTAAACCCTCCTTGTCTACCATAAGTAATAGAAAGGAGGGATTCACCATGGACAACAATGAGAAAAAATGCAACGTCATCTCTATTGATGGAAAGAAGAAGAAGAGCGACACGTATTCCTATCCAAAATTAGTAGTAGAAAACAAAACATATGAATTTTCTTCGTTCGTCTTATGCGGTGAAACACCAGACGGCAGACGACTCGTTCTTACTCATATGATTTCTACCGATGAATTTGCTGGGTTTGTCAAATCTTTAGATACTGTACTACAAAAGAAAATCGAACGAATCTTTTTCTCATAACGACTACATCACATACATTTCTTTTTCAATCTCTACTAATTGCTTTTGCAATTGTTCTTTACTTTGTTCATATAGTGATACATCAATTGTTTCAGCCAATGCAAATAATACACTTTCATAATAATTCATCACATCTTGCTGCATCACTTTTTGGAATAAGTTCCATTTCAAATCCCACTCTTGCTTATAATGATGAACAAATAAATCTTTTTCATCAGCTACATAGTTTGATACGAGAGGTTCTAATACAGATTTAGCGTCTTCTTGCATAAAGGCTTTGTCATTCTTTTCAAAAAAGCTTTTCTCGTTTTTAAAGTGTGCCAATGCTTTTTTGAAATCTTTTATTTCAACTGAAGGGAACGGTTCTTTATGTGTAATATCTTTATATTCATATTCCACTGTTCCATTCATAGAAATTGATTCATTTTCTACTTTACAGTTCACCACAATTTCATTCTTTGCACGCTTCATCGCTTCATCTATCCATTTTTCAAGGCGTAATGATGTCGCACGCATTTCTTGTAATAAATCATGCTGAATAAATGCTACTAATTCCATAACACACTGCTGCAACTGCACTTTCACATTTCCATCCGTTCGAAGCGATGCTGGATTAATAAATTCAGTAAACACATCGTTATAGCGTAGGAATAGACGTTGTTGCACGTAATAAAGCAATTCTTTCACTTCATTTTGCATCGCCTGTTCTTCAGCAAGCACACTATATGATGAAATAATATGAAGTAGTTGATCACGCTCTGCTTCATATTTTTTCGTTTGCTTCTCTTTCTCTTCATTCCCCTGCTTTGCACCATTTATCATATTTACTAACAGCTGATCTGCCCCTTGCAATGCACCATATAAAGCATGAACAGATACGAGCATTAAATCTCTCATCATAAAGGATGTAAATGATTCCTCGAACTTAGCAATCCCAGAGTTTTGTAAAATACCGTACTTCTCTTTTTCAATATTTTTCCCTTGTTTCTCTTCAAGCGCACATAAACTTGAAATTGCAAATAAACGCGGATTCCTAATACCGTATTGCAGTAGCTGATCTGCGATATAACCTTTTACCATTTCAAGCTCTTCTTCAGACTCTGCTAAATCGGCCGCATTAATTAAGAAGAACATTTTATCAAGAGCAAAAGTATCCTTTACACGACCAAGCTGAATTAAAAATTCACGGTCAGCACGAGAGAACACGTGATTATAATACGTGACAAATAAAATAGCATCTGCGTTTTTAATATACTGGAACGCAACGTCTGTATGGCGGGCGTTAATAGAATCCGCTCCAGGTGTGTCTACAAGCGCTACTCCTTGCCTTGTTAATGCACAATCATAATAAAGCTCCATGTACTCAACAAAACAAGATTTTTCTTCATTCGCTACATAATCAGAAAACTCATCTAATGTAACTTGTACTTGCTCACCTAAATGCGCAGAAACCGTATCATACCCTTTTTGTACCGCTCGTAAAAAGCTAAATGTTGTTTTTTGCTTTCCAGTTGGTGAAGGGTATTTCATAACTTTATCAATCTGTGCTAACGCTTCATCTAACGTAGTAATCTCATAATGAAACAGCTTATAAACAGCTTTCATATCTTCTAATAAGGCTTGCTTTGATTTAAATTGAACCATTACTGTTCCGTGTGGTTTTTCCTCTGTAACTGGCAAAATTTGATTAATCGTTGCCGTCGTCGGATTTGGTGACACAGGAAGTACTTTTTCACCAAGCAATGCATTGGCAAATGATGATTTCCCAGCACTAAAAGCTCCAAATAATGCCACTGTAAATTGTTTCGTTTCCACACGGCGCCTTTTTTCTATTACCTCTTGCTGTACATGTTTTAGCGCTGGCAATGGCTCTAATATCGTTTCAGCTTTCTTCACTTTCTCTAATATACGCTGAATATTTAAAGCTGCCGTTCCTTTTATCTCTTCCTCACGAGCCGCTACGTTATCATTTACAATTTCCTGCTCTTGTAGTGTGAATTTCTCACTAACAATTTGTTTTTTACTTTGCAATATTTCCTCTACTTGCAATCCTTCTGGTGTAGCAACACGATCATGCCAAATATTTTGTAAATAGCCTTCATATGCCTCCAAATTGTTACTGTATTGCAATTGTGTTTCTTTCGCAGTTTGCAACATCGTATATGTTTCAATCTCTTCTTCAACACGATCAACTGCTTCTTTTACCTTTTGCTTTAAAACGACTGCACTTTTATCAAAAATTTGCTGTGCTTTTGTAAAATAACGTTTCTTTAATTCATTCGCTACATCCGCTGTATAAAGAAGTAAGTAATCACCTGTGAAACCTGCACCTTGTTTAATTACTTCAGCTAACATTTCTGGTCCAAAAGCAATTTCTAAAGCATATATGTCTTTCCCAATCTCTTCTGTAAACAATCCTTCTTCTTTTAAGAAGGCAACAATAAATTCTTTCACATGAAAATCAAGTTGCGTTTCGACAGTCTTTTGCAAAGCAGAATAAAAAGCATCTAAACGTCTCTGTTTTTCTTGCTCAGTCTTTCCTTTCGCAAATAGCAAACCAACTTTAAATTTTGTTAATTTCGTTTCTAAGTACGCATTTGCCAATTCTCTCATTTCAAATGGCATTAAATACGCGTTATCTAATATAGCTTGTAAGCCTTTTATAAATTCATTTCTCATTTGAGACTCTTTATTAGCCTCGCGATGTTTCATTTCCGTTAGCTCTTCTTTCTTTTCAACTATTTCTGAAATGGAAAGCGGTGATGCTAACTCTTCCTCATATTTCAAAAGAGCTTTTTCATTTTCAGAAAGAATAAACGAGAAATGTTCCCCCATTAAATATTCTGTTTCTCGCTCCATTCCATCTCTTACATACTGCTCTTTTTCTTTCATAATAGAAGTAATTAACGTTTCTAGGTTTTCAATTTCATTATGTGGATGGTTCATCATTCGTAATGATGTATAATAAACTCCATCTACTTCAATATCCCAGTTAGAGAATGATTGTTTTACACTATCTCTATAATCCGCAAACGATAATTCATTTTCTTTATGTTTATCTATTTGATTTACAACGAGATAAACCGTTTTATTACGTTGTTTCAATTCTTTAACAAATTGTAAATTCACTTCCGATTGGACGTGATTATAATCCATCATATAAAAAATCACGTCTGCTAGATGCAGCGTTGATTCTGTCGCTAGTTGATGGGCATCATCTGTTGAATCAATCCCTGGTGTATCAACTAACATAACACCTTCAGGAATTGGCGCATCATTCCGATAAATATGAACACCAATTACCTCATCGCCATCTTTACAAATTTGTTTTAATTCTTCTGCTGAATATGCACCGTCATATTCGTACTGCTCTCCAGATTTAATCGTTACAACAACACGATCAAATCCCTTTTCAATTTTAACGACGTTAGCGCTTGTCGGAATTGGACTTGTCGGTAACAACTGCGCTTTATATAGATGATTCATCATCGTTGATTTCCCTGCTGAGAAGTGACCGCAGAATGCTATCATAAGCTGCTCTCGTTTATATTTTTGAATTACTTCAAACAACTTTAAGCTATTCTCTGCATCGCCGTGTTTTTGCCACTCTTCATAAAAACAAACAAGTTTTTTCATACCGTTTGTCTGTACTATGTTTGTCATCCCCTTGTTCCCCTTTATCCAAGATGTATATGCTATTTGCAAGCCAATAACCAATGAGAAATGCACCTACTCATTGATTATCTTTTCACTTTACTATCATACTAAATTTTCAGCATATTCTCATTAAAAATAAAAAATCCCTTTCATTCTTTTTACAAATGAAAGGGATTTTATGTAATATCACTCATTTTGCTGTTCCTACTCCATTTAAAACATACTTTGCAATAACTGCATATACAGCGACTGTACCTGCTACTAATGCATATACCATACTCATGCACCAACCTTTTTTGATAATGATTATCACTTTTGAATACATTTTATCATTAAAGAGAATCATTATCAACACTTTTTCATAAAGAAAGCCCCTTATAAGAAGGAGCTTCACTGCCTGTTTTGAAAAAAGGTAAAACTTGTTGTGCACTCTTATTATATCTCATCTTACATAACTTAATAGTTAAAAAAAATGGAAATCCACCCTATACCCTCCATCTTACATTTTGTATAATAAAAGGGAATTACTTAACAAGGAGGAAAATAATGACACAAAATATTTCACAAGGCGAGAGGATACACTCCATCGATATTATTAGAGGAATAGCTGTACTTGGTATTTTTCTTGTTAACTGGCCTGTTATCGCCGGGATTGACTCACGTGATATTACAGGAATTTACGAAGGGATAGACAGCTACATTCGCCTATTTTACGATATGTTTATTCAAACAAAGTTTTATACTATCTTTTCGTTTTTATTCGGCCTAGGATTTTACATTTTTATGACTCGTGCTGAAGCGAAAACAGATCGACCAAAAACTTTATTTGTTCGTCGCTTACTTATTTTATTATTATTTGGTTTCTTACATTACGTTCTTTTATGGGACGGAGACATTTTACATACTTATGCAATTACTGGTTTTTTCTTATTTTTATTTTATAAGAGAGAGCCACGAACTATTTTAATTTGGTCAATTGTACTATTAAGTTTCATGCAACTGTTCTCATTATTAGGTTCTCTTCTCATGTTAATCGTGCCAGTAGAGGAATTAGGCCTTTCCACAGCAATTATGCCGTTAGAAAACTGGGGCTTACAAATCACAGACCGATTCCATTCTTTCTATTCTGAAGCAATTAGTAACAGTCTTATTATGCTTCCTGAAACACTAGGATTGTTTTTACTCGGATTATATGCCGGTAAAAAAGACATTTTCCGCCGTGCTAAGGAATTAATGGCAAATCATTATGTTCATTTTAACATTACCGATGTGGTTTATTATGGTTTACTTCTTTATGAACAATCAACCATACACACCATTTTCACTTATGGGTATTACGATGATAAGCGGAAAGACATTATTCATATTCTACATTTTCACGCTCATGCGTTTATTACAAAAAGAAAAATGGCAAAAGATATTACGTCCGTTCCAGTACGTTGGTCGAATGGCATTAACAAATTATATCTCGCATACAATTGTTACGTTGCTTGTATTCGGAATATTGTTCAAAAATGATTATCTTGCTCCATTATGGGTAGGACCACTATTTTGCATCGGTTTCTACACGCTGCAAATCTTTATTAGCCGCTGGTGGCTGTCACGTTACCAATACGGGCCACTTGAGTATATATGGCGCCTTGGTACGTACGGAAAGATGATGCCACTTAAAAAGAAAAGCAAGGTCTCGTAAGCAACACAAAAATAAAAGGTTCAAATCGCATGCGATTTGAACCTTTTATCAATTTTACGCTTCTCTTACCGCACTTTGTATCGGAACTGGTTCATCCTTTACTTTCACTTTACGCTGCGGCACCATATTAAATACGATATTTAAAAGGACTGCTGACGCACTTCCAAGTACGATTCCGTTATCTGTTAAAATACGAATGCTTTCTGGAAGTTGTGAGAATAATGTAGGAACGACAGTAACTCCTAGTCCAATTCCGACAGAACATGCAACGATTAATAAGTTTTCTTGTCTTCCAAAATCAACGCTACTTAACATTTTAATACCATATGCCATTACCATACCGAACATCGCTAACATCGCACCGCCAAGTACTGATTTCGGAATGATTGTTGTAATAGCGGCGATTTTTGGAATGAACCCAAGAACGATTAACATACCACCACACGTGTAAATAATCACGCGATTTCTTACTCCAGTTAATTGAACAAGCCCTACGTTTTGAGAGTATGTTGTATACGGAAAAGCGTTGAAAATACCACCTAACACCATCGCTAATCCTTCTGCACGATAACCTTTTGTTAATTCTTTTTCACCAATCTTTTTATTGCAAATATCAGATAATGCAAAGTAAACGCCTGTCGCTTCTACAATCCCTACGCAAGCAACGAGAATCATCGTAATAATTGGCGTTAATTCAAATGTTGGTGTACCGAAATAAAATGGCTGGATACCATGGAACCAATCCGCTTCTCCAACCGCTTGCAAGCTTACTTTCCCCATAAATGCTGCAACGATTGTACCGAACAATAGACCTAGTAAAATAGAGATTGAACGAATAAATCCGTCAAAGAAACGATACATAATGATAATAAATAGTAACACACCAAATGCTAATGCTAAATTTTCAAGACTACCAAAATCTTTACTTCCTACTCCACCAGCCATATCATTAATAGCGGCAGGAACAAGTGTAACTCCAATTACGGTAACGACAGATCCTGTTACAACAGGGGGAAACAGCTTTACAAGCTTTCCAAATAATTTCGCAAAAATAACAACGAATAACCCCGCAGCAATAATCGCTCCATAAATAGAGGATACGCCGTATTGTTTCCCGATTGCAATCATCGGGCCAACCGCTGTAAATGTACAACCAAGTACAACTGGAAGTCCAATACCGAAAAAGCGATTTGATAATGCTTGTAAAATTGTCGCAACGCCGCACATTAATAAATCAATTGAGACTAAATACGTTAACTCTTTTTGATTTAAACCAAGTCCGCCGCCCACAATAAGCGGAACGATAATTGCACCAGCATACATTGCAAGCATATGCTGCATACCAAGTGATGCAATTTTAAATGGATGTTGCTTCATCGTTTATTTCACCTCCGCAGTTTCATGTTGTACAAATGTAACTGTGCCGTTATCAAGTGATGCAATTTCTGCTAGTGATTCAACACGAACTCCTTGTTCACGAAGCTTCTTTCCTCCATCTTGAAATGCTTTTTCAATAACAATACCAATACCTGCAATACTTGCTCCGGCTTGCTCTACTAAACTCATTAAACCTAAAGCAGCCTGACCGTTTGCTAAAAAGTCATCAATAATTAAAACGCGATCACTTTCATCGATATGATTTCGAGATAATGAAATTTCATTCGTTTCTTGTTTCGTAAATGAATATACGTTTGCCACATACATATTATCTTGTAACGTTAACGATTTACGCTTTCTAGCAAAAATTACTTTTACACCAAGTTCTAATGCAGCCATAACCGCTGGTGCAATACCTGAAGATTCAATCGTCACGATTTTTGTAATGTTCTCTTCTTTAAAACGTTTAGCAAATTCTTTTCCGATTTCTTGCATAAGTACTGGATCAATTTGATGATTTAAAAAAGCATCTACCTTTAATACGTCACCAGATAAAACCTTTCCTTCGTTCAAAATCTTTTCTTGTAATACTTTCATGTTTGTTCCCCCTCTTATGCAATAAAAAAACTCCAAAAGCCGCCACCACTCGTTACAAGTGAGAGACGCGCTTTTGGAGTTTCGCAAAAAAAGAATGCTAAACAAGCAAATATATTCGTCCTCACTCATAGTCAAAGTATTTACGGTACTTCGGTAGAAACTTGCAGGCCATATCCCCGCGATTATATGAGTGTAGCTAACTATTTATTTTATAGAAGGATTATAACGTACTTTTTATACTTTGAAAAGCTTTTATTAATAAAACACGGACAAATTTTATAAAATCATCATTTTTGTTCGAGTTTTGTAAACTCTTTCATTCCAAATTACAACTTCGTTAAAATGATCGGTCCATCTTCTGTAATCGCAATTGTATGCTCATATTGAGCTGATAATTTCCCATCCATCGTTTTCGCAGTCCATCCATTTAAATCTACTTTCGAATATCGCATACCTACATTGACAATTGGCTCAATCGTAATTACCATTCCCTCTTGTAACTCAGGCCCTTGTCCCGGCTTACCAAAATGAAAAATTGCTGGTTCTTCATGAATCTCTTTACCAATTCCATGTCCCGTAAAGTCTCTTGCGACAGAAAAACCTTCACTTGCTACATAACTTTCAATCGCATAACCAATATCTCCTACATGATTACCAATTATCGCCTGATCAATGCCTTTATACAAAGCATTCTCAGCTACTAGTAACAACTTTTCTGCTTCATCAGAAACTTTTCCAACTCTATACGTCCAAGCAGAATCTGAAAGACCACTATTTAAGTTTACTACCATGTCAATTGTTACAATATCACCCTCAGTTAAAGGAACATCGGCCGGAAACGCATGACACATTTCATCATTTACAGATGCACATATCGCATATGGATATCCGTTGTACCCTTTCTGCTCAGACGTTGCACCATGCCGTTCTAAATATGCTTCCACAAATGTATTAATTTCTTTTGTTGTAATACCTGGTTTCATTATTTTCGCAATTTCTCTATGACATGAAGCAAGTAACTTTCCAGATTCATGCATTACATCTATTTCATTTTTCGTTTTAATTGTAACCATTCTACCTCTCCTGACTAAACTTCACATTTACTACTGAAATTCAATCATACACATCCTCTATCAAAAATTCAAAGCACCCAATTACAAAAAATATTATTTATTTCTGCATCAAAATAAAAAACAGAGGAGATTCTTCTGTTTTTAATCATTTTTACATATATAATTCATTTTCAAAAACTCAAAACAACTACCATTTGTCTTCTGTATAAACGTTCCAACTGCTTCAAATCCTGCCCTTTTATACACTTTAATTGCTCTCTTATTAAATGTAGCTACTGATAGTGTTATATACTTGCATCCATATTTTTCTTTACTAAAAGCTAGTATAGCGTTTATGAACTGTAATCCAAACCCATTTCCAGTTATATTAGGTTTCATTCCAAGACCTATATCAACCGTCCCATCATTTATTTTACAAACAGTAAAATAACCAATGAGAGTGCCATTTTCCTTCACAGAAAAGGTATGATCCCCCCTACTCTCATCATGTAAAAATTCAGTTAAATCTTCTTCATCTGCCTCTATATCATAAAAGGAATATTCCCCTTCATAATGCCAGTTGTATGCAATTTCTTCTGCTTCTTCTTGCGTCATTACTGTATATGTATAATCCATTTTTCTCCCCCCTTTAAAAAAAGAGCTGCAAGTAAGCAGCTCTTTTTATAACTCGTAAATTTCTTTATACTTCGCTTCTAAATAATCTGCTAAGTAATTTGCATTTAATCCTTCACCTGTTACATCTTCTAAAATTTCAAGTGGCTTTTTCGTTTTACCGTATTGGTGAATATTTTCTGTTAACCATTCACGAATTGGTGTTACGTTTCCTTCTTCTAATAATGCATCAAAGTTCGGAATGTCTTTTAACATTCTTTGCTTAAATTGCGCTGCATACATATAGCCAAGCGCATAAGATGGGAAGTATCCAAATGAACCACCAGCCCAGTGAACATCTTGTAATACGCCTTGTGCATCGTTAGCCGGGCGAATTCCTAAATATGCTTCCATCTTATCATTCCAAGCGGCTGGTAAATCCTTCACTTGTAATGTACCATCAAATAATTCTTTCTCAAGTTCATAACGAACCATGACGTGAAGCGGATATGTAAGCTCATCTGCTTCTATACGAATAAACGACGGCTTCGATTCATTAATCGCATCGTAAAACTCATCTACTGATAAATCATTGAATTGACCATCGCTATACTCTTTTAATAAATCATAATTTTTCTTCCAGAATGATTTATTACGACCGATAAAGTTCTCAAAGAATAATGATTGTGACTCATGAATACCCATAGATGTTCCACTACATAGCGGTGTACCTTCAAATTTCTCTGCAATATTTTGTTCATATACAGCATGACCACATTCATGAATTGTGCCAAACACAGCCATACGGAAATCTTTTTCGTCATAGCGTGTCGTAATACGAACATCCCCTCTATTTAATGTGATCTCGAATGGATGTACCGTTTCATCAAGACGACCTGCTTCAAAGTCATAATTTAATTGCTTTAATAGCTCTAATGTAAAGTTTTTTTGTTTTTCTTTTGAAAAATGTTCCGATAAAGCACTTGTCTTTAATCTCTTTTGCGACTCCGATATTTCTTTTACGAGCGGTACGATACGCTCACGAAGTTGACCAAATACGTGATCTAACACTTCTACCGTAATACCCGGCTCATACATATCTAATAATGTATTATATTTATATGTTTCGTAACCCCAATATGTAATAAATTTCTTTTTAAATTCAACGATTTGTTCTAAATACGGACGGAACATTTCGAAATCAGATTTTTCGCGAGCTTCTTCCCACACACTTTCTGCTTTCGCTTCTAATTTCACATACGCTTCATATTCCGCTTGTGGAATTTTCTTATTTCTATCATATTCTTTACGACACTCTTCCACCATTTTCTTCGTCGTTTCAGAAAGTTTGTCTTCACTTATTAAAGCTTCAAGCTCTGTTAAATAGTTCCCCATCTCATCTGAAGTCGACATAGCAAATACTTCTGATGAAAGCATGCCAATTACTTCTGAACGCTGGTCTACACCTTTTTTAGGCGCACCTGTTCTCAAGTCCCAAAACATTAAGCTTAATGCTTCTCCATAATTCTGTATCTTCTTCACATATGTTAAAAATTGTTTTTCCACTTCATATGTAGCTACTGTCATCCTATAAAAACCTCCTTTTTCTACCTCAAACTTAATTCGACACGAAAATCCAAATTCCTTTTATAATAGAAAAAAAGCTTGGCAAGCGCCAAGCTTTCTCCTTATAATTCTTTACCTTCTACTGGTAGTACGTTTTTCACCGCTTCTACCACTTTCTCATCTTCTGTATCAGATAAGAAGATTGATATAGCACCTTTATCGTCGCTCGTACGAATTAAACGGCCAATCCCTTGACGAAGACGTAAAATCATATATGGTACATCTACATCCCAGAATGGGTCATTTACGTGTTTACGCTTCGCTTCAAACACAGGATCGTTTGGAGGGAATGGTAATGACCAAATAATAACATGTGATAATGATGAACCAGGAATATCTAAACCTTCCCATAAATGAACGGCACAAAGTACAGTCTCTTCTTCATTTTGGAAACGAGAAACGAGCTGACTAATTTCTTGGTCCCCTTCATATAAGAACGGAACTGACATTTGTTCTTTACTTACATATTCTTTAAACGCTGCAAGCTCTTGTGTTGTACGAAATAATACAAGTGTACGTCCATTTGTTTTTTGTATATTTTCAAGTGTATATTGACACTTTCTTTCCCATTCATTTTCTTTCGTATGCGATAGTAAGTTTACTGCCATTTGCTCTTCGTAATCAAACGGTGAGGCAACTGAGAATGATAAGTAATCTTTTACCCCTAGGCTATTTGCTGTAAATGCAAATGAATCGTTGTTAGATAATGTAGCAGAAGAGAAAATATACGGGATTTTCTTCGAGAATACTTTCTCTTGTAATACTTCTTCAACTGCACGCGGCATAATTACTAACGTGAAGGCTCCATCACCTTCTTCACCCCATGTAATTACATTTTTCTCGTGCATAAATAGACGCAGCGAGTGCTCTAATACATCTAAATGTTCATCAACGATATTTAAATCATACGTGTTTACTGTATGCATTTCACTTTCAAATACTAATGCATCACCAACTTCACCAATTTTCGCATAAAGTCGCTTCGCTTCGGCAGTTACTTTTTCTGTCACAGTAATCTCTAAACGATCAGAACCGGCAATTTCCTTTTTATTTTCTTGTAACACATCAAAGAATCGCTCTGTTTGCCAAATTGTTTCTTCTACTAAATGCGCAAACTCCTCGCGAATATCATTTTGTAATAATCTCGTTAAAAGTTGCTCCATCATCGTTTGCTTTAAACGATATGTTAAAGCTTTTTGAGCTGCATACTCTACAAGATGTCCTTCATCGAATACAACGCAACTACTTTCTGGTAATAATGGAATTTGTCCTTCACGCTTACGAGCATCATACGTCCAAATATGATCCATATAGAAATCTTGAGAGCAAATAATTAAATCTGCTGCTTTACGATAATGTTCACGTGATAGAGTTTGCCCGCAACGATGTCGAGAATCACAAGTGAAGCAATCTTGGAAGTAATCCCAATTTACTTTTGACCATTCCTCGTCATTTAAAAGCGGAAATTCTTTTCGGTCACCATAGTGAGTAAAGTTTTGCATCGTACCGTGGTCAAATACAAACTGCGGTAATTCGTAGTATACATCTTCAATTACTTCTGGAGCTCGTCCACTCATAACATCTTCAAGTTTACGTAAACATAAATAATTATCCATCGATTTCGCAAGTCTTACATCTACCGATAAGCCTAATGCCTCAGATAATTTAGCAATGTCCCCTTCTTCTTTCACAAGCTGCTCAATTAATGTTTCATCTGCACAAGCGATAATCGCTGGCTTTCCAGTATAACGTGCATAACAAATTGCATATAGAAGATATACAATTGTTTTCCCGGTTCCTACACCCGCTTCTGCGAACATTACTTTCTTTTCTTGGAAAGCACGCTCTAATTGAAACGCCATAAAAATTTGTTCATCACGCTCTTCAAAGCCTTTTTCCGGAAGGATGTCGTAAAACACATCTCCAATCCACTCATTCAACTTATCATAAAAATTGTCTTGTTTCCCTACTTCAAATGGTAATCTCTTCTCAGTAAACATCCTTAGCCTCCAACCAAAAAGTTTTTCTATAAAAGATATAGCAACTGCTACTCATATGTGCGCAGCCACTTTCCCCTGTTGCAATACATGGAAATACACGAAAAAAAATTTTCCTTTCGAAAAAGGAAAATTTTCTTCTATATTAATGACTTTAAATACCGTTTATCTATCGCTGTTTCATGCGAAAGAGCTAACAAATATTCTTCTTGTGCTTTTTGTATTTCATCTACAATCGCACCTTGGTTATCCACTTCTTTTCCGAGCTCATCATACGTACGGTGAATAGCTTTTTGAATCATTGATAATTGGAAACTATCCATATCAGTTCCTCCTTTACGCATTACATAATAGCCAGTATATGCGCGCTAAAGGAGTTTTATACTATGAATTACGAGGTGGACGTTTTCCGAAGTATTGGTAGTAATCTGTACGGATAAATCCATTAAACAGTTTACGTTTCTTCGATGCATCTTTTCCGTAGCACTTCTCAAATGCTTCGTAACTTGTTAATACATACGTCGACCATGTGTCTAATGGACGGAATACTTGTCCCATTTCTTTATACAGTTGTTCAACAAGTGCTTTTTCACTTAAACGTTCTCCGTATGGAGGATTCGTTACAACATAGCCATAATCCTCTTTTGTTGTGAAATCTTTTACTTGCATTTGTTTAAATGTAATTAAATCACCTAAACCTACTTCTTCTGCATTATCTTGAGCAACACGTATCATACGATGATCAATATCTGATCCAATGATTTGCAATGGTTGATCATAGTTCGCTAAATCTTCTACTTCTTGACGAGCTTCACGCCAGTTTTGTTTACCAACCCAGCCCCACTCATCCGATGCAAAACCACGGTTAAAACCTGGTGCGATATTTTGTCCAATTAATGCTGCTTCAATCGGAATTGTACCTGATCCGCAGAAAGGATCCACGAAAGGACGATCTGGCTTCCAGTTTGTTAATTTAATTAAAGACGCAGCTAATGTTTCTTTTAAAGGAGCTTCCCCTTGATCCACACGATATCCACGTTTATGAAGTCCAACACCGCTCGCATCGATTGTTAATGTTGCGATATCTTTTAACATTGCAATCTCAATACGGAATAACGGGCCATCTTCTTCAAACCAAGTTGTACGTTTATATGTTGTTTTTAATTTTTCAACGACAGCCTTTTTAACGATACGTTGGCAATCCGAAACACTGAATAACTCAGATTTTAAAGATTTACCGATAACAGGGAACTCACCGTTCTCTGGAATATAATCTCCCCAGTTTAATGCTTTCGTTTTCTCAAACAGCTCATCAAATGTTGTCGCTTTAAATTCGCCAACTTTAATTTTCACACGGTCCGCAGTACGTAACCATAAATTCGTGCGACAAATCGCCTTTTCATCTGCTTCAAATGTTACTTTGCTGTTTTCTACTTGGCATTCATAACCTAGATCACGAACTTCTCGGGCAACTAAAGCTTCAATACCCATTGCCGCTGTTGCGATTAAAGTAACTTTTCCCATTTGCATTCACCTCTTATGTATATTCAAACAATAATTAATAGCTATTTCTCCTATTAATTATTACATTTTACGAAGAATTTTCTCATTAACCATTTTAACTCATCATTTATAACTTCATACAAATAAAAAGCCCTCCTCTAACAAAGGAGAGCTGAGTTATTTCATAGTTGGTTCATAACGTTCTGTAAGCCATGTTCTGTTCCTTTGTACTGCAAACGGCCCACGCCTCGTACTCCGGTGGCAATCATCTATCTACAGGTTATACAACCTGTCCTTTCCCATCGTTCATTTCCTTGGAAAAGATTCCCCTACCATTATTTGGGTTTCTCGCTCGTGGGGTTTACCTCGTTCCACTCCTATCATTTCTTCAAGGACTTCGTCACTGTGGCACTTTAAAGGTAGTCAAACCATATCCGAAAGGACTTAGGTTTTTTCCCTGCCGTTAAACCAGCCTTACAGCCAGAATACCCTAGCTTATGAATTGGCTAGGCACGAACACTACAGCCATCTCAGGCCGTGCGAGCATGGACTTTCCTCTACAACGTTGGCGTTGCAGCGATTACCCAAACGTTATGACATCCATTAGTATAGTGGAAACAAAAAGATTTTGCAATGTTTTTTTCTATGTAAAATGCTTTAACCTTTTTATCACCAGAAATTATTCGTATAACTTGCTTCCAAATACAGCTTTTTCTAAATTCGATAGACGTTTTAAAATGTCCGTATTCGTGTTGTTATATACTGGTTGCGCAACTGGTGTTTGTACAGGTTGTTGCGGAACTTGCGTTGCTGCTAGCTTTTGTTCTTCTAGTTCACGCTTTAAACGAGCATTTTGTTGCTTTAATTGCTCAAATTCCTTGTGGAAAGCTTCATAATCTTTAATGATCATATCAAGAAACTTGTCTACTTCTTCTTGTTGATAACCTCTCATACCTGTTTTAAATTCTTTTTCTAAAATATCTTTCGCCGTTAATTTAATTTTATCCGAAATCATTTTCTTCACCTCAAATTTTTGCCAAAACTTTCATTAACTAAATTTTTTCAGAAACAATGCTTTTTGTCAATCATATATACGAGTACTATATTACATATTACTCAGCATTATTCCACTGTTCCTCTTCTATTATATCTTGTAAATCGGAAAAAAGAATGAAATAACTGTGATAATTTTCTATTTCTCCTTTTTTCTTTGCTGCTTCTACAATATATTTAGGACTCCCTGGTTTTTCTTCATCATATACAGCTAAAAGCGCATCACTTTTTTCAATAAAAAATTGATTTTTTAATTTAAATTGCTCTGGGCTTTCGTACTTACGTTTCGTGATACTATCAACATGGTCTGCTTGAGAGAGAATAAACTCGTAATATTCACGGTTATCTTCCTTCCAACCCTCTTCTTGTTCTAAAAATGGAGTAAATACCGCTAATTTTAAATCTGGATATTCTACTTGTATTTCAAAAACAACTTCAGCAGCCCATAATTCTACACCTAACTGGCCACTTATTATAACCCACTCTAAACCATCTTCTACAAAAGCAGTTAATTTACGACGCAACGCCTTTTTTATACATTCTACTCCTGGATGATCATTTTTAAATATTCCAAGTTCAAATGGCTTATATCCTGTTACTGCAATAACTTTCATATCAACACTCCAATTACAAAAAAAGAACTAGCATTTCGCTAGTTCTAACATATCATTTACTTTTTAAATATTCCACCAACGTTTGGTCCAATATTTGGTCCAACTGGTGATACATTGTTTGGTAAAAATGGTGATACATTAGGTCCTGGTCCAAACGGTGATACATTCGGCCCTGGTCCAAATGGAGATATTTGATGACCGTGGTGATGATGTCCATGACCACACGGTCCACATCCGCCGAACCCTGGATCGATTGGGTCTACAACATTTACATTTGAGTTTGTTTGTGGGAAGAAGTTTTGGTTTTTAATTTGTTGATGGTGTACATGTGTTGTATGCGTTGGGAAAATGTGTGGCACCACCGTTGTTGAAAAAGAATGTGTTACGCATTGTTTCGTCGGATGAATGACAGGAGCAGTCGTACAAATAGGTCCTGTAGGCTTATGCCCTCCAAAGCAAGGATGACAATGATGCATAGTTTTTTCTCTCCTCTCTCATAAAAAAAATCTGATTACACTTTACAATATGAGAAAAGAGGTTAAGCCGCTTGTTATATATACCCATTTATTCTAAGGAAATTTGTCTAGACCTTTATTTCGTATACAATGTTTTTATAGCCAACCCTCCAAAATTACTTACCAAAAAAACCTCCCACTTGCTTTACAATGCCTGTTACTTGATTCATTGCATTCATCATTTGTCCAGCTGTATTCATCATTTTATTTACATCATAGTTACCATCTGAATTTTTAAATTGGGAAACGAAACTAGAAAATTGACTTGGTTGTTGCTGTTGCTTTTGTTTATTTTGCGTCGGGTACGGTTGTTTTGGTGGATAAAACATCGCTTGTTGATTATAGGGAGATGGCGGTGGCATATAGTATTGTGAATTCATATAAGGTTGCGGTTGTTGGTTCATATAAGGTTGCTGCGGTTGATTCATAAACGACACTTCAAATGGCTGGTAATAATTTTGATTTCCATAATGAGGCTCGAAAGGATACATATTATAACGTAAATATGTATCCGTATTATATTGGTACATATTTTGCTGTGCATATGGATTAGATTGCTGATATACGTTAGATTGTTGAAACATGCATTCTCTCCTCCTTCACATAAGTTTCTACATATATAATATGTACTTGTAAAATAATTTGTGTGACGGATTATCTGTCTATTTTTGTCGGAAGTTTAAATTTTTAAAAAATTATAAAAGAAAACCCTTCCATGCTATGATAAAAAAGAAGAAGATTCTCATGGGGGAGGAATCAACATGGTATTAGGGGATTTAAAACAAGCGTTTTCTCAAAAAAAGGGGTATTACACAGAGAATGTAAATGAATTGTTAGACTTTGCGAGACATTGGTATCTCGAAGGAAAAATATGTATTTCAGATTACCGAACATTAATAAAAGAATTAGAAATAAACGGTGCAACAAAACCTACAACAATGACAGAAGCATAAAAAAAACAAGAGGGTTTCCCCTCTTGTTACTTACATTGCTCAATTATATTTTGCAAAGTATACGAAATGGCTTGATGCGTTTCAAAGAATCGCTTACCTTTTCCTTTATTTACAAAACATTGCAACACATTTGTTTGTAAATTATCGTACACTTGATCAATTTGCTGTACATGTATATACTTCGGCTTTTCTTCCTTAATCCATTCATAAGCTAATTCTTTCCACACTTTTAATTCCTCATCTACCATATCTACAAACGGTTTCATATCCTTATAAAAATCGTATTCAATCATTTCTCTTTTTTTCACATTTGCTTCATTATTATGTTGCATAAGTTTTTCCGAAGACTGTATTAATGCTTCATACTTCATTTTATTCCCACCTTATTATGCACTCACTACGACGTTTTGAAATGCCTTCACCCAATTCCCTTTTTCTTCGTGATGCACTAATTTATTTTCCATATGCTCAATATGCATTTCTGTTATTTCTATCTTGTTGCATATTTTTTCACTCTTATCCTTTAATGCATGATTCATTCTAATCCCTATATTCATTTCCAGCAAATCGAGAGAACTTAACATTTGATCCATTGTTTTCATTACATCTTCCTTCTGAACCATCGCCATATACAAAACGCCTCCTTCTTTGCTTTTCCTTTGTCATGTAATTTCGCCGAATGATTCTTCAGTCCTGCCCACATGACAAAACTAGTTGTTATTCGTCAAAGAAATCATTTTGTATGTCATTTATAGAAATGGTAACAATACAAAAAGGAGGTGCATGAAAATGGCAAAGAACAAAAACGAAAAAAAGAAAAAACAAAATAAACAAAATAAACCCGAAACTGGCAACCCAAAATTAGATGGTCCAAACTTCCCTGCTACATAAAGTGAAACTTCTTTAATCTCTTATATTCATTACGTTTTGAGATTAAATGTTTAGCACGCATAGCAGGATTACTTCACATTAAGAAGTCCCGTCTTCATAAATGAAGACGGGACTTCTTTTTTATTATATCACGAACTCATCTATCCTTTTAACAAAACGATTTACGGTGGAAGCAATATAGATTTGCTCCCTCTTTCTTTTATACCATTCTGTTATATCAACTTCACCCTTATACTCTTCTGGTAAAAATAGTTCATTTATTTCCGTATCTCTACAAAACCAATCTCTCATACTTATTTCATCATGTGCAACAGCAGGATAAACTTCTCTAAGAGCTGGTGTACAAGATTTTCTAGCTTCTCTTACATAACATTCATAATCTGCTCTTGATCCTGTGTGTATCGTTTGCGATGCAAACCTATGGAATAAACTTTTGTAATTCGGATGGAACAGTAACGCTGCTAATTTCTTTCCTAGTTCTATACGCTTCTGTAACGTTTCAAATTGATAAACTGAAAAACCATACACCTTCCCTTCAACGGTTGGGAATATAACGGCACTAATATGAAGCATTTCTTGTAATTTAAAAAGGGCTGTATGGAATACATGTTTTTTAAAATATGCATTCTCAATAACTGGTTTTTGAATTTTATTTTGTTCATTTATAATAAGCGCTATCATAAGTCTATTTATATCTTTTTTCTCCCAAAAATATATCCATTCCTTTTCCATAAAAATGGATACGTTAAAATATTGTAACAAATGGAATAGTGGCACCTGCCTCCTCTTACTTTCTTCATATAACAACAGCTGAGGAAATGCATCTAAAAAAATAATCCAATTCGCTTCTTCATAAGTCAAAAATAAATGTTTTTTTACTGTTTGAGGTAAAACAGTAGCATAATACCTCCCTTGTAAATCAGTCATATTCCATCCCGCATTTCTCGAGACCATACTCGCTAAAAAAGCCCACCTAATTTCACTATTTCTTACATAATATTCTTGATAACACTGCGTTCGAGAAATGTTGTCCATATTAGCTATTTCTATTTCCCTCTTCATATTGTAAACCATTGTTTTTTCTTCCTCTGTACAGACCGTATTTTTACGATATTGTTTAATTTTTTCATAATCATTCCATGTAAACATGAATAAGTCATCATACCTTTCTTCAAAAAGGTCACATCTTTTTTCATTTTTTGTTATAATCACCTTTGTAAGTAATTCTTAGCAAGTTGGGAGTGGACACACTATGACCATTCGTTACCCAAATGGAAAACGGTACAATCAAGCTTCACAACCTCATAAAACACCAATAAAAAAACATACTTATAGTAATAGAGGTATGTCCCTTGAAGAGGAATTGAATGAAACAAATGAATATTACTTAACCCATAATATTGCATGTGTACATAAAAAACCTACACCTCTTCAAATTGTAAAAGTAGATTACCCCGCTCGAAGTGCTGCAGTGGTAAAAGAAGCGTATTTTAAACAACCTTCTACAACAGATTACAACGGTGTATATAAAGGGAAATACATCGATTTTGAAGCGAAAGAAACAAAAAATAAAACGAGTTTTCCACTTCAAAACTTCCACCTTCATCAAATTGAGCATATGAAGCAAGTAATCGCTCATAATGGAATTGCATTTGTTATTATTAAATTTACACTTTTTGATGAACTTTATTTATTAGATGCAAAACATATTATTGCATTTTGGAATCGTCAAAATACTGGTGGACGAAAATCGATTACGAAAGAAGAAATAGTAGAGCATGGATCTTTATTATCATGCGGTTATCACCCTCGGATTGATTATATCCGTGTACTAGACACGGTTTATTTTTCGTGATAGAGTCATCACTAAGGCTCTTTTTTCGACTTTTGGGGAGAGAATGAAAGGTAGGAGAAAGTATAATGTCAGATAATTATCGTTCTCGTACAGAACGAAATCATGTAAAAAATCAAAAGCAAGAAACAAATACAGAGAAAAAACCAAAGAAAAAAGGCTCCTTTTTAAAAAAATTCCTTATAGGTTGTCTACTTCTTGGTATCGTTGGTCTTGTAGCTGGCGTTTCCGCTTTCTTTGTTATGGTGAAGGATGCTCCAAAATTAGACAAATCAAAACTTGTCAATCCTTTATCAACAAAGTTTCTTGATAAAGATGGGAACTTTTTCTATGAATACGGTGCTGAAAAACGAACCCACGTTACGTATGATCAAATTCCAAAAGTAGTTGAAAATGCATTCCTTGCAACTGAGGACTCACGTTTCTATGATCATAATGGAATTGATTTGAAACGAACTACAAAAGCAGTTATGGAAAATGTCACTGGAGGTTTCGGATCTCAAGGTGGTAGTACGATTACACAACAAGTAGTCAAAAACTATTTTCTAACGATGGACAAAACTGCAAAGAGAAAAGTACAAGAATGGTACCTATCTTACAAATTAGAGCAACAATACTCTAAACATGAGATTTTAGAAATGTACTTAAATAAGATTAATTTAGGTAACCGTTCATATGGTATTGCGACAGCAGCGCAAAAATATTATGGTAAAGATTTAAAAGACTTGCAATTACATGAAGCTGCTATGCTCGCTGGTTTACCCCAAGGTCCAAACATTTATGATCCAACCAAAAAGGAAAATGTTGAACGAGCAACAAATCGTCGTAATGTCGTATTGTCATTAATGAATCGACATGGTTATATAACAAAAGAAGAAATGAATAACGCAGTTAAGATCCCAGTAACAGAGGGTCTTCAACCGTCTTCAGAAATAACTGAGATGAAGTATCAAGCATTTTTAGATGCGGTTGTAAAAGAAGTTGAAAAAGAATATCCTGATGTAAATATTGGTTCAGATGGTTTGACGATTCATACAACACTTGATCAAGATGCTCAAGATTATGCTGAAAAAATTATGGATGGCAATCTTATTAAGTATCCGAACGATCAATTCCAAGGATCATTCGTATTTATGGATACACAATCTGGAGAAGTTCGAGCAATTGGGGCTGGACGTAAAGAAAGTAAGTCTACTTTCAAAGGTCATAATATGGCCACTGATTTAAAACGCCAAGTTGGTTCAACAATGAAACCAATTTTCGACTACGGTCCAGCAATTGAGAATTTACAATGGTCTACATACCATCAATTAAATGACTCAGAATATACGTATTCCGATGGTAAAAAAATACGAAATGCAACAAATAGTTACAAAGGTGACGTTTCACTACGTGAAGCTTTGAAAAAATCATTAAACATTCCGGCTTTAAAGACAGCTCAAGCGGTTGGTCTTCCTAAGTCACAAGCGTTTGCTGAAGGTTTAGGTATGACATTTAAAGACGGCAAAACATATGAATCAACAGCAATTGGTAGTAACGATAGTTCTCCATTACAATTAGCGGGGGCATATGCAGCCTTTGGTAACGGTGGGAACTACAATAAACCGCACTTCGTAAAAGAAGTTATCTTCCCAGATGGGAAAAAGAAAAGTTTTAAACCGAAAGAACAACGTGCGATGCAAGACTACACAGCTTACATGGTGACTGACGTTCTTCGTGACGTCGTAAAACCTGGTGCTGGTGGTACAGGTCCAACAGCATACGTTCCAGGTATAGACGTAGCTGGTAAAACAGGAACTCAAAACTTTGATGCAGACGTGATTAAAAAATATGGTATTCCAGCTGATGCAAACAGAGATAGCTGGTTCGCTGGATATTCACCGCAATATACAATGGCTGTTTGGACTGGTTACGAAAAAGATGGTCCAGAAAATTACATTGGCGATCGCTCTACTAAAATTGCACAACAAATGTTCCAAGTAATGATGAGCAAATTCGCTACAGATAAATCACGTTTCGAACGTCCTTCTTCTGTACAAGAATTAAATGGTGAATTATACGTAAAAGGCGCTAAAAAAGATGCAGTGAAACAAATTAAAGTAGATGCACCTAGTGGTCTTAATGTCACTTTCGATGGCGCTAGCACAGTTACACTAAACTGGTCTGGACCAGCAGAAGTTGATGCGTATGCAGCAAGCTATAAAGCGACTGACGGTTCAAGTGGTAGTTTATCAATAAATGGTACGACAGCTACTCTTGGTGGTATTAAACCAGGCGTTACTTACAGCTTCTCTGTAGTAGCGAAAAAAGGTACTGGAACAAGCCCAGCAGTTGGAGCATCCTTCACTGCGCCTGGAGGAACTCCAGACGCGAAGAAAGCTGAAGATGAGGCTGCTAAGAAGAAGGCTGAAGAAGAAGCTAAGAAAAAAGCTGATGAGGAAGCTCAGAAAAAGGCTAATGAAGATAAATTAAAACAAGAAGATGCTAAGAAAAAAGCTGAAGAAGAGCAGCGTAAACAACAAGAGCAACAGCAGCAAGAACAACAACGTAAACAACAAGAAGAAGCTCAAAAGAAAGCTGATGAGGAAGCTAGAAAAAAAGCTGAAGAAGAAGCTAAAAAACAACAAGAACAACAACGTAAACAGCAAGAAGAGGCTCAAAAGAAAGCTGAAGAGGAAGCTAGAAAAAAAGCTGAAGAAGAAGCTAAGAAACAACAAGAACAACAACACAATACCGGCGAAGATACACCACACGCAGACGGAAATGTTGTTACAACAGAGTCTTAATACAAAAAAGAAGTCCTTTTCTCTTAACGAGAAAAGGACTTCTTTTTTGTTATCATTTTCTTTACATATAACTTTTCTATTTCAATATACAACTGCGCTAACTGAATATAAGAATGATAATTATTCGGTTTCTTTATAATGAACGAATAGCGCTCTATAAAATTCACTGGTTGTACTTCCAACATACTCGTGTAATCTTCCATTTCGTTCAAACTATAAACAGGTTGTTCATTTAGCCAATATACAATTGATAACAAATGTGCTGCAAAAAGAATCATTGGGCCTTCAGCTTCTTGCTTATTTCTGTTTCGAAAAAGTGTCGCAATGTCTTCATGCTTACTTTTCCATACATTCAATAATACTGGAATACTATTTTCAATTTCATTCCACGGCTCATATTGTCTTTCCATATCATATATAAAATAAGTATTTTGTATTGTTTCTTCAAAAGACTGTTCTGTATAATACACAATCGAATTTTTACTTTCTTTAAAAAATGGTAAGCATCGAAATTCTTTCGGTATTTCTATCACTCGCTCCATCCTTTATTTCCCCTTCATTCGCTTCTTTCCTTCACGACATACTTCTAGTAAAGGGCACTCCTCACATTGTGGTCGCTGCGCTTTACAGTGATAACGTCCAAAGAAAATCATACGGTGATGTGTGACGCTCCATTCATCCATCGGAATTTTCTTCATTAATGTCTTTTCTACTTCTAACACCGAATCTTTCCATCTACAAATCGCTAACCGTTTACTCACTCTTTCTACATGCGTATCAACAGCAATTGCCGGAATACCAAACGCTACCGAAACAACTACATTTGCTGTTTTTCTCCCTACTCCTGGCAAGTTCGTCAACTCGTCACGGTCTTCTGGAACTTTTCCGTTATAATCATCCAGTAACATCCGGCACAATTTTTGAATGTTTTTTGCTTTATTTCTATACAAACCAATAGAACGTATATCTTGTTGTAATTCTTCTAGCGAAACACTTAAATAATCTTCTGGTGTTTTATATTTTTGAAATAAATTTTTCGTCACTTTATTTACAAGTGCATCTGTACATTGTGCAGATAACGCTACCGCGATTACTAGTTCAAACGGATTATCATGAATTAATTCACAATGTGCTTCTGGATACATATCCGCCATTGTGTCTAAACAATAGCGAATTTGCGTTTTATTTAACATATACTTCCTCCTACATTACTGCTCCAACCAATTATAAAAAGGTACTTTTCCAGTAAATTTCGTCTCTTGTTTTGTCGTTTGCTGCGTTCGTTGTTGATTTGCTCTAAATTTTCGTCCTTGGTTTTGGGCTTGATCTACTGTTTTAATACCATTCTTTTTCCATTCAAATAAAATACGATCAATATATCGGAAATTAAGCTTACCACTCATTACAGCTTCCCTGAGGGCCGCTTGAATTAAATTCGGATGATGTTGATCTTGATCTTCCCACATTCCCAACGTTTCACATTCAAATGGAGAAAGCGGTCTTCCAAATTCTTTTTCAAATACTGTATATAAATTTACTTGCAGTTGCTTTATTTCTTTTTGTTCTTCCTCTATTGATTCATTCATTAAGAAATGCAATATTTTTTCCCATAGCGGTTGTAAAGAATAACTTTCACACATCATCGCTTCTGATTTTTGTCCACCTTCTAGTGATAAAAAACCTTTTTGAATCAATGCCTGAATGACTTCCATACATTTCATTTCGGTAATCGTCATCCGTTCTGAAATCTCTGACGGAGTCGGAAACGAATTGCCCGATTCTAAAAATGTATGTACATGAAGTACAACCATAAATTCCGTTTCATTTAACCCTAATTTTTTATAATGCATCATAAGTAATTTTGGAATTGCAATGCTTCCCTGCTCAAACCACTGTAACATCATTTTCTTTTTCATCACCAAACACCTCGCTCTCTAGTATAACACACCTTTCGCTATTTCTTTTTGCCACAATTCGTCAAAAAAACCTCCCTATTATGTAGGGAGGTTTTTTTGTATTACGTTAATAAAATATACAATTAAGCTTGCACTTTACTTTTCATAAACGTATGAATACGTTCTAACGCTTTCTCCACTTGTTCAAGAGATGTCGCATATGATAAACGAACGTTATTTGGAGCACCAAATCCTGTACCTGGTACAAGAGCTACTTTTTCCTCTTCTAATAGAGCTTTTGCCCAATCATCAACAGTTTCGTATCCTGATAAAGCTACTGCTTCTTTTACATTAGGGAATAAGTAAAATGCACCTTGTGGTTTAATGCAAGTAAAGCCAGGGATTTGAATTAATTTATCATAAATAATGTTTAATCTCTCTTCAAATGCTTGACGCATTGTTTCTACAGGTTCTTGTGAGCCTGCATATGCCGCGATTGCGCCGTATTGAGCGATTGAAGTAGGGTTTGACGTACTATGACTCGCTAAGTTCGTCATCGCTTTAATAAGCTGCTTATTTCCTGCTGCATATCCAATACGCCATCCTGTCATAGAATGAGATTTAGATACACCATTAATAATAAGTGTTTGTTCTTTTAATGCATTAGAAAGCTGGGCAACCGAAGTATATTCTGCTCCACCATAAATTAATTTCTCATAAATTTCATCTGAAACGATTAAAATATCGTGTTCTAAACATACTTCTCCAAGCTGTTGTAATTCTTCTTTGCTGTAAATCATTCCTGTTGGATTGCTCGGTGAATTAATAATAACTGCTCTCGTTTTCTCTGTAATTGCCTCACGCAGCTGCTTCGCTGTAATTTTGTATTCATTATCTTCAAGGCCTTCTACATAAACTGGCTTACCACCAGCAAGCTTTACTTGCTCAGGATAGCTTACCCAATAAGGAGTTGGGATGATAACTTCATCTCCTTCATCAAGTAACACTTGGAATAATGTATATAATGCATGCTTTGCGCCGTTACATACAATAATTTCAGACGGATCATACGCAATTCCTTGATCGCGAGTAAACTTCTTCACAATTTCTTGTTTTAACGCTTGTAATCCACCCGTTGGTGTATACTTCGTATGTCCTTCTAACATCGCTTTATGTGCAGCATCCATAATATGCTCTGGTGTATTAAAGTCAGGTTCTCCTGCCCCTAATCCAATTACATCATGACCTTCTGCTTTTAATGCTTGTGCCTTTGCTGTAATTTCTAAAGTTGCAGATGGTGTTAAAGCAGCTACTCGCTTTGCTAATTTCATTTGTAGTTCCCCCTACATCTATTTTTCAATGCTGTATCGTCGTAAAAACTGACCATCTTTAAATGCAAGATAGTAATAACTATAACGATTTTCATCATCAATATATGTAACTTCCCATAATGGTATATTGTTTTCAAAGCCTAATTTTACTTTTAAAATTTCTTTAGGCTTACTTTTGTGCTCTTTACTGTCATCTCCGACTTGTTCAATCGTTCTTTGTAAAGCCTCTTTTTCAGAAATACCTTCACTCTTTTTCCTTACTATAGTTTCCCCTTTTTTCTCAGGCACCCAAACGATAAGTTGTTCTCCTTTTTCATCTGTACCTTGTACGACTGTATATGAAGATTCTCCGTTATAATAATCCACAGATTTTACTTTTACAAGCTTTGCTTTTTCTTTTGCAATTTCTACAGATTTTGCCTCTTTAGGGATTTTCTTTTCCATTGCTTTATTATAAACATACGCCCCATATATTCCGCTAGCAACGATTACGATAACGATTGCAAAGATCCACTTTTTCATTGTATCACTACGTTCTGTAAATCGTAAATACAGCTGTTTCTTTATCTTTTTCGTCTAATGCTAATCCGAACATGAGGTCCTGCTCTTTTAACGTACGATTCAAACTATCAACGATTTTATACAAGTCAGATGAATATTTAATACGCGTCGTTGATAGGACTTCGATTTTCTTATCCATGAAAAAACTCCTCCGTTACACAAAAATTTCTAATTATAGAAGAACGCAATGCGGTTACAATAAGAGTACATTCTTTACAACCCCTGCTTCATCACCCATCTATTATAGCAGGACATGTACAGCAAAAAAAGGTTTCAAGTCGAAAACCAATACATTTTGTATACAAGAAGTAAGAAAAATAAAATTCCTCCTACCCACATTTTTTACGCCTGAAGTTTACATGCACTTCAGGCGTATTTTTTCTTCCAATTTTATTCAATTGGCCGTTCCTTTAATTGTTCTAACAATTCTTCTAGAGGGCCTTCATAAAGCGGAACAGTTGGAATTGATTGTAAAAAACGTTTTCCATAGGAAGCGCTTGTCAAACGACGATCTAATACAAACACCGTCCCGGTATCTGTACTTGTTCTAATAAGACGACCAAATCCTTGTTTGAAACGCAGTATTGCTTGCGGGAGTGCTAACTTAGCGAATACGTCCTCTCCTTGATTTTTTAACCACTCTCCTTTTGCTTCCATCATCGGTTGATGAGGAGGCGTAAAGGGAAGGCGGACAATAACAAGACAACTAAGGGCATCTCCAGGTATATCTATCCCTTCCCAAAAACTACTTGTTCCTAATAAAATTGATTTATCGAACTCTTGAAACTTACGAATGAGGCGACTTCTGCTCTTATTATTCACACTTTGCGTTAATAATAAATAGCCTTCTAATTCCTCATCATTTTTCAAATTCGTATACGCTTCTTTCAACATTTCATACGAAGTGAACAAAACAAGCATTCTACCTTCTGTAGTTTTCGCTATTTTTGCAATATGAGCCGACACAGATTCAATATATTCTTCATTACTTGCTTGCTTAATAAAAGGCACATCCGTTGAAACCATTAATTTCATCTGTTCTTCAAAATGGAATGGTGATGGGACCTGTAATGTATTTGGAGCAAAATCATGTAAGCCTAGCTCTTCTTTTATATAGTCAAATGAATCGTTTACTGTTAGCGTTGCTGATGTGAAAATAACACTCTTTTTCTCTGTTAAAAATTCATCAGCAAATCTTTCACCAATACGAACAGGTTGTCCATATAAAACAGTTGAATGAATGGTTCCCTTCGTTTCAGTTTCCATCCATGTCACATATGAATTTTTTTCTAAAATGAGTACTTGTAAAGATTGCGCCATCTTTCTCAACAACTCAATTAAATGCATAAATTCACCTGTGACAACATGCATTTCCCATTCTAATTTACTTTGCAATATATCAACTTGCTTCTCAAGTGTAGAGAGTAATTTTCTTACATCATATACAAAGCGATTTGTTAACTCGGTAATACTATCCCATAACTTACCTTTCTCTACTTCCGTGTTATATCGATAAATGAGTGGCATATTGCTGATCCCTTGTTCCTGCTTTGTTTGTTTAAAGATGAATGCACGTAACATTTGGAATAGCTCATCCGCATCAAATTTCAATTCCTTCAAACTATGACTTACCATGCGGAAAGTAGAACGGGAGGCTTGCTCTGATTTTTTCATCATTTTATATACTTTAGAAAGTACATCATCTGTTTCTAGCGTACCAAGACGAGATAAAACTAGCTGGAAATACATACAGGAGAACTGTTCACCTAATGTTCTACTCGCTGCCTCCTCAATATGATGAGCCTCATCAAAAATAATATGTTCACATGAGGCAAACAGTGGTTCTTCACTTGAAAAATCTTGAAATAATAACGCATGATTTGTAATAACGATATCTGCAAATAATGCTTTATTCTTTGCTCGTTGATAAAAACAACGACTATACCAGTTACTTTGCATCCCACCCGGACTATGTACATCACTACAAATCCGGTTCCAAAGTAACTTTCCGCCCTCAGGAATATTTAATTCATCACGATCGCCCGTTTCCGTTTGCAATAACCACACTAAAATTTTTGCCTTTGTGAGCGCCATATCATAATTTTTCTCTTCCTCTTGCAAAGCATATTCAAATTTATGTAGACAAAGATAATGCTTTCTTCCTTTCAAAAGAGCTACTTCAAATGAAAATGGCATGATTTTCTGTAATAATGGAATTTCTTTTTCTAGTATTTGTTGTTGCAGTTGTACAGTTTGGGTACTTATGATGACAGGTTCTTCTTTTTTCTTTGCAAAATAAATACTTGGAAGCAAATATGCAAGAGTCTTCCCTGTTCCTGTCCCTGCTTCAATTAGTGAAAACCTAGAATCTCTTAGCGCTGTATATATTTCCTTCATCATACTCTGTTGGCTTTCTCTTTTTTCAAACTTTGGCATATTCGACTCAAGTTTATCAATTGTCTTATGCAAGAAAGCATCAAATTTAAATGCACATGTTTCACTTAAGTTTAAAGAATAATTCCGTTTTCGAAGTGCAATATTTCGATACACTTCATATCCCTCTGCTCCTTTTTTACCATGCATCATTTTCTTTAAAATATTTTCAGAAAGCACATCCGCTATATCACTTTGAAACACATCACTCAATTCATAAAGCGATTGCAAGGTGACAAGGGGTAACTTCTCAATTTCATTTAAAAATTGTAAAAACAATTCCGCTGTTGCAAGAGCATCACTATCCGCACGATGCGGTTGATCATGCTCTAATTCGTGTTGTTTAGCTAAATCACGTAATTTATAACTATCAGCCGTTGGCAAAAGAATTTGCGCCAACTCAACTGTATCAACTTTTGGACAATGTATTTCTGTATATCCAGCCTGCCTTAATTCTTCCGTTAAAAAATTCCAATCAAAATGAACATTATGTGCAACGAAAGCTGCACCTTGTAATAGCTCAACAACCATCGGGGCTACATCTTGAAATAACGGGGCTTGCTTAACCATACTCTCATCAATCCCTGTTAACTCTGTAATAAATGGCGGAATCTCTCTCTTCGGATTAATAAAAGATGAAAAAATCTCTAATATCTCTCCATCTTCCACTACAACAGCTGCAATTTGGGTAATTCTATCTTTCCCATCCTTCCAGGAGTTCCCTGTCGTCTCTAAATCCACAACGACATAACGCTTACTCATATATGTAACACCTCAATTTCTTACCTATCAAACAGAAAATTATATAATGTTACTATACCACGTTTTATCTCATCTTAATGAAAAGATGCACAAAAAAGCTATCTCCGTAATAGAGATAGCCTTCTTACTTATAGTATCGTTCCTGCTTTTTCAGCACCTAACATTTCAATAATTTGATTATTATCGTCTAATACTGCAATTTTCGGCTCTTGTTTATGAATATTTTCTTCTGCCACTAGACCGTAGCAAATAATAATAACTTTATCTCCTGGTTGTACAAGCCTTGCAGCTGCACCATTCAAACAAACAACACCGCTACCACGTTCTCCTTTAATAACATATGTCTCTAAGCGAGCACCATTATTATTATTTACAATTTGGACTTTTTCGTTTTCTACAATATTTACTGCATCCATTAAATCTTCATCAATTGTAATACTACCTACATAATTTAAATTTGCTTCTGTTACTGTTGCGCGATGTAACTTCGCTCTCATCATTGTGCGAAACATAGATGCTCCCCCTTATTTAACCGTTAATGTTATATTGTCAATTAATCGTACATTGTCAAATTTAACTGCAATTGCTAAAATGATTCGCCCTTCAATTTTATCCACTACTTGTAGTGAAGGATACGTATATAAATCAGCATAATCTACAGTGCCTTTCGTATACGTCTCAATATACTCTTTCACAAGAGTTGTAATGATTTCTGCATTACGTTCTCCTGCCTCAATTCTTTCTTTCGCTATACATAGACTGCGGTATAAATGAGGAGCCTCTTCACGCTCTTCTTGTGATAAATACACGTTACGAGAACTTTTGGCTAATCCATCTTCTTCCCTTACAATATCCACCGGTACGATTGTAACCGGAATATTAAAATCAGCGACAAATCCTTCAATGACAGCAACTTGCTGTGCATCTTTCATACCGAAATAAGCACGTGTTGGCAATGTAATATTAAATAGTTTCATTAGTACAGTCGCAACACCAGCGAAATGACCAGGTCTTTGTTTTCCGCATAACACATCGGTACGCTTCACAACTTCTACTGTTGTCGTTTGTTCTGCTGGATACATTTCTTCTACGCTCGGATAAAATAAATAATCTACACCGTTTTCTTTTGCTACATTTTCATCTCTATCAATATCACGAGGGTATCGATCTAAATCTTCATTTGGTCCAAACTGTAGCGGATTAACAAACACGCTTAACACTACAATTTCATTTTCTTCTCTTGCCTTACGTAATAAAGTCGCATGACCTTCATGTAAATAACCCATCGTTGGGACAAAACCAATACTTTTTCCACTTGCACGTAGTTCGTTTGTAATTTGCTGCATCTCTTGCACTGTAGTTATGATTTTCATTATTGTTTTCCTCCGTATAACGCTAAACATTCTTCCTCTTTCATTGTGAATGAATGTTTTTCTTCCGGAAATTGACCTGTCTTTACTTCAGTTACGTATTGTGAAATCCCTCGCACAATCTCCTCTTGAACAGACGTATATTGCTTCACAAATTTCGGAACACGATTTACTCCATATGAGATAAGATCATGATAAACGAGTACTTGCCCATCCACTTTTTGTCCTGCTCCAATTCCAATCGTTGGAATTGTTAGTTGCTTCGAAATGAATTCTGCTAGCTGCATTGGCACACATTCTAATACAAGTGCTATCGCACCAGCTTCCTCACATCTCTTCGCATCTTCTATTAATTTTTTTGCACTTTCAGCATCTTTTCCTTGTACTTTATAGCCACCTAATACTCCTACAGATTGAGGAGTTAAGCCTAAGTGTGCCACGACAGGAATTCCCGCACTCGTCAAGTAATGAATAGTTGATATCACTTCTCCTGCACCTTCTACCTTCAGTGCATGAGCACCACTCTCTTGAACGATGCGGCGTGCATTCACCATCGTATCTTGAGGCGACACATGATACGACATAAATGGCATATCAGTTACAATAAACGTCTCTTTCGCTCCTCGGCGTACAGCTTTCGTATGATGAATCATATCCTCTACTGTTACAGGTACTGTTGAATCATAGCCGAGCACAACCATCCCAAGGGAATCTCCAACTAGAATCATATCAACTTCCGCTTCTTCTGCTAACTTAGCAGATGGATAATCATACGCCGTTAGCATTGTAATCGGCTCACCTTGCTCTTTCATTTTCAAAAAATCTGTTTTTGTTTTCAAAAACTACTCCTCCTTTATACAGGAGAGAGGAGATGGCCGAAATCATATAAAAAACCCCTCTGGCCATAAAAGGGCAGAAGGGTTGTGTGTTAGTCGGCATTATTCATCCCTCTGTCCCAGTCCGTTATTGGATCAAGGCAGAATCCAAGTTATTATTTTTCGTATTGCATCGAATCATGGTGCAGTTCGCTCTGATACTGCCCACATTCGAACTAATTATAGCAAACTCTAAAAAGGAATTACTACATTTTTTTGAAAAAATAATTTTTATCCTTATTACGGTATGTGAAATTTTTAAATAACGTATGCATAGAAAGATAAACAAATTTGTTTACATGCATAGTATAACTCTTAAAATAATGATGCAGGTTAATTGAGGAAACATACTTACAAAAGGAGAATTGCTAATGTCTATAAGCACATGGTTATTTCGATTCATCGGTTTTCTTGTGATGCTTGTGGGAGTAACAACTTTAAATTCCCTCAATGTATTTGCATCAATTAACGTCGTAACACAACCTGTTGAGTCTGCCAAAGTGATTGAAGTCGAGCTAAACGATGATTACTTTAAACCGAACGTCATCACGATTCCAATTGAAGAATCAACAACATTGCTATTGAAAAATAAAGGCAAGAGCGAGCACACCTTTACAGTAAAAAAACTCGGCATTGACGTCGTAGTCGAGTCAGGAAAAGAAAAAAATATTACCGTGAAACCTAAAAATACTGGTACATATGAATTAATATGCCGGTATCACCTTCTTAAAGGAATGGAGGGAAAAGTAATCGTCAAATGACAAGTAAATACTAAAAAATTCATTATCGCACCGCAAACTCATTTCAAAAATATTGAAATAAAAAAGAAGTTCCAAAAGAGGAACTTCTTTTACTTAATTTCGATATCCGCAGAATGAATGTGATGTACTTTTCCTTCATGATCTTCTAGAAGCAATACACCATCCTCTGTAATTCCTTTTGCTATCCCTGTAATTGTCTCTCTCATCGTTCGAGCGTTAATTTCTTTCCCGATGCTCACAGCGTAACTTTCCCAAAGAATTTTAATGACAGAGAAACCATTTTGTAAATACTCTTCATATAATTTTTCTAGTTGTAAAAAGATTTGTTGCATAAGCTCCGCACGAACAATTGGCTTACCAGATTCAATCGCTAAAGAAGTAGCAATATGCTGAATTTCCTCATCAAAATGTTCTTGCTTTTGATTCGCATTAATACCAATACCCATAATGACAGCATTAATTTTATCAGGATCAGCTTGCATTTCTGTTAATATACCTACAGCTTTTTTCCCCTGAATTAAAATATCATTCGGCCATTTTATTCCTACGTTTACACCTGTGCACTTTTCAATTGCTTGCGCAACGCTAACAGCGGCTAACAAAGTAAGTTGTGGTGCATGATGAACCGGGATTGATGGACGTAAAATAATACTCATCCAAATTCCTGTTCCTTTTGGTGAATGCCATTTTCTGCTTAAACGACCTTTACCCACTGTTTGTTCTTCTGCCACAACAATCGTTCCTTCTTCTGCACCTTCATAAGCAAGTTTTGCTGCAATATACTGCGTCGATTCAACAGACTCTTCAAAATACACTGTTCTACCAATATGTTTCGTTTGTAATCCTAACTGAATTTCATTCGCAGTCACTTTGTCTGGCTTACTTGCAATTCGATAGCCTAATCGACGCACAGCTTCAAGTTCATACCCCTCATTCCGAAGGTCCTCCATATGTTTCCACACAGCAGTTCTTGAGCAACCAAGTTTATCACTAATTGTTTGACCAGATACAAACTCGCCATCCGCTTCCGAAAAAACTTGCAATAACTGCTTTCTTATAGTAGATTGCATTCTTGCAGCCACTCCCTTATACACTCTTTCTCATTCACTACATTTCCTTGTACGATTGCTTCTTCAATTTTTTGAATCATTTCAGCAACCCACGGACCTGGCTTTTTACTTGCCCAGTTTAACAAATCATTCCCAGTCACATTCATCTCTTGTCGATTCTTGATTGGCAATGCTTGAAACAACGTTTGTACTCGTTTCACAGATGTATGATCATAGCTTTCAATCATCGCTTCATATACTCTTTCTGCCATTTCAGCTATATGAATTCCCGTTTTATAAAGAAGAACTGTATCCCAATCCTTCTCCTTTCTCTTACGGACTGTTAATAAAACTGCGACGATATCTTTTATTTTTTTATTTGAAAACTTCCATTGACGTAAAAAGACAGCTGGATGTTCTTCCCCGATACAATATAAGAAAAAGGCCCATGCCTCAATGTCTGTTTCAAAAGAATCCCAGTTATACTGCGTAGCTTTTAACAATCTCTCTTCTGACATCTGTAAATATGGTAGATGAGAAAATAGTTTCGTTTCTACTAATTCTTTGAGAGCCTTCACACAATATGTGCCAGTTAACAGTTTTTCAAACTCCACTGTAATTCTCTCAATTGCTATATGTTCCAGCAAATGTCCATATGTTTCAATTGCTTGTTTCGTTTTCGTCTCTAAAGAAAAACCTAACGTACTTACGAACCGAATACCACGCATCATTCGCAGGGCATCTTCTTGAAAACGATCCGCAGCATTTCCCACTGTCACAATTTCTCTCTTTTGAATCGCTTCCTGCCCAGCAAATAAATCAACCATTTCGCCTTCTTCTGTCATAGCAATTGCATTCATTGTGAAATCACGACGTTTTAAATCCTCTTCTAATGAACGAACAAATTGAACACTACTAGGTCTTCGAAAATCTTCATATTCGCTCTCTGTTCGAAACGTGGTTACCTCATAAGGTTCACCATTTTCTACTACAATTACAGTTCCATGCTCAAGACCAACAGGAACATGTCTTGGAAATATAGCCATCACTTCTTCTGGTAAAGCAGATGTCGCAATATCAATATCTCCAATCGGCCTATCGATAATAAGATCGCGTACGCTTCCGCCGACAAAGTAGGCTTCATGCCCTTGTTGCTTTAAAGTCTCAATAATAGAACTAGCTTTTTTAAATCTTTTCATTTTTGTCATCCCTTAGTACATCATAGTAAATCGTTTCATATTGTGAGACGATTTTTTCAGAGCGGAACTGCTCGTAAACACTTTCTCTTGCTCGCTCTCCCATAATACGGTGAAGTTCTTCATCCTTTAATAGCTGAATAGCTTGATTGGCCACTCCTGTTGTATCGCCAACTTCACATAAATATCCTGTATCACCATGTTGAATGACTTCTGGAATACCTCCAACCCTTGTTCCGATACAAGGTACACCACACGCCATCGCTTCTAATAAAACAAGACCAAAACTCTCTTTCTCTGATAGAAGTAACATTAAATCACTCATCGCAAGTAACTCTGCAACATTATCTTGCTTCCCTAAAAATAAGACGCGATCTTCAATATGTAAATTTTTCACCAACTGTAAAATCGTGCAAAATTCCGGTCCATCTCCAACAAGAAGCAACTTCGCATCTACTTCTGTAACAATTTTAGCAAATGCCTGCACAACATCTTGCACACGTTTCACTTTACGGAAATTTGAAATATGAATGAGTATCTTTTCACTTTCACTTATACCGTATTCTTTCTTTAATTGAGTCATATCACGCTTGAAATATACACGTTCGTCTATAAAGTTATATACCGTTTGAATGTCTTTATTTGGTTTTACAAGCTCATGCGTTTCGTTAATTAATGAATGCGAGACAGCCGTCACAACATCGGATTGCTCAATACCAAAACGAATTAAATTATTTAACGAAGGGTCGGAACCTAACACAGTAATATCTGTTCCATGCAAGGTTGTAACAATTTTAATACGCTCGCCAATCATTTGTTTTGCTAAATAAGCACAAATGGCATGTGGTATTGCGTAATGCACATGTAAAATGTCTAGGTTTTCTCTTTGTGCAACCTCTGCCATTTTACTCGCTAACGCTAAATCGTACGGTGGATATTGAAATACAGAGTATTGATTTACTGTCACTTCATGAAAGTAAATGTTTGGATACACTTTATTTAACCGGAATGGTAAACCCGATGTAATAAAATGAATTTCATGCCCGCGTTCCGCTAATTGCTTTCCTAATTCTGTTCCAACAACTCCAGAACCACCTACAGAAGGATAACATGTAATACCTATTTTTAATTTCATTTACATCCCCCTATTAAATCAGCATGTAATAAAACCGGTTTCTTACTCATAAACCCTTCGGCATATAAGACTCCAACTTCTTTTCCAAACATTTTCTCACGAGCGACTACAGTTTCAACGTAACCTTCTGTTAACGGCGTTTTCACACCATCACTCCCTGTTGAAAACTGACTTTCATACGCTTCTAGTGCTTCCACTTTTTGCGATACGTATTCACTAATATCTATACAAAAATTCGGTTTATGAAAACCATTAATCATATAATGATAAAAAGACTCCACACGATGTGGTGGAACCTCTGGCATATATTTGCGAATTCCCGCTGAAAAAATAGCTTCTTCCACAAGTTTTGCACAATTTGCATGATCTGGATGACGATCTTCATAATACGGTGCAAAAACTAGTTTTGGTTTATATGTACGAATTACCTTTACAATTTCACGTATATACTCTTCTTTCATATACAAACCACGGTCTGGTATCGCTAAATTTAGTCTCGTTTTTACTCCCATTATACGAGCTGCCGCCTTTGCTTCTTCTTTTCTTAACTCTATCGTTCCATTAGAAGAAAGATCAGCTTCTGTTAAATCACAAATACCTACTTCATACCCTTGCTTCGTATATTTAGCAATGGTACCAGCCATGCCGATTTCAACATCATCGGCATGAGCACCAAACGCTAATATATGTAATCCACTCATAATTGTTCCCCTCATTTTCTTAACTTGCGGTAATCTAAATCTCCTCGTTCTAATGCGTGCATTAACATTTCAGCACTCGCCATATTCGTTGCAAGTGGAATTGCATATACATCACATAAACGAAGCAATGCATTCACATCCGGTTCATGCGGCTGTGCTGTTAATGGATCGCGGAAGAAAATTACCATGTCTAAATCATTTTTCGCAATCATTGCACCAATTTCTTGATCGCCACCAAGAGGACCAGATTGATATCTTGTTACAACTAAACCGGTCGCTTCCATAATACGAAGCCCTGTCGTTCCTGTTGCAAATAATTCATGTTGTTCAAAAATTGGTTTATATGCGTATGCAAACGAAACCATGTCATTTTTCTTTTTGTCATGTGCGATTAAGGCAATTTTCATCCGTTGTCTCCCCTTTAGTCGATAATATTTTCTAAACCGTACACAAGATGATCTAGATTCATTACTGTCTCAATTGATAGTTTTACACCAGACATAAATGATGCACGATTGAATGAATCATGGCGAACTGTTAACATTTGTCCGTCTCCACCAAACATTACTTCTTGGTGTGCAATAAGTCCTGGTAAACGTACACTATGAATGTGAATGCCGTCTACGTTTGCACCACGAGCTCCTTTTAGTTGCTCTACTTCATTTGGATGACCTTGCTGCTTAGATTCACGATTTTGACGAATCAATTCTACTGTTTTTACCGCAGTACCAGATGGTGCATCTAACTTTTGATCATGATGCAATTCAATTACTTCAACATCTTGGAAGTACTTCGCTGCCATTTGTGAGAATTTCATCATAAGAACTGCACCAATTGCAAAGTTTGGAGCGATAATTGTTCCTACTGCTTTTTCTTTTGCAGTCTCGGTTAATTGTTTTAGCTCTTCTTCTGTAAATCCAGTTGTACCAATAACAGAACGAAGTCCACGCTCAACTGCTAGTGTAACGTGTTGTTTTCCAACTTCTGGCGTTGTTAAATCTAACAACACATCTGCTTCTACTTCCTCTAAACAAGTATGTAAATCCGCGTAAATAGGTGTATCTAACGCTGGCATTCCAGGTAAATCAGAGATTTTCTCTCCACCATGCTTATAATCCACTGCTGCTACTAAATTAAAATGTTCCGTTCTTTCCATAAGAAGAACTGCTTCATGTCCCATACGTCCTCTTGGTCCAGCGATAATTACTTTAATTTCTTTCATTATTCTTTCTCTCCCTCATCAATACGTGTCCAGCGATCTTTATCGCGAGTATTAAATTTATTCATTACAATGTTATGTGCTGTTTCTAAATCAATATTTAAACTATTTGCCATACAAATCATAACAAATAATACATCTCCAAGCTCTTCTTCAATACTACGTTCTGTTTCAGTTGTTTTCTTCGGTTTCTCACCATAATAATGATTAACCTCTCTTGCAAGCTCCCCCATTTCTTCCGTTAAACGAGCCATCATTGCAAGTGGACTGAAATAACCTTCTTTAAACTGACCAATATATGCATCTACTTCTTTCTGCATATCCTTCATCGTTTTCGCTTCCATACAATTCACCTCTAATCCTTCCTCTTTCATGTTAGCCAATTCATCGCGATTTGACAAATATTATTCCCCGCCAAACACCTATTTGCGACCCTTTTTGGGAAAGATTATAATAAAGTGAAACTTTCTTTTGCATTTTTGGCAAAAGATCAACCTAAACCAATCGGGTTCCAACGACTGGTTTTCCCTGCTTCCTTGCTTTATTCCCTACCAGCCGTTGGAACGGGGTAAAGTGAAACTTCTTTTGCGTTTTTACAGCCTTCACTATTTTCACTAGCAACTAGAAATTACTTATCATTATGTTTTACCGTTTCAGCGGAGCAATGCCATTTACATAATTAGGGGGATTTCTATATGACATCAAATTTGAAGATTCGAAATATCATTTTCATTTTAATCGGTTCCGCTATTTTTTCTTTCGGTATTGTGAATATCAATATTGAAAATCACCTTGCAGAAGGTGGATTTACCGGTATTACACTATTATTGTATTTTCTATTTAAGTTTGACCCTTCTTATTCAAACTTACTTTTAAATATCCCTATATTTTTTATTGGTTGGAAATTACTTGGAAGAACGACATTTATATATACACTAATCGGCACCTTTAGCGTATCTTTATTTCTATGGATTTTTCAGCGTTACGAAGTTCTCAACTTACATGTAAACTTACAAAACGATATGACACTTGCTGCTTTATTCGCCGGAGCATTTATTGGTATCGGTCTTGGGATTATATTTAAATACGGCGGAACTACTGGCGGTGTAGATATTATCGCAAGACTCGCTCATAAATATGTTGGCTGGAGTATGGGGAAAACGATGTTTATGTTTGATGCTATCGTCATTATCGTCTCTATCCTTACCTATTTATCATATCGCGAGGGTATGTATACGTTAGTTGCTGTTTTTATCGGAGCGAAAGTGATTGATTTTATGCAAGAAGGAGCCTATGCAGCAAAAGGAGCAACGATTATCTCAGATAAAAACGATGAAATTGCTGCCAAAATTTTATCTGAGATGGAGCGCGGAGCAACCTTTTTAAAAGCTGTTGGGTCGTATACAAAAGTGGAACGGAACGTATTGTATTGCGTTGTTGCTAAAAATGAAATCGTGAAACTAAAAAACATTATTACTTCTGTAGATCCTCACGCCTTTGTTGCTGTAACTGACGTACATGATGTAGTTGGTGAAGGTTTTACATTGGATGAAAATAAAAATCCATTACATACGTAAACACAACTAGAAAAGCTTTTTAGCTTTTCTAGTTTTTTATTACATATCGCTTAAGTTTCTCTAAATCCTCATAAATAAGCTCCAATAAACTCCGATTATAAAAAATGGAAGCAGGGTGAAATGTCGGAAAAATATAATATTCTTTCTCTGACCATGTAAACTCTGCACTTTGCATATCCTTTAATTTTTGAATGGGCTGTTTGAATAATTGTCCGTGTACGTCTGTGATTTTTTTATCTTTTCCTGTTAAACGTTGAAGACCGATATTGCCAAGCGTGACGATAAGTTTCGGATTTATTTTCTCTAATTCATAATCTAACAAAGGCGCATGGGCAACTATTTCTCCTTGATTTGGCGTTCTATTATACTTTTTTTGTATGATTTCACCATTTCGTTCTTTTTTCTCTCGCCATTTATAAGGTCTACTCCGAACAGCGCTCGTAATATATACTTCATCCCTTGTAACGTGAACACGTTCTAAAAAACCCATTAATTGTTTTCCTGCCCTCCCGCTAAACGGAATCCCATTATGAATTTCTGTTTCACCAGGCGCTTCTCCTAACAACATAAATTTAGGATTTTCAGGACCTTGTCCACTTAAAAAGCCTTCTAGCTGATAAGGAGCACTACGTTCTTTCACTTGTTTTACTAAATGACTTGGATATTTCATTTGCCCCACCACCTTTCCGCATTACTTCTATTATTGCTACTTGCCATATATTATATAATTCAATTCATAAAACAAAAAAGACTATCAAAATTGATAGTCTTTAGTCGTCGCTACGCTGCATACCAGTATAAATCAATACAAGACGTAATAATTCAAATACCGCTACAGCTGCAGCTGCTACATATGTTAATGCTGCCGCATTTAATACTTTACGAGCTTGCCCATATTCATCAGTTGATACGATACCTAACGCTTCAATTTGTTGCATTGCACGCTTGGATGCATCAAATTCAACTGGTAATGTAACAAGTTGGAACACAACACCTGCTGCCATTAAAATGATACCTAATAACAACAAACCAGACATTTGTGCAAATATACCGATTAGGACGAAAATCCAAGACATATTCGAACCAAAGTTTGCAACTGGCACTAACGAATGACGAACGCGCATAAAGTTATAATCTTTTGCATCTTGAATTGCGTGTCCTACTTCGTGTGCTGCAACTGCTGTACCAGCAACTGAATGACCGTAATAGTTATCTGTTGATAATCGAACTGTTTTTGCAGTTGGATCATAATGGTCTGATAAATGACCTGGTGTTTCTTCAACGGCTACGTTGTATAATCCATTCTCATCTAAAATTTTCCGAGCCACTTCTGCTCCTGTCATACCTGATGTTGAGTAAACTTGTGAATACTTGCTATAGGCACTACGTACTTTTGACTGTGCGTACAACGGTATGATCAAAATGATCGCGAAGTAAATTAAATAAAACATCATGAACCTCCATTGAAGTTTTAATTATAGTACTTCTCATTCTATTTTCTTCTGCCACCATTGTCAATGAATAAACCTTACAATCCGTATCTTTATTTATTACATTATCTATTCTTAGAATGTACATTACTTTTTCTTTTTTCTCTCTCCCCTTTATACTTTCTCCATCCAACATAAGTTAATGTGAATAAAATAAGACCTCCAGTAATTGTCATAAACCAAATGAGAGAGGGTGCAATTTCGTCTTTTTTTACTGTATGAAATATCTTTTGTAAATCCCCTTTAATGATTCCTACTTGCATTTGCCCACCTTTCGTTTTTAACATAACGTTACGGAATTCATCCAAATAAGATAAATGGGCATTTACACGCTGCACTTCGTTTTCTGGCAGAGCTATCATTAAGCTTGGATAAATAATATTAAATTCATGTAAAAATGTGTTTAACGTTTGTTGAAACTGTCCCGTATCTTCTTTTGTCATCGCTTTTTCCATTTGAGAAAAGGCATCCATTACTTTTCCTTCTCTTTCCATCCAAAGTGGTTGGTACTTTGATACTTGTGCATCAACAGCGAGCTGCAGTGCTAGTACATTATCAATTTTAACTTGTTTACTTACCTCTTCTTCCGCGAGAGATTGTTTCGCTTTGTCGTAAGCTAAAGAAATAACTCTAACTTGATCTGGCGTTACTTCTTGCTTCTTTTCATTCCCCTTTATGACAAACTGCTCCGAGAAATGTTGTAATACTTGTACTGCTTTTTCATCTTCATTACGCTTCACTAATTGTAATGAGTCATCCAACAAGCCTGTTAGTTCACTCCACTCTTCAGCATATATACGTAACGGAAACATTATAATTAGAAATGCTATCAATCCAACTAATGTTCTCTTCATCACGGTCCCCCCTATAACTACTAGTACAAAATATGTTAATTTGGACAAGAATAGAACAGAACTGGACGGAAAAATATATTATCGTTTTACAAACAAAAAAATTCTCTTTAAACAGAGAATTTTTCTTTTGAAATCCTTTTCTTTTTTACAAAATATTTATACAAGCTATAACAAATTATGCTACCACATAAAATAAATAATAAAATAGCACACGCTGCATGCATAAAGAACTCTTCTGGTAACATTAATATAATCGGATCCGTTTCAATATCAAACATCCAATAATCATTACTGAATAAAAGCTTATGGAATAATACAAAACTCTTTTCAAAATTAATAGCGATTGGTAACACAAGCGCAATCGGAAAGATAATTGTTACAATCGATCCATGCAGTAAAAACTTTTCATTTTTCTTTTTTAATAAATACATGCCGCCTACTATTGCAATCATAATTGTCGCATACATTACATATTGTATCTTTACTAAAATATTTTTAACATCTACAAAATGAATACGACCATTTGTAGACATATCTAATGTGGGCAACTGTAATGCACCGTCATAAAACGGAGATAAATATGTGATAAGCACATCATAATTTCTTTTAATATCATCCTTCGTCATATCTGCTAAATCTGGAATGTTTAAAAAATCAATTTCAAAATAATATAGCCATTTTCCGTATACAACCGCCGTTGTTGCGAGTGCAAATATAGAAAATGCTATGCTATATGAAACAATTATCGTAATCAATCGATCCAATATTTTTGTACCACTCGTATTTTTCTTCATTTTCTCCCCCTAATGTTCTAACGATTATAAAGAAAACTGTTTTCGATTCTCACGTAAGCAATAATAATATGTCATACAAAGCACAGCAATGCTTAACCAGAACGTAAAATAACCAATTTCCCCTACAAACAAATGCATAATTCCGTATCTCGGCATTTGCCAAAACAAATAATCAATTGCATCGTTATGTAATGTCCATATAGCTGCTACTGCAAAATGCCATTTTTTTATACGGTAAAACGGTGCATATAGCACTGCTTGTACTGCCATCGCAAAATGTGAAAGCATTAACATATACCCGATAAAGCCAATAGGACCTTTTACATAGATCATAATCCCATTTACAACAACAGCCCATATTCCATATTTTATTAAAGTAACAATCGCTAGCGCCTCTATTAATCCCCAATTTCTTTTTATTAAAAAAGCAATTAAAACAAAGACAAAAAAGAGACTTGCCATAGGACTATCGGGTACAAACGGCCAAAATATAGGTGAAGTTTCTTTTAATTGATTTCCATACCATATAAATCCGTATATTGTACCTAATATGTTAACAACTAATAAAAATAATAATACGGAGCGTTGTCTTAACATTGCATACAAATAAACCAAGTTGTATGTCCAACACCTTTCATTCTTTCATCAAACTCTACTCTATTATATAGTAAACTTTCTATCATCAAAATAAAAAGCTGACTACAAATTTTGTAGTCAGCTTTTTATTATTTTTTATTATACTTTGCAACGAATTCCGAAAGCTTCTTCAGCTCCTCATCTGTACCTTTAAATACACCTTTAGGCATGGAACCTTTTCCCTCTTTCGCAATTTTAGCAATTTCTTCTGGCTTCAAAGTTAAATTTTGCAGTGCCGGTGCTGCTGCTCCGCCCTGTAAATTGTCACCGTGACATGTTAAACAAGTATTTTTTTGCATTAATTTATAACCGTCATCATTTTTATCAACTGGTGCTGTTTTTACAATTGCTCCTTGTTTTTTTGCAGCTTCCCAGTCGTGGTGTGCTACAGATTCCCAAGTTAAAAAGATAATCGATGCAATTGCTAAAAGCATAAATCCCGTTGCTACAGGACGCTTCAATGGGCGTCTTTCTGGGCCTCGATCAAGAAATGGAGCTAACAGTAATGCGCCAAACGCAATCCCTGGCATAATGAACGCTCCAATTACAGTAAATGATCCAGAAGCATAAGAATACTTTAATAACTGATACAAGAATAAGAAATACCAATCTGGAAGTGGTATATACCCAGCATCAGTTGGATCCGCCATTCTTTCAAGCGGTGACGGATGCGCCACTGTTAAACATAAATAACCGATTAAAAAAACTGCACCAACCATCCATTCTTTTAACAAGAAGTTCGGCCAAAATGCTTCTGTTTTCCCTGGGTATTCCGAATAGTCTTTTGGAATGTTTGGTTTCCGAGCTACTGGTACCCGAGAATCTCCTACAAACTTCATCCCTTTGCCGCGATGCATAATCTCCCTCCTTTAGTTCTTTCCCCTTTAATTTAGCAATCTCTTATAGTGGACCGGAAATACCTTGTTTGCGAATCATGATGAAGTGGAAGGCCATTAAACCTAGAAGTGCTGCTGGTAAGAAGAAGACGTGAATAGCAAAGAAGCGAGTTAATGTTTGAGCGCCAACAATTTCGGAATGACCAGCGAGTAATGTTTTAATGTAAGGACCAATGAGCGGCGTTTGCTCTGCAATTTGAATCCCTACTTTCGTAGCAAATAACGCTTTCATATCCCACGGTAATAAATATCCGGTAAAACCAAGACCTAGCATAACAAAGAAAATAAGAACACCAACAATCCAGTTTAGCTCACGAGGCTTTTTATACGCACCCTGGAAGAAAACTCTAAGTGTATGTAAAAACATCATTACAATTACGAGACTAGCACCCCAGTGGTGCATACCACGAACAATTTGCCCATATGCAACTTCATTTTGCAAATAATAAACCGATTCCCAAGCATTTTTAATATCAGGCACATAATACATCGTCAAAAACATTCCAGATAAAATTTGAATTACAGTAACGAAAAAGGTAAGTCCGCCAAAGCAATAAACGAATGCAGAAAAGTGATGTGCCGGGTTTACATGTTCAGGTACTTCATGATCAGCGATATCACGCCATATTGGTGTAATATCTAACCTTTCATCTACCCAATCATAAATTTTATTTAGCATCTACTTTGCACCCCCTCTTGGCTTCGCTTTTCCTAGATACAACGTTCCATCTTTCACTTTAGATTCGTATACATCAAGTGGAGCAAGGGGCGGCGTGCCTTTAATGTTAATTCCGTCTTTTGTGTAACGGCCCCCGTGACATGGACAAAAGAATTGATTCGGATGTGCTTTGTCCGAATTCCAGTTAACCGTACATCCTAAATGTTTACATACTGGAGAGAACGCAACAATGTCTCCGCTTTCATCTTTATGAACCCAAGCTGATTTTGGCTCTTCGGACTTGTACCAACCATCAACCTGCTTCACCTTAAAGTCGAAACGTTTCGGCTCTGTTGTAATATCCTTTACTTGTGCAACAGCAACCATATCCGTTCCCGCTTCTTTTCTTAACACCGGATCAAGCGCAAATCGCGTCATCGGCATTAAAATACCCGCTGCCATAAAGCCTCCTACCCCTGTAAGAGTGTAATTTAAAAACTGTCTTCTTGACACACGATGTTCTTTCTCGCTCACGAAAATTTCCCCCCTCTATCAGAAATTGTCCCCTCGTGATAAATTATATAAAAAATAAAAACTAGGACACTATCATGATATAATACGCTCATGCACAGGTCAATATCATACTACTCATAATAATAAGAACTTTCTGTTTATTATTGTTTTCCCCATTTTTCTTCTAACATTACCATTATATTTTTTATATGTGCATGAATCACTTCTCTTTTCGCTTGATCACTAAATTGTTCTAACGCTAATGAAGGAAACCAAAATAAATCTCCCTGCAATTCTTGCATATCTTCTTTCCATGAAAAATCACTTGTAACATAAGCAATATGCTTAAAACCTTGCTTTTGTAAATGATTTGTCCATTCTTGCAAACGACCTTTTTCATTTTTTTGACTTTCTACAAGATACGTAAATGCAGGTAATAAAAGCACTCTTCCTTTATATTCTCTTTCTAGCTCCATACTCAACAGTTCAATAAATTCACCTTGTTCTACTACCGTTTTCATTTCTTTCGCTGCCGAAATTGATAAAAGTGGTATAATACCTGTATCTACATATTCTCTTGCTTGCTCAAACTGTTCCACATCTTTTACAATCCATTTCAAATGTCTTCCCTCCCCCACCTATAAATGACAGAACTTTCACTTTATATATATTAAACCATACTAAAAGAGGTAAAAAAAGAAAAACTACCTATATTAAGGTAGTTTTTCTTGAAAAAGTCTGAAATTTGTAAAATTTTATGAATCCAAATGAATTCTATAACATCTTTAACTCCGCTGTTAACCTATGAAACGCTTCCTTATCTTGCTTATCCAGCGCTTCATCAATTTGTTTCAAAAGACGTTCTCTTCTAAAAGAAAATACACTTTCTTCTAAAAATCTTTCTGCAAGTAAACGATCTTTTTCATTTACTTCAATGTGCTTTGGTAAATACGGGTTTTCTTCTAATACAGCTACGTAATTGGCATTTTGAAACGATGATTTAAAATTGAGTTGAATATAAATATCCTCATCTCGATTTAAACGAATATCATGAAACGATTTTTCAGCATCTGTTGTCATAACATTTTGTTTAAAAAAGTGAAACGGTGTATCTTTTACACAATTCGCGGACATTACTAAGCCACGCGGACAATATTTTGCATGCTCTACGAAGTGGACTTTATGCATCAATTGGTCGTGACTCATTAAATAATTCAAAATCCATACACATTCACGCTGTTTCAGTTGGTAATTATTCAAAAACCATTTTACAAAATCCTTCTTCTCGTTTACAGAAACAGGGGTATTCATAGCAATTAAGTCCCTCCTCTGTCTTTCTCTTTTCTTTTTAGATTCAAGAAGCGGCATTCAGTTTCCTTCCAACTTATGAAAAATCCTCTAAATTATATAACAATTCTTCAATATGAATTTGTGTCGGGTCTAGTTGTATTAACTGAGTAAATACTTCTTTCGCCTCTTTTCGCATACCTTCTTCCAATAAGAAATAACCGTACTCTTCCAAGAAGTCTGGATGATTCTTAAAAGAAGTATATGCACTTTCATAGTGTTTTAATGCATCCGAATACATTTCTAATTGTTTTTTTGCAAATGCAAGATCCCAAAGTAGTTGTGTATCTGGTTCTCCGCTATCAATTGCACGCTCTACAACAGCGATTAACTCTTCATATTTTTCTTGTTCCTTTAAGATGTACGCATATTTTAATGTTGCACCTAAATGTCCTGGATCTAACTCAAGCGCTTTTTGAAGTACTTCCTCTGCTTCCGCAATTTTCCCTAATTTCGCTGCAATGTTTGCTAATTCTACATAAAATGGTACAGAAAGCTCATCTACTTTAATTCCTTCATGAAGTGTTTCATAGCTTTCTTGAAGCATCCCTTCTTTTTCATAGCTTTTCGCTAAATACATGTAAAGCGATGCATACTCAGGATCTAATTCTTTCAGTTCTTGCCAAGCACCAATTGCTCGTTGGTATTCTTCACCTTGGTATAACGTGAAGGCATATCCAAATAATGAGTGAATATCTTTTTGTTCCTCTAAACCTGCTTCGTAGTAAGAAATCGCCTCTTCCCAATTTCCAATCGCGCTTAACGTTTCTCCAAGGCGTAGCGCAATGACAACACCACCCATTACTTTATGTTCCGCTAATAGCGACTCATAATAAGTGATTGCCTTTTGTTCTTCACCTTTACTACTATATAACTCTGCTAATCCAAACGTAATGACAGGCTCGTCAGGCATCATTTCTTTCGCCTTTAATAGTTTTTGTTCTGCTACATCATCGAAACCTTGCATTTGGAATAAATCCGCAACAAGTAATAACGATTGAACATATAAATCATCATTTTCTGGAATATCATGAAGCACCTCAATCGCTTCATCTTCTTTGTCTAGATCAATATATAATTCTGCTAAAAATACAGTGAATTCACTTTCCTCTGGATACAATAAACGTAAGTCTTCTGTAATAGCTAACGCTTCATCCGTAAATCCAAGTGTATGATAATAGCGAGCGATATCATACTTCTCTTCATCATTCGCAATTTTTAATTGTTCTTTTAATAATTGTAATCCTTTTTCCGCTTCACCATTTTCAATATATGAAACAGCTTGTTCAAACTTTTGCATAAACGTCTCCTTTAATTCTAAAAAATATTCTTTTCTGTTCATTTACCCCGCTATTAACGGGCAGTAAGACCCCACCTCAAAATTCAGCTAAGGCAAAGAAGTTAGTTTTTGGGTCAACTGCCCGTAAAAGCCCGATTGGTTCAACTAATAATCAGCGGGGGATAAACATCCCCCTACTAATTAAAGTTTCACTTTATCATAAGCAACTAGGTGTAAGAACGCAACCTTTAGAATGAGCATACTTCTTCTTGTACTTTCACTGATAACGATTCAAATATGACACCGATACCGCATTACTACTTTCTATTGTACCGTTTTCTTTTATGACCGTGCAAATAACTCCCCTTATGAATTATTAGCCCGCACGAACTCTTTACAGTTCTTCTTTATTTAAATAAAAAAGACTCCTATATTAGGAGCCTTTACAAACTCTTAAGAGTATGTTTCTTCTTTCTTTACTTGCTCGTTTACAAGCTCTTTCAACAGTTCTATAATTTCATCATTTTCTTCTTTCAAACCGACAGTAATACGAATGCCATCATGTATACCAAATGCAGCACCAGAACGAACGATATAGCCTTTCTTCATTAATCGTTCGAAAGCCTCATTACCAGGAATACCGAGCTTTAAGAAAATGAAATTTGTTTGAGATGGATAATAGAATACGTTATATTCCTTACAAAATGCATAATACTGATGTAAACCTTCTTCATTCTTTTTCACACATTCTTGTAAAAATGCTTGATCTTCTAAAGCAGCGAGTGCTACAGATTGCGCTACAGTCGATGTATTAAATGGTAACCTTGCTACTTCTAATTGCCCAATTAACTGCTCATTACCAACCCCATACCCAATACGGAAAGCGGCTAAACCGTATGCTTTTGAAAACGTGCGTAAAATCATAAGATTTCCATACTTTTCAAGAAGTGGCAACGTTTGCGGATAGTCTTCTGCCCCCGCATATTCATAATATGCCTCGTCCATAATAACGAGCGCTGACTTAGGAACTGATTCTAAAAATGAAAGTAATTTTTGTTTCTCTACATATGTACCTGTCGGATTATTCGGATTACAAATCCATACGATCTTCGTTTTATCATCTACTTGCTCTAGCATCGCATCTAAATCATGAATGCCATCTTTAAGTGGTACTTCACGAACTTCTGCTCCTTCAATAACAGCATGGTGATGGTATTGCGAGAATGTCGGATTCGCCATTACAACATTTGTTCCTTCGTGTAGTAATGCACGGCTAATCATTTGAATGACTTCATCTAATCCACTACCAAATAGTAGTTGTTCTGCTTTTACACCTAAATGTTCCGCTACTTTTTTCCGAAGTTCAAAGGCATATCCATCTGGATAAAGGGCATATTGGCTCGCTAAAGAAGTTAATGCTTCTGTTACACGCGCTGAGCAACCGAATGGATTTTCGTTCGATGCTAATTTCACAATTTTTGATAATCCATATTCCCTTTTTACTTCTTCAATATTTTTCCCAGGTACATATGCTCTCAAAGTTAACAATTGCTCTTTCACTCTCATTTTTCTTCCCCCAGTCATTTTATTCAATTCGATTACAATACGGTTATACTCCCTTACTATAATCGTTTATCATAACTGTCACTATTACGAAAATGCTTCTAAATAGGCTCTCCATAGCTGTTATCTACTTCTTATACCCATATCCTTTTGAAATGCCTCTAACGCAATATGAACAGTCTCATCTGGAATAGATACGACATTCACTACCCCATATTCCTGCATAAGTACCATATGAATTGTTCCTGCATTCGCTTTCTTATCTTGTTTCATCAACCCGACGAGGCGTTCTACACTTAAATCACTTGGCATTTTGGGATAGCCGTACTTTAAAAACCACTGCTTCATCTCTTCATAAGCAAGATTCACCTTATACACTTGTTCACTTAAGAATATAGCAAATAACATTCCAACCGCTACTCCGTCACCGTGAGTAATATTTCCATATCCTAGTTCTTTTTCTAGAGCATGGCCTAACGTATGTCCAAAGTTCAAATGAGCACGTACACCTTTTTCTGTTTCATCTTGTGCTACAATGTTTGCCTTTACAGGAATTGCCTTCGTTAATATGTGGATTAATTTCTCATCACGAAGATCTGCTAATGTTTGCACTTCTTCTTTTAGCCAATGATATAGCTTTACATCACCAATTAGAGCATGTTTTATTACTTCTGCATAACCTGAGCGCCACTCTTTTTCAGGAAGAGACTGTAAAAACGGCGTATGATATACAACTGCTTCTGGTTGATGGAATGCACCTATCATATTTTTACCTAACGGATGATTGATTGCTACTTTCCCACCTACTGCGCTATCGTGAGCTAATAAAGTCGTCGGAACTTGAACAAAGCGAATTCCACGCATAAATGACGCAGCAACAAAACCAGCTAAATCTCCAATCATCCCGCCTCCAAGTGCAACAATTAAAGAATTTCTATCTAATTTATTTTCAAGAGCTGACGTATGAGCCGCATAGAAATTTTCAAAGGACTTCTCTTTTTCACCACTCGGTACAACGAATGAAAATACTTTTTGATCTATTTGCAACGCATCTACAACTGTCTGTAAATGTAAAGGTGCAACAGCTTCATCTGAAATAATCATAATGTTTGATACAGATGGCTGCATGTTTTGAACGATTGTTGTCAAATGTGACAACGATTCTTTTCCTACATGTACATCATATTCTTTTGATTTCGTTTGAATATGTATGTTTTCCATTAAAATCCCCTCGCATATTCATTATGTTTCTCAATATTTTCACGAATAAGGTCCATACGATCTAATCCGAATTGTTCTATTAAAGCTGTCGCTAATTCCCAAGCTACAACCGCTTCCGCAACGACACTAGCTGCTGGAACAGCACAACTATCTGAACGTTCAATACTTGCTGTAAAAGGCTCTTTCGTATCAATATCGACACTTTGAAGAGGTTTATATAGTGTAGGTATCGGTTTCATCACTCCGCGCACAACAATTGGCATTCCAGTCGTCATACCGCCTTCTAAGCCACCCGCGTTATTTGTTCTTCTTGTATATCCATGCTCTTCATCCCACAAAATTTCATCATGAACTTCGCTACCCGGTCTATGTGCTGCTTCAAAACCAATTCCAATCTCGACCCCTTTAAAGGCATTAATGCTCATTATTGCGGCTGCTAATTTTGCATCTAGTTTTCGATCATAATGCACATAGCTGCCTACTCCAATTGGCATTCCTTCCACAATTACTTCCACGATGCCACCGATTGAATCACCATTTGATTTCGCATCATCAATTGCTTTTATCATTTGATTACCAGCTTCTTCATCTAAACAGCGTACAGGTGATGCTTCTGTAATACTTTTTAATTCTTCAATTGAACGATACGTAGTCTCTTTAGCCTGTACACCACCAATTTCAATTACATGGCCTGCTACTGCAATACCAAGTTCCGCCAACACTTTTTTAGCAACCGCACCAGCAGCAACACGTACTGTCGTTTCGCGAGCCGAAGAACGTTCCAGTACATTTCTCATATCTCTATGACCATATTTAATCGCACCATTTAAATCAGCATGTCCAGGTCTTGGTTTTGTTACTTTCCTTTTCATTTCTTTTTCTTCTTGTTCCGTTAACGGCTCTGCACCCATAATTTTTGTCCAATGTGCAAAATCACGGTTTTCGACAACAAGCGCAATTGGAGAACCTAATGTCTCTCCATGTCTAACACCACTTACAATTTGCACTTGATCTGTTTCAATTTGCATGCGTCTACCGCGCCCATATCCCTTTTGCCTTCTAGCTAACTCTTCATTTATATCATCCGCTACTAATGGTAGTCCGGCCGGAACACCTTCTATAATCGTTGTAAGTTGTGGACCATGAGATTCACCAGCTGTAATATATCGCATACGTTATTCCTCTTTTCGTATATGTATTTATCTCGCTATATTAAGCAATAATATTATCTTTCATTACTCTAAAAATATGAAAGAGTTATGAATACATCAGCCATTCGCTTATTCTCCGATAGGCCGTTACTTTACATATCAATATATCATAACAGCTCTAACTTCGTAACTAATAGAAATAAAAAAAGTGCAAGAAGAATACCCCTATTCTCCTTGCACTTTCTACTATTATCACAGTGATTAAAGCGTTTACAAATTATTTCAAAATAATTAGTAAATCCATTCATTCATTAATTTTGAGTAGTCAACTAATTCTTCTTCTTTAAAGAAAATAGCAATCTCGCGCTCTGCACTTTCTAACGAATCAGAACCATGGATAATATTTTTCGCAACAGTTACACCGAAATCTCCACGAATTGTTCCAGGAGCTGCTTCATGTGGTCTTGTTTTACCCATCATGTTACGAGCTGTATCTACTACACCTTCACCTTGCCATACCATTGCAAATACAGGGCCAGATGTAATAAAGTCTACTAATTCACCAAAGAAAGGTTTCTCTGTGTGCTCAGCATAATGTTGTCCAGCAATTTCCGGAGTGACTTGCATTAATTTTGCACCAACTAATTGAAAGCCCTTCTTCTCAAAACGAGCTACAATTTCCCCAATGAAGGCACGTTGTACACCGTCTGGTTTAACCATTAGAAATGTTTTTTCCATAAAAAATCTCTCCACTTCTGAATTATGTATGTAATTGTATATCCCCACACACATATTAACACCCTTATCACAATTGTGCAATAGTTTTGAAATAGAGAGATTATTTTATTTTTTAGAAAAAACACTAAAATTTTCGTTTCCCAATATACTTTGCTACATTTTGTAATGCATACTTTGCTTGTCCACGTGGGAGTGGTTTTATCATTTCTAATGCTTTATGTAAATAACGTTCACTAAACGCAAATGCTTTATCAATAGCATCACTATTTTTTACAGCCTCAATAATTTCTTTCATTTCGTCCGCTGTTGTATTTTCATGTACAGATTTGATTTTCTTACAAAGAACCGGATCTTCCATAGCATATAGAGCAGGAAGCGTAATGTTTCCTTGCAATAAATCACCACCAGCAGGTTTTCCAAGTTTCTCTTCTGTGGAAACGAAGTCTAAAATATCATCAATAATTTGATACGACATCCCTACGAAATAGCCATACCAAAACAGACGACTTACTGTATCACGATTAGCGCCAGCAGCAATTGCTCCTAATTGGCAACTTGCAGCAATTAATAATGCGGTTTTTCGCTTTATTCTTCTTAAATATGTTCTTAAATTTTGGTCATAGTCATACTTATCTTTAATTTGTTCGATTTCACCTTTACAAACTTCTAAAATGGTATGCGATAGAGCCTGATGTGCCTCTGGAATTTCAATATTCGTTATACATTCAAGAGACTTAGCGAATAAATAGTCCCCTGTATACATGGCAATACGATCTCCCCATTTCGCATTCACAGTTGCACTACCACGTCGTAAAAACGCGGCATCAATAACATCATCGTGAACAAGAGAAGCCATATGAATAAGTTCTAACGCAACAGCTACATGCTTAATTGCGTCTAACTTATAATCTCCAAATTTCCCTGCAAGCAACACAAATACAGGACGAATTCGCTTCCCACCAGCTTCAATAAGTTGTAATGCCGCCTCTTCTACTAATGGCTGTTCAGAAGCAACTGTCTTTTTTAATTCTTTTTCTATCACATTAATATCCGATCGTAAAAAAGAGTACATAAGTTGTAACTTCATATTGTTCACCTTAACCTAAAACTTCTTTTTTCTATTTTGATTCTGGTTTCATACCTAAATGCATCGCTGCTACCCCAAAAGTAAATGGCTTCACTTGCACACGTTCAAGTCCAGCTTTTTCGAACATATTAGCCAATTCTTTCATACCTGGGAATGTACTAGCAGATTCTTGCAGCCATGAATATTCTTTATAACTTTTCGCAAATAACTTTCCAAATAACGGCATGATATATTTAAAGTATAAAATATAACCTTGTCGAAAACCAATCATTGTTGGTTGAGATGTTTCTAAACAAATTACTTTTCCACCCGGTTTTACTACACGCGTCATTTCTTTTAATACGTGCATATAATCCGGTACGTTACGTAAACCAAATCCAATCGTTACATAATCAAATGTGTTATCTTCAAATGGAAGTTCCATTGCATTTCCGTGTAGAAGTTCTACTTGTTTTAATTGTAAAGCCTCTACCTTTTGCTTACCAACAGATAACATATTTTCACTGAAGTCTAAACCAACAACCTTGCCCTGTTCACCCACTGCTTCAGCTAGCGCAATTGTCCAGTCCGCTGTCCCGCAGCAAACATCAAGCGCTTTACTACCTGGTTTTACATCCATAATGCGCATCGTCTCTTTACGCCACGCTTTATGCCTTTGAAAACTAATTACAGAATTCATTACATCGTATTTATCAGAGATTTTCTCAAATACATCATGTACTCTTTCTTCTTTTGATTGTTGCATGCTCGTACCTTCTTCCAATGTAAAATTGCTTATGTCTTCGATTTATCTCTTAACACAGAGTTTATTTCGCTTATATCTGTGTGATTCTCTAAAAATTGATCTTCTTTCTTTCCGAGTTCCATCATCCATCCATTCATAACTGTTTCTGCATCCGCTTTATCGTTCAAAATCTCTTGAACCGCTTGAAAAACAGGTGAATGCTGTTTTTCAACATGTAATTCACATTCTTTTTGGAGACGATTTTTCCCTAGTACATATGTTATAAACGATTTCCAATGCGATAAATGAAAATGATCACATGTTTTTTGCAAAAGTGCAGACTCAATCGTTACTACACTTTCCAGTATGTCATCCATCGTTTTATGCGCTTTTTGATATAACATTATTTTGTGTTCATTAATTTCTTTAATTCCTTCAGCAAGCGCACGAATTAAAACAATATCACGATTCATAGATAATAAGTAATAATATAACCCGCTATAATAATCACCAGCAAGCACTGTTAACTGGCGACGCTTATGCGATTCATTCGCTTCTTCCCCTACTTTATTCGATACTCTTTCATGTGTATCAAGCGCAATTTGCACAAGCATAATCGTTACTACATAATGCTCAATTTGTTCTATATGTAAATTTGCACCTTTTAAAGTACCATATAACAATGCTATTTTCTCTTCATCAATAAATGGTTCTTCAATATAGTTTATAAAATAAGGATGGCGTAATTTCACCATCAATTTCTCTCTTATACCCGCATACCCTCCGTAGATGTCACACACAAAAATCACCCTTGTTTTCTAATTCATAAAACTTATTATAACACATACACTCTATTTTCTATAACCAAAACTTGGCTACTCTTTCCAAACTTCTATCGAACTACATAACATCTTCTATTCTTTTAAGTAGCCTTTCTATTCTCACTCTGCCTTGCTAAAACTATATCATTTATTTACAAAAAAAAAAAAGAAAAGCAGTTTCCCACTTTTCTTTACTTCGTTTTAATAAAAGATAAAATTTCACTACGTGCTGCAGCATCATTTTCTAGTACACCACGTACCGCTGTTGTTACTGTTTTTGCACCTGGCTTTTTCACACCGCGCATCGTCATACACATATGTTCTGCTTCTACTACTACCATTACACCATGCGGCTCTAGTACTTCCATAATAGAGTTCGCTACTGTTGATGTAATACGTTCTTGCAGCTGTGGACGACGTGCAATTGTATCTACAGTACGAGCTAATTTACTTAACCCTGTCACTTTTCCGCCTTGCGGAATATATGCAACGTGAGCAACTCCATAGAATGGAACTAAATGATGCTCACACATCGAATAAAACGGTATATCTTTTACTAGTACAAGCTCCTCGTGATCTTCTCCGAACACTTTGTGCAAATGTTCTTTCGGATCTTCATGCATACCTGAGAACACTTCTGCGTACATTTTTGCAACACGCTTTGGTGTATCAAGTACTCCCTCACGATTTGGGTCATCTCCGATTGCCTCTAAAATAAGGCGTACTGCATGTTCAATTTGTTCTAAATTAACTTTTGCCATCCGCTAGCCCTCCCGAAAACCTAAAAGTGATACGAACACATTCTAGCATATTTATGTTTTTAAAAGCAAAAAGAAGAGTTTCCTAAAAGGAAACTCTTCTTCCCTGTTAATATGTAAGGATTATTTAACCGCATCTTTTAACGCTTTACCAGGTTTGAATGCAGGTACTTTACTTGCAGCGATTTCAATCTCCTCACCTGTTTGTGGGTTACGACCTTTACGAGCCGCACGCTCACGAACTTCGAAGTTACCGAATCCGATCAGTTGTACTTTATCACCTTGTTTTAAAGCTTCTAAGATAGAATCAAAAACAGCGTCTACTGCTTTTGTTGCGTCCTTTTTAGAAAGGGAACTTGCTTCTGCAACAGCATTGATTAAATCTGTCTTGTTCATGCCATTCACCTCCTCCCAAAGATAAGACTGTATAATGATCATAAAATGAGTCTTACTTTCATTTGTAGGCAATTTTTACAAATTCTATACTACAAAGATGTAGATAAATCATTATCAACGCCTATATTATACGATTCTCCTTTATAATTCAATATTTTTAAGGAAATTGTTACTCTTAAAATGTGAAAATCTGATGAAACTTGACAATTTACAACAATATATTAGATAATGGCTGTTTATTTTCCTATTTTGTATGCGAAAATTTAAAAAATCCCTCTACGATGAGAGGGATTTTTTCTTATAATATAATCGCGATTAATCCGCCAGATCCTTCATTAATAATTCTTTCTAGCGTTTCTTTTAATTTATATCTCGCATTTTCTGGCATTAAAGATAGTTTCGCTTGAATACCTTCCCGAACAATCGAGCTCAGCGAACGTCCAAATATATCAGAATTCCAAATTGATAATGGATCATCTTCAAAATCTTGCATTAAGTAACGAACTAGTTCTTCACTTTGTTTTTCTGTACCAATAATTGGCTCAAACGTGGACTCCACATCAACTTTAATCATGTGAATAGATGGTGCTACCGCTTTTAATTTCACACCAAACCTTGAACCGTGACGAATAATTTCTGGCTCATCTAAGCTCATATCAGCTAACGCAGGCGCCGCTACACCATATCCTGTTTGTTTTACCATACGCAGGGCATCCGCCACTTGATCATATTCTATTTTCGCATGAGATAAATCGAGCATAAGCTTCAATAAATGATCTTTCCCTCGAATTTCTACCCCTACTACTTCTTTTAAAATTTGATCATATAATTCATCTGGTGCATATAGATCAATCTCTGCTACGCCTTGCCCCATATCAATGCCAGCTAGGCTCGCTCGATCAATAAATTCATACTGACTAAACTGCCATACGACACGGTCTACATCACGAAGACGTTTTATATCCTTCACAGTCTCTTGAACGGCTTCTTGATAACTTTGGCGTAACCAATGCCCTTCATTTAGCACCATTACCCAGCTCGGAAGGTTCACATTCACTTCTAAAACAGGGAACTCAAATAACGCCTCTCGAAGTACATTGTATACATCTGTTTCTCTTAAACTTTCAACACTCATCGCAATGACTGGGATATCATATTCTTCAGATAAGCTTTGGCGCAATTGCTCTGTATCTGGATGATACGGCTGTACAGTGTTAATGATCATAATGAAAGGTTTTCCGACTTCTTTTAGCTCATTTACGACGCGTTCTTCTGCCTCTATATAATCTCTTCTTGGAATTTCACCAATCGTTCCATCTGTTGTAATTACAACACCAATTGTTGAATGTTCTTGAATTACTTTCCGTGTTCCGATTTCTGCAGCTTCATGGAATGGAATAGGTTCTTCATACCAAGGAGTATTAATCATGCGCGGGCCATTCTCATCTTCATAGCCTTTTGCTCCTGGAACTGTATATCCGACGCAATCTACTAATCGAATATTCACTTCAAGACCTTCATCTACTTCGATAGAAACCGCTTGGTTTGGAACAAACTTCGGTTCCGTCGTCATGATTGTACGGCCAGCAGCACTTTGAGGTAGTTCATCCTGCGCTCTTTGACGGTCAGACTCATTTTCAATATTAGGAATAACTACAAGTTCCATAAATTTTTTGATGAATGTTGATTTTCCTGTTCGAACAGCTCCTACAACTCCAAAATAAATATCACCGCCTGTGCGTTCCGCAATATCTTTAAAAATATCTACCTTTTCCAAGTGATTCCCTCCCTCAATATTTTTGGGAATAATTCCACGTTTATAGTCAACTAATACCTTCTCTAACGTTGCCTATAATATCTGATATAATATAATGGTATTCTAGAAGTTCGGACAATATATCATATAATTTTGTCCAATTTCATATGACTATTAAAAAAATACCTTTTGTTTGCATCGCAAGTTGTGTAACATAAAAAACCTTTCTTCTAGAACTTATTCACTAAAAGAAAGGTTCATGACTTATGATTTTAAAAAAATTGGTTCTCCATTCTTTACCGTATACGGTAAAGAATACGCAGGTACAAACGGAGAATCTTTCGAAAGTATATTCCGAATATCTTCCCCCTCCTTAAATTGTCCTTCGTTTTTTTTCAGCGCTTCATATAAGTCGATTCTATAATCAACATAAATTTCTCCCTTTTCGTTAATTACAAACGGAAGTCCTTTACCAGAATACGGACTTGTCACTTGCGGTACATCTTTATATCCAAGTTTTTTGAAATCTAATTCATACACACCATCTGAAATTACCTTTTTAAAAGGTGGATATTGATGTTCATCTCGATACATCCTAAGCTTTAATGATAATTGCTGAATTTGTTCAGCCATCCTCACATCAATTAACTTTACTGTCGGGTTTGTTTCAACGTCTATTAATACGTATTGATATACTCCCCCGCTTTCATAGGCATTCCCTGGCGCTTCTTGTATGTAACGCGGAGAAATCTTTTGAAAATCGATTGGATATTTTTGATAAATAGGCGTATTCATATCCCGCGTCTTAATTGGCAATATCCCGTCATTTTGCTCCTTAAATGTCGCAACAGCTTTTTGAACGACCTGCAGCTGATCTTCATAAGGCACAGCATTTTGTTTCATATTTTCTTTTGGATACAGACATCCTGTTAAAATGCTCATACAACAAAATATTAAAATAATATGGACTTTTTTCACTAGCAATCACCTTTTCATACTAATTTAACTCGCTCCGTATCATTCCCTTTACTGCTGTACAGGTCCACTAAATACAACAAGAAAAATAACAATTCCTGATACAATCATAAGGGTGTACGCTACCAACGCTGTAATCCCTTTCAAAAATTTATTCTTTATTTTATATCTGCTTAGCAAAATAAAACTTACTGCAAAAAACATAAATCCAATTGCCCCTAAAGCAAACCACATTTTTATTAGCCCTTCCGACATATACACACCCCTTTTTATCAATCTATTTTTATACTATTTTAACAAATTAAAATCTTTAAACAAATACAAAAAAGAACATTTTACTACAAATCGAGAATATGTAGTTTTAATCAATAGGTTTTTCAGCATTTTCCACCAGTCTAGATAAAAATAAAACCGAAGCGAGTGTATCACTCGCTTCGGTTGACCAAATATGCCCAAAACAGCTCTATTCCCATACTTTCATGGCTATCATATGCAATTTACAAACTCTTTGTTTCTCATATTTTATTTTTTAAACATTTTGCTTAACGAGCCAAAATCTGTCGGCATATTATTGTTAATAATCGCTTTTACAATTTGATCCTCTTGTTCTTTCGGCACCTCACGTCCTGCCATAAGAGCCACTTGATGAATCAATTGACGAAGTACAGTCTCATCACGTAAATTCGCATTTTGTACCGATGATGCTAATTTAAAAATATCTTCTTTATTCACTTTCGCTTCTTTTTCAATGTTATTAAAAATGTTGTTATCCATTCTTTTCACCCTCTCCTCAAGTTACTCTTCATCCTATGCAAAAATAAAAAAATGGTGAAAAGACCCAAAAAAATAAAAAGCGACAGAAGTACAATTGTACTTCTGTCGCTTTTCTTTAAAGTAAGTCAGGTATAGCTTCCACTTCATGTTTTCGAACACGCCCCATTAATGAGCCTACTGCATCTTTTACATTATTCCCATTGAATAAGACGTCATATAAAGCAGCTGTAATCGGCATTTCCACTTCCATTTTCTCTGCCAATTCATGCGCAGCTTTCGTTGTTCTTACACCTTCCACAACCATACCCATGCTTTCTAACACTTCTTCTAAAGAGTGTCCTTTTCCAAGCAAATTCCCAGCACGCCAATTTCGGCTATGGACACTTGTACAAGTTACAATTAAGTCCCCCATACCAGTTAGACCAGCAAACGTTAACGGATTTCCACCCATTTTTCTTCCTAAACGAGCAATCTCCGTTAAACCACGCGTCATTAATGCCGCTTTCGCATTATCACCTAATCCAAGACCATCAGTTATCCCAGCAGCTAATGCGATAATATTTTTTAACGCACCACCAAGTTCAACTCCAACGATATCTGGATTTGTGTATACACGGAAATAACTATTCATAAACAAATCTTGTACTTCCTCAGCCGCTTCCATACGCTTTGCTGCAGACGTAACAGTTGTCGCCTGACGTAACCCAACTTCTTCCGCATGACTCGGTCCAGATAGTACAACAACATCTTTAATTAAGTCCTCTGGAATTTCTTCCTCAATCACTTCCGAAATACGTTTTGACGTACCAGGTTCAATTCCTTTACTTGCATGAATCCAAGTAGTCGGACCCGCTACATATTTCTTCATATCTTGTAGTACTTCTCTATACGCTTTCGTTGGTACTACAAGCAGTACTACATTTACATCTACTAATGCTTCTTCTAAAGAAGAGTAGGCTACGATTGTGCTTGGCAATGTAATTCCCGGAAGATATCGACTATTCTCATGTTTTGTATTAATCTCATCCATAAGTTCAGAACGATTTCCCCAAATACGTACATCATGCCCATTGTCAGCTAATACCATCGCTAACGCTGTTCCCCAGCTACCTGCTCCAACTACTGTGATTTTTGTCATAAAATCACATCCTCTCCATTAGTCTCTTGCTCTAGCGATAATGTGAATCGGCGTTCCCACAAAGCCAAATGATTCACGTAAACGATTCTTTAAGAAACGCTCATATGAGAAATGCAATAGTTCTGGATCGTTTACAAACACAACAAATGTTGGTGGTTTTACCGCAACTTGTGTTGCATAGAAAATCTTCAGACGACTACCGTTATGCGTTGGCGTTGGATTCATCGCTACCGCATCCATAATTACATCATTTAATACATTCGTTTGAATACGGATACTATGACTTTCATTTACCTCATCGATAACCGGTATTAGCGTTTGTGTACGTTTTCTCGTTTTCGCAGATAAGAACACAATCGGTGCGTAATCTAAAAATTGGAAATGAGAACGGATGTTTTCTTCAAATGCTTTCATTGTTTTCTCGTCTTTTTTCACTGCGTCCCATTTGTTTACAACGATAACGACAGCTCGCCCTGAATCATGAGCGTATCCAGCGATTTTTTTATCTTGTTCAATAATTCCTTCTTCACCGTCTAAAACGACTAAAACAACGTCAGAACGTTCAATCGCTCTTAGTGCACGAAGTACACTATACTTTTCTGTACTTTCATACACTTTCCCTTTTTTACGCATACCAGCTGTATCGATAATTACATAATCTTTCCCATCTTTACTATATGGTGTATCGACCGCATCACGAGTTGTTCCTGCTACATTACTAACAATTACACGTTCTTGACCAAGAAGAGCATTTACAAGTGATGATTTCCCTACGTTTGGACGGCCAATTAAAGAGAAACGAATTGTATCTTCATCATATCCGTCTTCTTCAATCTTTGGAAAATGCTGTGCAGCTTCGTCTAATAAGTCACCTAATCCTAATCCGTGTGTACCCGAAATTGGGAATGGCTCACCAAATCCTAATGCATAGAAATCATAAATATCACTGCGCATTTCCGGATTGTCCACTTTATTTACTGCAAGTACAACCGGTTTATTTGAACGATATAATATTTTCGCAACTTCTTCATCAGCTGCTGTTACACCGTCACGACCATTTGTCATAAAAATGATAACATCCGCTTCATCAATTGCTACTTCAGCTTGTTGACGAATTTGTGTCAAAAATGGCTCGTCTCCAATATCAATTCCACCTGTATCAATAATGTTAAATTCATGATTTAACCATTCTCCAGCGCTATAAATACGATCGCGCGTTACACCTGGAATATCTTCTACGATTGAAACTCTCTCTCCAACAATTCTATTGAAAATAGTAGATTTCCCTACGTTCGGGCGGCCTACTATTGCTATTACTGGTTTCGGCATATACTTTCATCCTTTCAACTTGCTTCTGTTTATTATGTAAAAAACCCTTCTTTGTGCAAGAAGGGATTTGCATTCCAGAATATTTCTCAACGTATCAAAACACCTCACATTATAACACACGTTGCTAATGTTTCACAATAATATATACATTCTCTTGTAAGCGATGCGCAATGCCATCTAGAATTGCCTCTAAATTATTTGCAACAAATTCTAATTCCTCTTTAGATTCACAAGTAAACAGAGGAGCACCACCAGCAAATTTCTCCGGGGTCGTTGTAATAACTGCAAGAATTACACTTTCTAACATCATCTCTTATCTCCCCTTCCTTTCGGGGCTTCCGATGACATATGAACAGCACTTTCTAACGTCGGCACGTTCCCTATGACACCTATCGCTTTCTCCGCATCTTGATCTTGTGGCAAGACAAAGATTCCAACCCTGCCATCCTCTAAATCACGCTTTGCTAACGGTACAAGTGCCGGCGTACCAGAATCTCTATAAATCCCTAAAGCAACAGAAACATCATGTAAAATAGCTTGTCGTTGTCCTAAGTTAGAGATTGTCACCATCGCATCAATTGATTTCGGTCTTAAAATAAAACCCATTCCATACTTCATAATTTCCTCTTGTCTTGCTGGCAATCCAATATTCATAATGTAAATATTATCAATATACAGCCCCGCTCCTTCAAAACGAAGTGGAACATGCTCGATATCAACAAGATCATGCAACCTCTTACCAGACATTAATTTTTTCGCGATAAAAAATGCGATGATAGCCATAACTACTCCAGCAATCCATGAACGGAACCCTATATAAGCAAACGTCGTTACAAACGACGTTAACATCGCCAAATAGTTGCGACTTTCAAAAACTAATGCAATTCCTTCAATATATGTATTCCCACGCGGTACAAGCTCATAACCATCTAATTGTTGCAATGTATTTCTTTCCATATTACGCACATCACGAAACTGTGTTGCTGCTAACGTAAGAAACGTAATGGCAGAAAAATCTTTTTTCAATATAGACGGAATCGCAATCGCTCCTAAAGCTGCCGCAATTAACCCCATCGCAATATGAATAATTTTCCCGTGGAGCCTCGTCGGATATTGCCGCGTATCTGTCCGGAGCATAAGCACTCTCGTTACTGTCCCTGCTATTACGCCGCATAAAATGGCCGGTGTATATTCAATCATGTATTACCCTCGCCTTTCTTTTACGTGTTTTCCTCTTAAACTGTTCCATGTGTACTGATACTTTCGCAATCCAAAATAAAATTGCCATGAATAATGTAGAAACAGCGACGATATCAAAAAACGCTAAACTACCGTAATCGTAAGGAAAATGCAGTTTCCGAAAAATAATTGTCACAAACAACTCTCCCTGCAACATTCCTATATAAAGAGAACATAGTCGTAATATGCGATCCTCATGTAATAAAACGGATGCATATACAAGAGCACTACTTAACAAAAACAACCTGTCCACCACAATCCAAATTGGATCATATACTTCTAACAAATGAAAACTTGTATATAACATTGCAATAATAAGTGCCGAAAGTAAGCTATATAATTTTTTCCAAATAGAATAGAGCGTGATTCCTATAAAAGCTATACCAGAAAGTAAAATTGCATTTACTGATACCGTGAATGAAGCAATCGTTACATGTAACGGAGAACAAATAATAAAAATCAATATACAAGCGCTTATCTTCCACCGAATAGAGTCCTTTTTCATAAAAAATGTTACGACAATCCACCCTATCCAAGCTACAAAATAAAAAGTACTCCCTTCCATCATTTCACCTCCTATGTTTTCCATTATGGGAACTTTTTATGAAAGTTAATCCACTTTCTTCGCGCATAGTTTTTTCATATAACAGCAACACTTTTAATAAGGAGGTGCTATTCATTATGGGTAAAGATCGTCAAGAACGAAAACTAAGAGAATCTCGCCGCGTTGAATCTGACCGTGACCAATCACTACAATATCCGGGTGCAACTGGACTTGATACACCTGAGCAAGCTCGAAAACAGAATCAGCACTAATGAATACAAAAAGACGGTTTCGATATTGTACGAAACCGTCTTTTACATATTTCTTCATAATTTCTATTCATATTGAAATAACATTTCACATACAAATTTTTCTAAACTTTATTTTTATCCATACCTATTTTTCTTAGCAAAATTAAGCCTTCTGCAATAATTCAATGGCACATTATCTACATTTTTCAGTCGCAAATTTTACAAGATACTGTTTATATATAGGAATTATTTCATTTTTCTAGAATATCAATTCTATCCCTCACTTTATATTACTAAAATGAATAGAAAACAAAAAAATCAACCAAACGGTTGATTTTTTATCTCCTACTATAATGCGTCGTATCAATACCACGCTGCGTTAACCAATGATACGTTTCGCCCTTTACAACAAGAGGTACAGATTGTAACTCTTCTATCGTCTTCGCGCCAAGAGCTGTCATAATAAATTTCAAATCTGTATGTAGAAGATCAATTTCATCCACTAACTTCTCGATGCCATCTTGCATTAAAATGCGTAAAAAGTATCCAGCAAAAGCAGTTGTATTCGCCCCTAATGCGATTGCTTTCGCTACGTCAAGCGCTGTTTGTATACCCCCAGATGCAATAAAAGAGAGGTTATTATTTGTAGAGGTTGCTTCAATAATCGAGGTTGCTGTTTGTATGCCCCAGTTATTAAAATAAGAAAGCATTCGCTGTCTTCTTTCATTTTCAACAGCAGCAAAATTCGTACCACCTTGTCCGCCAATATCAATTGCCGTTACACCTATGCTCGCTAACTGTTGCATTGTTTCCTTACTCATTCCAAATCCAACTTCTTTCACAATGACAGGAACTTTACTATTTAAAACAATTTTCTCAACACGCTGAAGCACACCAGTAAAGTCACGGTCTCCTTCTGGCATCGTTAACTCTTGTATGACATTTAAATGAATTTGTAATGCGTTCGCTTCAATCATATCAACGGCACGCTCTGCCTGCTCAGTAGTTGCCTCACTACCTAAATTAGCAAAGAAAACCCCATGTGGATTTACCTTTCTAATTATCTTATAAGAAGCAGCCTCACTTTCATCTTTTAACGCAGCCATTTGCGATCCTACAGCCATAGCAAGATTATGATGTTTCGCTACATATGCTAATTGCTCATTAATATGTAACGTTTTCTCTCCTCCACCACCAGTCATCGCATTGATAAAAATCGGCGAACTTAGTGAAAGTTCGCCGATTTTTGTTTCACATGTTATTGTGTCATAATTTGAATTTGGCAAGCTTTGATGCACAAAATCAATATCATGAAAGCCATGCGTACGAGACTGACCAGTAGAAAGAGCGTATTCAATATGATCTAATTTACGTTTTGCCCTTACCACTTGTACCCCTCTTTATTTCTTTAATTTTTTCAGTTGTTCACCAATAATGTCACTTAATTGGAAAGTAGCAGAATCAGCATTCGGTTCATACTGACTATAATCTTCAGTTACATTATTTTCCTCAAGCGCTTCTTTTATACTTAAAGAAATACGTTTCTCTGCTACATGAACTTCAAGTACTTTCACTTTTACTTCTTGTCCCATTTCCAATACTTCATTTGGATTTTTCACGTGACGATTTGCAATTTGAGATACATGCACAAGACCTTCGACGCCAGGTAAAATTTCAACGAATGCACCAAATGTAACAAGACGTTTTACTATTCCCTCACGAATATCACCAGCTTTTACTTCACCAGCAATATTTTCCCAAGGTCCTGGTTGAGCTGCTTTAATTGATAAAGAAATACGTTGTGTATCAGCATCAACAGATAATACCTTTACTTTTACCTTTTGACCTTGCTCTAATACTTCAGAAGGTTGCTCTACACGTTCGTGTGAAATTTGTGAAATATGAACTAAACCGTCCACACCGCCAACATTAACGAAAGCACCAAAATCCGTTAGTCGTTGTACTGTCCCTTCAACAACGTCGCCTTCTTTTAATGAAGAAATTGCTTCTTTCTTCTTAGAATCTAGTTCTAATTCTACTACCGCTTTATGCGAAAGGATCACACGATTTTTTTCACGGTCCAATTCAACAATTTTCACGGCTAATGTTTTGCCTTTATAGTCAGTAAAATCTTCTACATAATGTACTTCTACAAGTGAAGCTGGTATAAAGCCACGAACACCAAGGTCCACAACTAATCCACCATTCACGATATCTTTTACGGTAACATCAAATACGTGACCAGAAGTAAATTTCTCTTGTAATTCTACCCATGCTTTTTCTGCATCAACAGCACGTTTAGATAAGACAAGATCATTTTCTTCTAATTTAATAATCTTTAATTCTAGTATTTGATCTAATTCTACAACATCGCTTGCTTTTTCAATATGAACGTTAGCTAATTCACTAATTGGAATTACGCCATCTGTTTTGTATCCAACATTTACAAGCACTTGTTTCTCTTCAACTTTCGTTACAGAACCTGTAACAACGTCACCAACTTGTAATTCTTTTGAATCCATAACTTCTTCATTCATTTTCTCTACCATGGAAATACCTCCCTACAGAATTGACAAAGCATTTTTTATGTATATACGAAATGAAAACAATTGTTTTCATTTGCATGTTTAAGAATTTATCATCACATACGTAAGCTTCATACATTTCACTAGAAAATATATTAAACCTATATAAATAGTATACAGCAAAATCATGTTGAAGAAAGTATGTTTTGAAATATAATAGCGAATATATTCTGACAGTTTTATTCCTCTTTAACTAACTTCTTATAAATCCGGTCATTTGTCAAGGAAAGAGACTCACAATTCACGTATCCTTTACATTTTTATATAAACAAAAAAGAAAGAGGCTACCCCCTTTCTTTATTTCGCAAACACTCCCGAAACAATACCCATAATTTTTTGGACAACTTCTTCAATTGATAAAGAAGTTGTATCTAATTCCAATGCATCATCAGCTTTTTTTAGAGGAGAAACTTCGCGTTCTGAATCTAATTTATCACGCTGAGCAATTTCTTCTTTTAACTGCTCTAAATTAGAATCGAAACCTTTATTCATATTTTCTAAATGTCTTCTCTCTGCTCTTTCTTCAACAGAAGCAAGCATAAAGATCTTTACTTCAGCATCTGGTAACACATGTGTACCAATATCACGACCATCCATTACAACGCCGCCTTTTTCTGCTAACTCTTGTTGACGACGTACCATTTCTTCACGAACAAGGCGATGTTTTGCCACAATCGATACTCGATTCGTCACCTCAGGTGTACGAATGACTTCCGAAACATCTTGTCCATTTAAAAATACAAGTTGTGTATTTTCTCCTTGCTGAAACTCAATTTTCACATTTTTTACAACTTCCATTAACTGCTCTTCATTTTCAATGTCCACTTTTTGCTCAAGGGCTGCATATGTAATTGTACGATACATTGCGCCTGTATCAATATAAACGTAAGAAAGCTTCTTCGCCACAACTTTCGCAACTGTACTTTTTCCAGCCGCTGCTGGACCATCTATAGCAATTGAAATTCGTTTATCCATTGTAACACCTCATTTTTTCACTTATAAAACAAAACGAAAAGCAGGTATTCTCCTGCTTCTTCTCATTTGCTTCACGTCATTAAATCCTCAATTATTGTAGCATAATCCTTCATAGAAGAAAATGAAAACTACCTATTCACCCGTAAGATTTCTGCTTTGTTTTTTACCATGACACCTTCATAATAAACAATTTTAGATAAATATTTCACTGATGACTTATGTATAAATAACAATTGCACAACAGAAAGACAAATGAATTGTATTATTAATATACGAATAAGCATTCTCTCCATCTTTTTCAACGTAACGGCTCCCTCCTATACTGTATTTGCACATTTCGTTTCGTAATTTTATACATCGTACATATAGCATTTCATTTTATTGTCATTTTCGAGGCATACTTTTATACATTTCCATTGTCGAATTTACTCAAAACATGTTATGTTCTAAATGTATTTTTTTACTTGAAAGGGGTATAAGCATTGAAAAAAATCCTAGTTTTACACACAGGTGGAACAATTGCAATGGAGGAAGATAAAGAAACTGGGGTCGTACAACCAGGTGAAAAAAATCCTCTTTTAAAATTCATTCCGGATTTAGAAGGCGATGTTGATTTAATCGTTGAAGATGTGTTTCATCTACCATCTCCTCATATGACACCGAGCGAAATGTTACAATTACAAGTCATCATTGATGAAAGAGTAAAACAAGACAACATTCATGGCGTAGTCATTACGCATGGTACGGATACATTAGAAGAAACGGCCTATTTCTTAGATTTAACAGTACAAGCAACTATTCCGATCGTTGTAACAGGCGCAATGCGCTCTAGCAATGAATTAGGTGCTGATGGTCTATATAACTTCTTATCAGCTGTAAAAGTCGCTAGCAGTAGTGAAGCTGCCGAAAAAGGCGTTTTAGTCGTATTAAACGACGAAATTCATTGCGCTACAAACGTAACGAAAACACATACAAGTAATGTAGCAACATTCCAAAGTCCACAGTATGGACCAATCGGTATGGTAACAAAACGTGGTGTTGTATTCCACCATGCTTTAGTACATCACGAAACATATTCAGTAAATAAGGTTTCTAAAAATGTAGTCGTTCTAAAAGCGTACGCTGGTATGGACGATACATTGTTAGCAGCAATTGAAAATCTTCCGGTAGACGGGATTGTTATTGAAGCGCTTGGACAAGGTAATTTACCTCCAAGAACACTTCCTAGTCTAGAACGACTAATAAATAAAGGAATTCCTGTCGTATTAGTTTCTCGCTGTTTCAATGGCATCGTTCAAGATGTATATTCATATGAAGGTGGCGGCAAACAATTAAAAGATATGGGTATTGTATTCACATACGGTTTAAACGCTCAAAAAGCACGTATTAAATTATTAGTTGCATTAGAGAATACAACTTCTCATGAAGCAATCCAAAACATGTTTATGCACGATTAAAAAGGAAGCTGTCGAAGTTTATTTCGACAGCTTCTTTTTATATTTCTCTTGTTGCAATGGTTTGCGCAATCGCATCCCCATGAAATCGACCGTTCTCAATAAATATTTCATTTGCATTATTTCCAGCAGCAATTACACCTGCAATGAAAATATTTTCAGCGTTCGTTTCCATCGTATCCTGTGCATAAATTGGACGTCCTGTCTCTTCATCAATCCGAACACCCATCTTTGTTAAGAAACTATGATCAGGGTGGTAACCAGTCATCGCAAATACAAAATCATTTTGGATTGTATATGCTTCGCCATCAACTGTATACGTTAATGTATGTTCAGTAATTTCTTTCACATGAGCCCCGAAATGCATGTCAATTGTACCATTTCGGACTAACGCCTCAAACTCTGGCAAAATCCACGGCTTTATACTTGGTGAATACTCACTTCCGCGATATAAAACCGTTACACGTGCACCAGCTTTCACAAGCTCTAAAGCGGCATCTACACTCGAGTTTTTCCCACCTATAACGACTACATCTCGATCAAAATAAGGATGTCCTTCTTTAAAATAGTGAGCTACCTTCTTCAATTCCTCACCTGGAACATTCATATAATTTGGATTGTCATAATATCCAGTTGCTACTACAATATATTTCGCTATATATATTTCTCTACTTCCGTCACGCTTTGTCGTCTCAACCTGAAAAGCTTCTCCATCTTTTTGAACGTTCTCCACTCGTTCAAAAGCATTTACACGTACAGATTTACGTTTTACTACTTCGCGATAATACGCAAGCGCTTGATTTCGAACAGGCTTACGATTTTCTGTAATAAAAGCTACATCACCAATTTCTAATTTTTCACTAGAGGAGAAAAATGTTTGATGAGTTGGATAATTATAAATCGCATTTACAATGTTTCCTTTTTCAATTACTAACGGATTTATCCCTACCTTTTGCAACGAAATTGCTGCTGCTAATCCGCACGGACCGCCTCCAATTATAATAGCTGTTTCTTTCTGCATACTCGGTTCACTCCTAGTCTTCTACCAATACACTATTTATAAAAACAAGAAAAAACCTACTTACAGCAGTAGGCACCTATCTTTATTGTATTCATTTTTCATATATTTGTCATCTAAACGAAACGTACATCCGATAGACATCTGCTAAAAACTGCTGAAATTTAATACCTTGTTTCCCTAATACATTTTCAGGATCAATCTTTCTAGCTGGGTCAAGTGTTTTATGTGATACGATATCTTTTTTCGGATTCAAGCCGAAGTTTTGACATAAATACGCATGATACCACGTAAAACGGGTATATGCTTCCCAAAAGTTAACATCACCGCCATAACAAAGCTCCACTCCAATGGCAGCCTTATTGGCATCATATCCATATAAGTCATTATCTGTCGGCACACCATATCGAACATGGTAGGCAACTTCATTTATAGGAATAATTTCTAATATCGTTTTGTCATCTATAAATGTATGTGCCGAAGCTTTCGGCTGTATTTCATTAAAATAATCCCGATTCCCAATCGCATTGCTACCAGGATTCCCCGTATCATGACTTACAATAAACCTTACTTTAGAAAGAGGAATACCCGGTCGTGAACTTCCATATCCAATATAGTTACGCTCTATAGGAAACATCGCCATTACTACCAACTCCCGCTTCAGAAGATTACCTTACTTCTTTATATATGTATTCGGTAGCAATGTCCTTATAGCATATTTCTTACGCGAAGAGAAAATCGAAAATATTTGATGTGAACACCATAAATAATAAAATACTTACAGCAACTCCATAAAAACCGTAAAACCAAACACAATCTTCTTTCGTATCTAAACCGAAAAATTTATTTACTGATTGTAATAATGTGCCGCGCTTACTTTGTTTGTTTCTTAATACTTCCACTCGTTCTACAACATCTGCTGGCATCATAAATCTTTGGTCTACTGTCATTTTCATCATTTATCTCTCCTTAAAATCATTTCCGTTTTGTTTATCTAAGGAGAGTATAGCACGTTTGTTCGTGTAGAACAAGCGTTCTTTTTGTTTTTATTTTATTTTTCAACAAACCAATTAATAATTACCAATATAAAAGCGATAATCGGCCCTACTACAACCGCACCAAATATTAAAAATAATAATCCTTCTCCGAACACCCGAGCGGTACTTGCTTTTCGATCTTGCTTCGTTTTTACGAGTTCTCCCTCTAACCTCTTAACCTTTTCTTCTAATTGTTCTACTCGTTCCATCATTTCATCTCCCATTTACAACACCTCACTCTAATACTTCAACAAAAAAACGTGATTCCCTCGAAAGGAATCACGTTTTCTCACAATATAATATTATACCCAACCTCTGAAGCGACTTGCTTCAGCCATTTTACGAACACCGACCATATACGCTGCTAAGCGCATGTTCACTTTACGAACTTGTGCTGTTTCATAAATAGAATCAAATGATCTTACCATTACTTTTTCTAAACGTTGTTCTACTTCTTCTTCAGTCCAGTAGTAACCTTGGTTATTTTGTACCCACTCAAAGTAAGATACTGTTACCCCACCAGCACTCGCTAATACGTCTGGAACAAGTAAAATTCCGCGATCTGTTAAAATTTTAGTTGCTTCTAATGTTGTTGGACCATTTGCAGCTTCAACAACAATTTTTGCTTTAATATCATTAGCATTTTCTTCTGTAATTTGATTCTCAATTGCAGCTGGAACTAAAATGTCACAATCAAGTTCTAACAATTCTTTGTTTGAAATTGTATTATTAAATAGTTTTGTTACTGTACCGAAGCTATCACGACGGTCTAATAAATAATCAATATCTAATCCATTTGGATCATGCAATGCGCCGTAAGCATCTGAGATTGCAATAACTTTTGCACCTGCATCATGCATAAATTTAGCTAAGAAGCTACCAGCATTACCGAATCCTTGAACAACAACGCGCGCACCTTTAATATCAATGTCGCGTTTTTTTGCAGCTTCGCGAATACAAATTGTAACACCTTTCGCTGTTGCTGTTTCACGTCCATGTGATCCACCTAATACAAGTGGCTTACCTGTAATAAATCCTGGCGAGTTAAATTCATCAATACGGCTATACTCATCCATCATCCATGCCATAATTTGAGAGTTTGTGAATACATCTGGAGCTGGAATATCTTTCGTCGGCCCTACGATTTGACTAATTGCTCGTACATAACCACGGCTTAATCTTTCTAACTCACGGAATGACATTTCACGTGGGTCACAGATAATTCCACCTTTACCTCCGCCATATGGTAAGTCGACAATACCACATTTTAAACTCATCCAAATTGAAAGTGCTTTCACTTCATTTTCTGTTACATTCGGATGGAAGCGAATTCCACCTTTCGTTGGACCAACAGCATCATTATGTTGTGCACGATATCCTGTAAATATTTTAACAGTCCCGTCATCCATACGAACTGGTATTTTCACTGTCATCATACGAACTGGTTCTTTTAATAATTCATATACTTCGTTTGGATAACCCAATTTTTCTAACGCTTCACTGATAACAATTTGTGTTGAATTCAATAGTTCAAAATGTTGTTCCCTTTGTTGTTGTGTTTTTGTTTGAGTTCCCTTTTCGGCTACCATAGTAAGTAAACCCCCTGTAATTTCACTTGTTTAGTAAACCTTCATTGCCTAGTATACACCGTTAAATTTGGAATGCAATAGAAAACGCTAACAAATATATACAAAGTATTTTCTGTTGCAAGCGTTTTCACTATCATTATAGTCCTTTTATTACTTTTAGAAAAGTAAAATACTTAAATATTTAAATATTTTTTATTTTATTCATGTACAGCACTTTGAAAAGATACATTTAAGTACAATAAAAAAAACAAAACCTTAGGTTATATTAGCTAAGGTTTTGTTTTTTCACAAAGTAATTGTGTATTTGTTCAATTGCTTGAGAAGCCATTAATTCTTTACCATACTCCATTAGACGATAAATAGTTGCTGTAGACGGATTACCATATTCCGCTAAAATAGCTATAAAATCTGCCTTCAGTAATTGAATTTGCTCCTCTTCTTCCATCCAAAGATAGAAACGCCCATCCCACGTATATAATTTTCCGCCAGTTACATCAAGGTTATATAAACGATTCGACAGGTTAATTACGTCATCTAGTGTAGCAAATTCATAAAGGATATGCTCGCTTTCATCTAGAGTCACTTGCATTTCAATAAACTCGTCACGGAACTCATCATCTGTATCCGCTTCTTGATGTTCTTTCGTTACAATTACGACCATTCCTTGCGCTTGTAGAGAAAATACTTCAACTGCAATCGGACCATCCGCTTCAAATCCTAATTCTTTATTTGCTTCTTGCATCATATCACGAAATAATTGCTGTACTTTCGGTGCATTTCTCCACAAATCTTCTTTCGTTAATCCTCTTTCAGATAAATCATCAAATGTTAAGAAAATTTTTATCTTATTGTAATTTAATCGTTCCAGCCTCATATCATACCCTCCCTACGCAACCAATGAATATAATTTTTATTATATGAAATAGAAAATAGATGGTTCTTTTCGAACAACTATTCTAACATGTTTAACCAATCATCCCATTCTTCTTTCGTATCACCAATTAGGCTTGTTTGAATGTTCAACTGATCTCGAGCACCTATTTCTCCTATAATCCCAACAGAAAGGTTCTCATTTTTTTCTTGCAAAAAACCCACATAGCTCATTACATTCTTCCGTTCTCGTCCGTCATCAAAAGAGATTACTACATATTTAGGTCTTATTTGCTCAACAGCTAACGAAATACTATCTTCCGCTACGCTTGCCCGAATATATATCACATCATATCCTTTTAATCGTAAATACGTTGAGAAAACAAACCCTTTCAACATATTACTTTCTAACACGACAACTTTGTGTATAGAAGAAAACGATGATGCATTATGATATACCATCCCTAGACGCGTTTGTAAAAATGATACGACATATTGGAATTGCACCATTGTAACTTCATTGTTATTTTTTAACGTTAACAATTTATTTGACACTTGAAGAACAATACTTGCTATAACTTTTTCTGTTGCATAAATACTAAAAGCCTCGTTTAACAATGCAGAAGTTGTAATTTCATCAAATTTTAACAAAGCTTGTAGTATATCGTCCACTAAAACAACTTCTCTACCGTAATGTATTTCATTTTGAACATTATTCTGCAAACGATTCCCTTCTAATAATTGAACTGCTTGTCCAATCATCATGCCGGAAGAAACCTTGTCCATTAACCATTTTAAAATTTGAATATGCTCTTCTGTATATAATCGATGCCCCGCATGATTCCGCTTTGGGGCAATCATTTGATATCGTCTTTCCCATGCACGAAGCGTACTTGGTTGAATTCCAATTATATTCGAAACAGCTTTTATATTATATTTTCCGTTTAGAGTTGGCATCATTTCCCTCCGCATAACGTAATAATATGTGTTTGAGCAGGTGCTCGGAAGCGAAGTGGAACCAACGTTGTTCCATACCCATTACTAACAAAAAGAGTCATATTTGAATGCTTATATACGCCACCTTTTAAATATTTTTTAGATGGGAATAATCGAATCTGTCCTCCATGTGTATGTCCACTTAACACAAGTGAAATTTGTTCTTTTCCAGACATTTTATTTATTATATCAGGGTTGTGGCTAATTAATATGCGAAAACCATCTTCCTTACAATCAGCCAACGCTAAATCTAAACGATCACGTTTCAAACCAACATCATCTACACCGAGCAAACAAATTTTCTCTCCTAATTCAGACTCAAATACAACTCTTGTATTATCTAAAACTTTCACATTATTTTCTAATAATAAAGCATCCAATTCATGATATTCAATCTCATAATCATTATTTCCCCATACAAAATATACAGGAGCTATCGCTCTTAACTTTTGTATATTTGCAGAGATTTTCGATAAAGGGACACCTTTTTCCGCTAAATCACCACCAATAATTACAAGATCTACTTTTCTTTTTACTTGTTCAATTAACGAATTCGAAATGCCCCTTCTATGAATATCTGATATAAAGAATATATTTACTTTTTGAAAACTTTTCGGAAATTCTTCAAATATTAAAGTATGTTCTAGCACCGTATTACGCGTTGCTTCCGTATACATTACAAGAAGAAATATAATACCAATACAAACGAGAGTACTTAATAAGATAATCCATATCATATATTTTTTACTCCCTTCCTCATAAAGATAATTCCCAGTTTTTATAGTAAGTATTTTACTAACTCTCTCGCTTCGTGGACTTATCTTTTATCGGAATTTTTAATTCTTGACCTACATTCACTTCATCTTTTTGTAAATCATTATACTTTTTAATCACTTCGATCCCAGTTTCATCTGAAAAATATTGCTTTGCTATACTTTCTAAGGTTTCTCCCTCTTTCACCGTATGTGTGACAACTTTCTCAGATGATGCCTCGGACTGAGATTTAGCTGAATCAAAGAAAATGACCTCAAATGCACTTTTTCCAGCGTTATTACCATCACTTTTCACCTGAATATATTTATCCGTATACCATAAAATACTAATTGGTAGTAATATGAATAGAAATGTTAAAACTCGGACGAAAATATGATTCATTTTAAACTTTTGTTTTTTCTCTTTATTTCTATGAATTTCACTACGCGGCGGTAAACCTTCTTTTTCTTCCACTCGCTCAACTTCTAATTCCTCTTCAAAATCAGGAATTCGTCTTCTCATGTTGTTCACCACCACCTTCCATTTATTTTCTTAATTGGAGCCCCATTATAAAATCAACAAGAAAGTGTGCAAAGATTGTTATAAACAAATTTCCTGTCCATTCAAATACATAGCCAAAAACAAAACTAATGAAACAGACGAAACAAAACAAAAATGGCTTTTTTATATACCGAATATGTAATACTGCAAATACGAAACTCGCTATTACAATTCCAAAGTGCGTCTGCACTACACCTCTAAATAAAAATTCTTCTGCAAAGCCGATAATGAATGTAATAACAAGTAGATGCATAACTGACATCCCTTGAAACATCCTATCATTAATACCACCATCATCAAACCAAGACTCTGGAAATACTCGCATTGCAACATAATCTAATAACACAATACCAATCGCTAACAAGCCACCTATTATAAGTATAGACACCGGTTCCCATTTCCACAGACTATACACCGACTTTATATCTCGGAATAGTATATATGCTAGTAAACAACCGATACCGATAATAATGAACTGTGTGATATACAGATTCAACCTTATTTCTTTCGGACTCATATCTTCAATATTATGCCTTTGAATGTTCATCATTCCCCCATCTTTTCTAGACCGAAAAGCTTTTGTAACTCTGTTTCCCAATTATAGTCGAAATCCGATTGTTGCGCTTGTCTTTTTTTATAATCTGTTTTTGTAATATGACAATAGTCGCAGCAATTCTTTAACTCGCCCTCTTTTCTGTAACCGAACTGTCGCAGCAAATATTCACGTCTACATTCTTTCACTTGTATCCATGATTTCATGTTTTCTAGCTCACTATATTTATTACGTAGCCTGATTTCTACTTCAGCTATTAATCTTGTCATAATTTCATCTGACAAGCTCTCTAATATTAATTTTCTCTGTTGTATGATTCCAAGCTTTTCAAGATGATAGCGGACGAAACGCCAATATTGTTCATTAAATCTTGCTGCATTATAACAAATTTCTTCTACCTCTTCTATTGGTAATTCTTTTGTTTGAAACATTCTTTCCTGCAGTAAAGAAAATAAAAATTGTATTTGTGACTGGCTTGGCAATTCATCTTCAATGATTGAAATTGGTAAATCGTGATCTAACGGACTGCATAGTAAAATAGCTATACTAGGTTCACCATCTCTTCCAGCTCTTCCGATTTCTTGTAAATAAGAAGCTATATTAGTCGGATAGTGGAAATGAATAATATATCTCGTATTTGATTTATTTACTCCCATACCAAAAGCACTTGTACATATTACAAGCTGCAACTGGTCATTCATAAACTGCTGTTGAATTAACATGCGCTCTTCATGTTCCATACCACCATGATAGAAAGCGACACCAGTAACGCCTTTTCCCCTTAAATATTCCGTTAAACGTTCTGTCCATGCTCTGCTTGAACAATATACAATCCCCGGCCCTTGTAAATACATCACCTGTTCCAAAAGCGCCTCTTTCTTCTCTTCTATCGTCTCCACAAATTGTACTTCCATTGCTATATTTGGACGATCAATAGAATACACATGCTGCGTCACATTCTCCAAATTCAAACTCTCTGCTATATCTCGGAGTACATCTTTCGTCGCTGTTGCAGTTAATGCTAGCACCGTAGGAGACCCGATATTTTCAATAACTACATTTAGTTTTTTATAATCTGGTCTAAAATCATAACCCCATTGCGAAATACAATGAGCTTCATCCACAACAAATAATGAAATATGAACTTTCTTCAATTCTCTTATTAACAATTCCGACTGCAACATCTCAGGTGAAACAAAAATAAATTTATAGGAAGCTAACCTTTTCATTGCTTCTCTTTTTTCATGCAATGTCCGAAAACTATTAAATGCTATCACTCGGTTTTTCACAACATATTTTAATTGTGTAACCTGATCTTCCATCAAAGATAATAATGGTGATACAACAAGTACTGTCCCTTCTTGCATGAGCCCTGGAAGTTGATAGCACATAGACTTCCCTCTTCCGGTCGGAAGCATCGCTATAACATCTTTTCCTTCCAATAAATCTGTAATTACCCCTTTTTGACCTGGACGAAATTCAGAATATCCAAACCACCTATATAAATATTCCTCAAGTTTCATTTATACCCTCCATCCGCGCCAATACAAGACGAACTTCAAAATAAGAGATACCCTCTCCAACAGCTTGTTTCAACTCACGCAACTTACGTGTTTGTAATGCATCAATTACTTCTGTTACTTTATCTATTTTGTCTTTTTCCATAAACATCTCGATAGAAAAATCTCTTTCACGCAAAGCAATTTCAACAAAATGATCTTCTATCGTTGCAACCTTTAGATTTCTAATTGTCGCTATTTCTTCTAATGAGCGCCCTTGTCTCCAAAAATTATATGTTTTTTTCGTTGATAAACTAAATAATTCAGCTCTCTCATTTGGATAAGAGATAATCTCAGCTAATAACGGAAATTCATTTTCTTTATCGCGAACTTCTTGTATAAGGAAATGAATTGTACCCCAAAATAAGAAATATACCCTGAAAATATCTCGTTTCGTAATTTCCGCTAACTGCTGCAATGTACAACCGATACGTTCATATCCTGTTAATCTATATGTTACAATCGTTGCTTCTATCACATCACATTTCCCTAAAAGATTATGTATTTCTTTCCATAATCTTTTCGCCAATTCACTTCGCCTATACGGCATACCTGTTAAAAATCGCTTCACCCACACCATTATTTCTGTATCTTGTTGAATAGGAATAAACTTCGTATTATTCTGTTGTAAATTAGATACAGTTTGAATAATTAAAGATAATCTTTTCCAAAACGTTTCACCTAATTCACCATAGTGCAAACCATGCAAATGGGCTGGAAAAGCATACCCTTCCTCCCATGTATGTAACTGCATTTTACCTTTAGGTGTTAACAAATATGTATTTTCATGTATTTCTTGAATCAAATCTGCTTGCAACAACTTTGCAACTTCACGATCATATTCATTTCTATTTAACGATTTATATATTCCAAACAAAAAAGAAATTCGGAACATATTTCCATCTTGTAACGTTTGCGAAGAACGTTTTCCCTTTAATAAATAATAAATAGAAGAAACGGTTCTTTCACCATTCAATTGTTTTAAACAATACAATACAGTATATTGTAGTTGCATTACCGCTTCCACCTTTCAATCTAACTTAATTACTTTTGATATGATTGCGCCATCTACCGTTACTCATTAAACTTATCATATGGGCAATATATACCTGTATATATTATATTGTACCAAACGAAATAACATTTACGTATTTTGAAAATCTTATGACATAATGCAAAAATTAGTTGACACTCTAATTGATAAGGATTATCATTATAATTTTATGTTGAAAAGTTTTAAAAACCGTTTTACAATAAGGTTATAATTTTTATGGCGAGCTTTTCACATACATATTATCAGGAGGGAAAAAAGATGGCAAAATATACAATCGTTGATAAAGATACTTGTATTGCATGTGGTGCTTGTGGCGCTGCTGCACCAGACATTTATGACTATGATGATGAAGGTATTGCATTCGTAACATTAGACGATAACCAAGGTATCGTTGAAATTCCAGATGTATTACTTGAAGATATGATGGATGCATTCGAAGGTTGTCCAACTGACTCAATTAAAGTTGCTGACGAATCATTCGACGGCGATGCTTTAAAATTCGAATAGTCTTTTATTAACTTCAAAAAATACCTCTCATTCATTTGAGGGGTATTTTTTGTTTTCTATTTTCAGTCTCCTTAATAAAAAACCATTAGTAGTTGTATACTACTAATGGTTTTATTTTATATTTATGCATTTTTCATTTTTGCAAATACCCATACTTTCAGGCGTGAGAATAACGCTACAAATACAATTGTTACAACAATTCCTTTAATCAAATTAAATGGTAAGATTGCCGTTACAACCGTTGTTTTTATCGCTTCGCTAGACATAGCTGGTGAATTTAAAAACCAAGTGTAAGCTGGGAATATGATGATGTAATTTAATACACTCATAATGAGCGCCATTGTAATTGTCCCTAGCATTAATCCTGTCGTTAAACTCTTAACAGTACGATACTTCCTAAATAAGAAAGTTGCTGGTCCAATAAATAAACATCCTGCAATAAAGTTAGCAATTTCTCCAACTGGTACTCCCGTTAAACTCCCTTGAATCCCGTAATGTAAAATATTCTTTATCGCTTCTACAATTACCCCTGCAACTGGCCCGAAAATAATCGCAGCAATTAGAGCTGGCACATCACTAAAATCAATTTTTAAAAATGGCGGAAGCCCTGGGAATGGGAAATCCAACATCATCAGTAAATATGCAATACTACTTAGCATTGCTACACTCACCATCTGCACTACACTGTTTTTTTGTTTCATCTTTCTCTCTCCTTTTCCATCGATCATCTCATGGAAAGTGGAAAGGTTCTGCTATGCCTACTTTTTCATAGAACGAAAAAACCCTTTGTGTTTTACACAAAGGGAGAATTTAAGGCACATCAAACAGACGTTCAAATACCTATCTTTTTTGAACGCTTGAACCTCCATCTTCTCCCATCCAGACTGTACTGTCGGCTTTGGAATCACACCAAATCCTGCCTTAACGGCTCGCGGGCTTAGAACAAAATCACATATAGTTCATCACCGCCGGTCGGGATTTTCACCCTGCCCCGAAGATAGACCGATATTCTATTTTCTACTTCATTATACAACAACATGATCGTATTGTGAACAAAAAAATCGTAACTTATTAAAAATAAGTTATTAATTTTACATAATCAAAATCATTCATTATATTTTACAATACACTCCATATTTTTTAGTATTCGGCATTTCTCCTATGAATCCCCTAGTCATATATAATTAAAAGTGATAAGATGTTGAATTGTTAAGATAAGAACATTTTCTGGATTATGGAGGAAATGTCATGAAGAAAGAAAAGAGACACTCTATTCGAGAAACAATGAAAAAAAACTTAAGGAAAGAATACTTTTACTTAAAAAAAGAATTACTTTTCTACTGTCCAATTGATTTAGGCACATTCTCAAGCGAGACATACTATGCTGCTTTCGATGAAGATGGCATCAGTATTTATCAGTATGATAAAAAGTCAGAAAGTAAATTAAAATTATGTGAGCGTCATCCATGGAAGAGTTGGAATAAAGTAAAGGTTGATCATTATTTGACAACTTCACAATTTATTTTTCAAGGTGAGCGAAACTGGATATTATCCCTTTTCCAAAAAGGAAAAGAAGCTCAAAAAATAATAGAAGAGCATACATCTTTACAAATTGAAGTTGTTTCCCGCTCTTTCTTAAAAAAGCTTCCTGGTTTCCGTTCTAATGCACCGTTGAATAAATACATCGGCAGCATTTGCTATACTGCACTCATTGCATTTTTATTAAAATGGATGATTCCATTTCAAGGACCACAAATCGCCCTGTACTCTATTTCAATCGGTTGTATGCTTCTTGGTTTACTTTGTTTGACAATTGGTTTAATTGAACCGACTATTGTACTATTTCGAACAAACGAAAAAACAAGAGCGAAAGTATTTTACTTATATAGCTACTTAGCTATTTCTGGATTTATATGTGTCTTTATTTTTTGGTAAAAAAGAGCTAGTTTTAACTAGCTCTTTTTTTACTTTACATATAATTGTTGATTTGGATAAATCAGCTCTTGTTGCAACCCATTTTTTTCTTGAATTTCCTTAACTGACATTCTAAATTTCCGCGCAATGCTAACTAGAGTGTCGCCTTTTTGGACGACGTATAACGATGAAGAAACTGCTTCATTTCTTTGTTCATGTAAAACAAGCAATGGATTCATCGCATTCTTTTTTGCCATCGTCCATCTTCCTTGATGAACTTCTAAATGTAAGTGTGCACCTCGGGATTCTCCTGTATTTCCTACTTCTCCAATTATTTCTCCTTTTGAAATATAATCCCCTTGAACTACATATCTCTTATTTAAATGTGCATACACAGCCTCATATTCTCCATGTTTAATAAAAACAACGTTTCCATAACTACTTGAATAATAAGACTTTGTTACCTTACCTTCTTGAATAGCTGACACAGGCGCGCCAATCGGTGCCGCTATATCTATACCGTAGTGTTTTCCGTGCCTTGTTCCAAAATAATCACTTATCTGTCCTTCAACAGGCCATGCCCATTGATTTCCCTCTGCGTACACATGTAATTGAGATAAAAATAGTACTGTCAATAACATGACGCCATATTTTAAAGCTTTCATATACATCCTCCGTTTTCTAATTACGACCATACCTTCTCTATTTTGGTATATTACAGAAAAAACTATACAAAAAAAGAAAGTGAATCACTCCACTTCCTTCTCTTTCTTATCACGAAAAACGATTGCACTGCGATTATACTCTACATCTTTTACTTGTAATCGAGCGTTTATTACTCTAGCTACTGCAAATAAATAATCAGATAATCTATTTACATACTTTAGAACAACTTCATTTATTTCTCCTTCTTTTTGCAGGGACACGATACATCGTTCTGCTCGCCTTACAACTGTACGTGCAATATGAATAGCAGCTGCCGACTCGCTTCCACCTGGTAAAATAAACCGTTCTAGTGGCGGTGCTTCTTCTGTATACGAATCGATCCTACTTTCTAAGTTTTCGACCATTTCAATTTTTACTTTATAAGGAATTTTCTCGCCTACTATCGCCAAGTCTCCCCCGCAATCAAATAGTTCATGTTGAATCGTTTCAAGTTCATTGTAAATATCTCCGAAAGACCCGCCTTGTAGTTTAGTCATCGCATATCCAATATGAGAATTCGCCTCATCTATTGTGCCATATGCTTCAACTCGGATATTATCTTTATCCACTCTGCCGCCTATTACACTTGTTGTCCCTTTATCTCCTGTTTTTGTATATAATTTCATCGCTTTACGACACCCCTCTCATCATTCTTCATTCGACTAAGTTAGAAAAAAAGTTCTACTATTATTTATTTAATTGATTTTACAAAAAAATAAACAACAGTAGAACTTTATTCATTATCAACTTTAAAAACGTATATCTAAATTATACGATTCGGTAAATATACAGAGAATGTAGTTCCCTCTCCAACGACACTTGAAACAGCAATTTTCCCATCATGGCCTTGCACAATATTTTTTGCAATCGCAAGCCCGAGTCCTGTTCCACCTTTTTTCCCACGTGTTCTTGCTTTATCAGCTTTATAGAAACGATCAAATAAAAATGGAATATCTTCTTCTGGAATACCAGCGCCCGAATCTTGTACTTCAAAAATAAGACCATTATTTTTCGTATCAATTACAAGCGTTACATGTCCACCTGCGTTCGTATGACGTATTGCGTTATCAATTAAATTCGTCAATACTTGTTCCATACGATCTGCATCAAACGGGTATTGCTCAATTGGATTTTTGAAATCAACCGTTAACGCGACTTCTTTATCCTTTGCAATTCCTTGGAATTTACGACTTATTTTTTCAACGAAAGGATGAATATCAACTTCACCTATATGTAACTCTACATTACCACTTTCCATACGCGCTAAATCTAACAATTCATTTACAAGTTTCCCTAAACGAACGGATTCATCATAAATGATTTGAACAAACTCGTTAATTTCTTCTTTTGTTTGCACAATATCATCTAAAATTGCTTCACTATACCCTTGGAGCATGACCATCGGTGTACGAAGTTCATGTGATACGTTCGCAATAAAGTCTTGGCGCATTTTCTCAAGACGGCGTTCTTCCGTCATATCACGCAATACAGCTACAGCCCCACGAATTTTCGTTTGATTGTAAAGCGGCGTCATAAGAACTACATAGTTACCTTTTTGTAAATTAATTTCAACCACTTGTTGTTGTTCGCTTTCTACAACGAGATGGAATAGTTCAACAAGTTCAGAAGGTAGTTTTTTACTGAGCTCTATCTCTTTTTCTTCTTGCCAAACTTGTAAGAAATGTTCAGCCGGCGGATTGATTACAACGACTTCACCCTCTTGATTTAATGTAATAACCCCATCTGCCATACTACTTAAAATACTAGCTAACTGTTCTTTCTCTTGCTGCAGGGCATTCATATTAAACTTCAACTGTTTCCCCATTTGATTTAAGGCTGTTGCAAGCTCACCAATCTCGTCCTGGGATACCATAGGAGCTTTTGCATCAAACTTCCCACGCGATACCTCAAAAGCAACCTCACGCATTTTACGAAGCGGTGCTGTAATTCGAGTAGATAAGAAGAATGCAAAGAAAGTTGTTAATATAATCGCAATCCCTGCTGATAAGAATATAAAATCAGTCGTTCTTTCCATACCTTGTATCGGCACTTGTAAAGATTCGTATACAAACACTGCACTTTGATTTTTTGACTGTACTGGTTTTCCGACAATCATAATATCATTTTCAGTATTTTTATTCTTTCTACTATTAGAGGCTTTTCTAATGTTATTCTTAATTTCTTTTTTGTCTGTAAACACAGCCGCTAATTCTTTATCTTCTTTTAAGTCATCCATTGTAAGAGTGACTAATCCTTCTTGTTTCGGTGAAGAAGATATTTCTTTTCCATCTTCTACAATAATGATCCTTGAAAGTGGATCAGAGAATTTGTATGCGATATTCTCAATCGTTTTTACATCGGCACCTTCTTCAATTAACTCTGAAACACTTGTTGCAACTTTTTGAAGCCTAGCTTCACTCATATCAACATAATATGTTCTAAAAAACTGTGAAAGTAAAATCGCAACAAATCCAAGCACGAACGAAACGAGAAGTAATATGGTCATCCATAACTTCCCTACTACACTTCTCCAAAGCATCAGTCGTTCACAACCTCAAACTTGTAACCTACTCCCCAAACGGTAACAATCATCTTCGCAGCATCGGGTGATTTTTTACTTAACTTCTCACGTAAACGCTTTACATGCGTATCAACTGTACGTAAATCTCCGAAGAATTCATATTGCCATACTTCTTTTAGCAATTGCTCACGATCGAATACTTTATCAGGCGCTTTCGCTAAGAATAATAGTAATTCGTATTCTTTCGGTGTTAAGTTCACCTCATTACCATCTGCTGTAACACGGTGTGCATCATTATCAATTGTTAAATGAGGGAATACAGTAACATCTTTTGTCGTTGTATCTTGTGTAAAGAATGTTGTTGGTACAGAACGGCGTAAGACCGCTTTCACTCGAAGCACTACTTCACGTGGGCTAAATGGTTTCACAATATAATCATCAGTTCCTACCTCAAACCCTTGTACTCGATTTACTTCTTCACCTTTTGCTGTCAACATAATAATTGGCGTCGCTTTCTTCTCACGAACCCCTTTACATACTTCGATACCATCTTTACCCGGCATCATAAGATCTAATAAAATTAAATCATAATCATTTTGCAGCGCCATTTCTAAAGCTGTATCACCATTGTCTGCTTCTTCAATTGTGTATTGTTCTCTCTCTAAATACATTTTCAACAAACGACGAATACGATCCTCATCGTCTACAATTAAAATTCTTGATTCATTTTCCATTTCTACCCGTTGCGTACTTTTACCACAACGGTTCACACCTACCCTTCTATACTATTATGTTGCGCTATTCTCGTTTATTTAAGCAATCTTCTAAATGTTTCACTTCCCATATTATGCTTCACAAGAATAATAAAGTTTGTTCAATTTTTTTCCAAAACTATGTATTTTTTTTGAACAGTATATAATGTCCTCGACATCATTTTACAAAATCAACCGCTACTTTGTCATGTTTTTCTCAAAAAAGAAGAAAAGTTGACAAAAATAAAATAGGAAAGTGACATACACTCTCCTATTTTATTTCTCTATGCGTATGAATGTAAACCCGCGATAATTAAGTTTACTACAATAAAGTTAAACATAATGATTGCAAAACCAATTACCGCTAACCATGCTGACTTCTCTCCGTGCCACCCTTTTGATAAACGTAAATGTAATACCGCCGCATAAAAGAGCCAAGTTATAAGTGCCCAAACCTCTTTCGGATCCCAGCCCCAAAAACGTGTCCACGCTATTTGAGCCCAAATCATGGCGAAAATTAATGCACCTAATGTGAAAACTGGGAATCCAATTGCAATAGAACGATATCCTATTTCATCTAACAAATCGCTATTCGTATTTTTCACTAACGGCTGAAGTGCCGCTGATACTCGTTTACGTAAAATTAGCCTTAATACGATATAGAGTAACGTTCCAACTAACATTGACCAAATAACAGTATTTAATTTTTTCGCATTTACAATCGCCGGAACTTCAACTGTCGGCTCTAATTTATTTTCTGTCAGTAACTTCCCTTCATGCGGCCCCACTAAAGCCGGAAGATTGTATTTCATTTCCACTTGTTGTTCATTTTTATCAATCCATTGAAACTTCGCTTCATATTTCATACTAGAATATACCGTTGTTACTCCAATAAACCCAACTGTACAAACAAGTGTGAATACTACCGTCTCTAGCCAAAATGTACGTTTACTTTTCACTGATTGATCTACATTTTTCAATAAATACATAACGCCCGTAATAAAACTAATTGCTAAAATTGCTTGTCCTGCAGCCGCAGTCGTCACGTGAATATGTAACCAATTACTTTTTAAAGATGGAATAAGCGGTGATATTTCCCTCGGAAACATACTTGCATAAGCAATTAATAAAAGCGCAACTGGTAATGCAAATAGTCCGATTATACTTACGCGGTACATAAAGTACATGACAATAAATGCTCCGACAAGCATCATGCCGAAAAACGTACCAAATTCAAAAAAGTTACTAACTGGCGCATGACCTGATGCGATCCACCTTGTTACAAAATAAACTGTTTGTGCAATAAACCCTAAAATTGTAATCGTTATTCCTACGTTTGCCCATTTATGACCCTTTTCTTTAATTGCTCCCCCAAAAAATAGAGTGGCAATTAAATATAAAATAAATGCGGTAAAGAGAAAGTTACTACTTATTTGCACCATATCGTTTCCCCACCTTAACTAATTTTTTTATCGACTACTTTATCATTTGGTTGCGGAATTGCTGTACCTTCTAGTACTCTTTCAATATCTTTCTTTAAACCGAACCAGTTTTTATTCGTATGTCCTGCAATCCACCATTCATCATTAACGCGTTGTATCCAAATACGGCGATGATTCCAATACATTCCTTGAATGACACCAACCATAAATATAAATCCTCCAATACCGAGAATCCAAAGCGTTAAATCTTTCCTTACAGTAAGTGCTGTTGCATTTTGCATTTCCACGCCTGCAAACGACATTTTATATTTATTATTTCCATCAGGTTCTATATTTTGCTGAATACCAACAAAACTCACTTCACCATCTGGTGTTTCAGGCGTAAACATTTTAAATACAAATGCAGGGTTGTTTGGTAATTTTGTTTTTGTATTTGGCCTTCCATTCTCATCAAAATAAAAATCAGGGAAATAGCTTAATAGTTCTAAAGAATAACCATTTCCTAAATCATATTTTTCTGCAGGGTTTGTTAAATCAACTTTAATCGGTCCCCACTTTTGATTATTTTCTTTATTTTGCAAACGGAAGGACATACTTTTAAATTCATTTTCTCTATAACTCAATTGATAAACAGCAAATTGATCAAATTTCAGCGGTTCATTTACTCGAATTTCAACTTCTTTTACTTTTTCCAATTTTGGTTTTTGTCCAGCTATCTTTTCACCTACCGCTTTATATAATACGGCATTCGTTTGGAAGTTTTTCGCAATCATTTTATCACCTACACGGTCAATTGCTTCATCAAAAACTTCCTTGTCCTTACTTTTATCATAAACTTCCTTTATAAACTTCTCACTTTTTAAATAATATTGGCCATCCGTCCCTGGTATTTCTTTCGTTTCACCATCACGTAACCAAAGCGTTTCATCTACATACATACTCGGTAAAAAACGAAGCATCGCACCGAATAAAAAGATAATAAGACCGATATGATTTACATATGGACCCCAACGCGAGAAACGTCCCTTTTCTGCTAAAACGTTTCCGTCTTCCACTTTCACATTATAGTTCGTTTTCTTTAAATTCTTTTGAACTTTTTCAAAATCTCCCTCTTGCGGTGTACCAGTGCCATATAATCTTTGTCTCTTTAAAAAGCTAGGGTGTCTTTTTACCCCTTGCTTCTTTAAAGCTTTATAAAGTGGAATGACACGGTCTAAGCTACATATCACAAGAGAAATACCAATTGAAGCAATTAACATCATATACCACCATGAACCGTATAAATTATTAAAGCCTAATTGATAGTATAATTGCCCTAAAAATCCGTATTCTTGCTTATAATATTCAGCTGGTGCAATTCCTGGAGTTATGTACATTTCTTGCGGAAAAATAGTCCCTATCGCCGATGCAGCTAAAGTGATTACAATGAGCCATACACCCACTTTTACAGAAGAGAAAAAGCTCCAAATTTTATCAATAATCGTTTTTGTTTGCGTGAGAGATCTCCGAGCACTCCCCTCATAGCGCATATCCAATAGTTTTATATTTTCATTGCTTTCAAATGGTTTCCCACAAGCTTCACAAAAAACAGTTCCTATCGGATTCACATGTCCACATTCACATTTAATTTCTTTCAACACTCTCACCGCCCCTGTATCTATATGTACTATTGTATATTCTAACCTCAAGTTACCGCAATACTCAGAATTTTTAAACCGAAGGCACTATAGGTAAGCGCCTTGTATGTAAAGGTTTTCTTTATTACGGAGTGATTTTCTTTAAATACTCCTCCAATTGTTCCTTCGTTTGTTCACCTTTAATCTCTTGAATCACCTTACCATCTTTATCAATCAAGAAGCTTGTTGGTAATGGTATTACTCCATACGTTTTTATAATTTCTCCACCTTTATCGATTGCAACGGGGAACTTAAGATCGTATTGTTTCACAAAATTCTTAACAGCAATATCCGTTTCATCTGCATCTAACGCAATGATTTCAACGCCTTTTTCTTTATACTTTGGATATAGTTCATTCATATAAGGCATTTCTTTCTCACAAGGTTTACACCACGTACCCCAAAAGTTTAAAAATACACCTTTTCCCTTAAAATCTTTTAGCTCAATTTTCTTTCCTTCTAAATCTGTCACAACAAAGTTAGGTGCTTCTTTTCCAATTTCCATTTTCTCTTCTTTAGAGAAATATCCTTGATAAAGTGTAAATCCTACAGCACCGCTTAAAATGAGCAGAATAATAACGCGAAATAATAAGCGATTTTTTTTCATATTGTTTCCCCTCTCTTCGACGAGTGATGAATATATGTATTTTTAATAAATCACCAGCGGAGCATTCCACTGGTGAAAGTTTCACAATATCGATTAGCGAGGCTTTGTAGAAGCCAATGCACGTAATTGTTTCACCTCATGCGGTGTCAATTCTCTTGCATCACCAGGTCGCAAGCTACCCACTTCTAAAAAGGCGTAGCGTTCACGCTTTAGTTTCACTACTTTACAGTCTAAAGCTTCAAACATACGACGTACTTGACGGTTACGACCTTCATGAATTGTTAATTGTACAATCGCCATTTCTTTACGCTTGTCCCAAGAAATGATTTTCACACGCGCTGGTGCTGTTTTTCCGTCTTCTAACATAACACCGCGTTCTAACATGCGAATTTTCTCACCTGTTAGAGGACCTTTTATTTTTGCAACATATGTTTTTTCAACTTTATATCTAGGGTGCATTAATACATTTGCGAAGTCCCCATCGTTTGTCATTAATAATACGCCAGACGTATCATAATCTAATCGTCCGATTGGGAATAAACGTTGTGTAATTTCCGGGAAAAAGTCTGTTACAACACTTCTTCCTTTATCATCTGATACACTTGAAATTACGCCAGTTGGTTTATATAGTAAAAAATAAACAGGTTCTTCTTTTTCAAGAGGAATGTTATTCACTTCTACTTTATCTTGAGGAGTTACTTTCGTTCCTAACTCCTTCACTATTTTTCCGTTAACTTTCACTTTTCCTTGCTGAATTAATTCCTCAGCCTTTCTTCTCGATGCAATACCTGCTTGCGCAATCACTTTTTGTAATCGTTCCATTTCTTTTTTTCACCTCGAATTTATCTTACCTTACATTAGAAAGACTTGGCAACCGCATACGCTTAACGGCTTTTCGCTTCCTCTTACTTAAACAACATAGCGATGATAATAAACATATAAAGGTCAAATCATGGTTTTACCTTTTATTATTGTCCATATTTTTCATATTGCTCACAATAAAAGTTCATTATTTTGTCAAAAATACCGCATAAAAAAACCACTATTAAGCAACACCTTAATAGTGGTCGTATACGTATTATAAGCGAAATAGCATAAAAAATGAATAGTATTACTTAAACATTAAAGAAACAAACACAATCGAACAAATAATTCCGATTAAATCAGCAAAAAGTCCTACTTTTAATGCATCTCCCATTTTTCTAATTCCAACAGCTCCGAAGTATACTGTTAAAATATAAAAAGTCGTATCTGTACTCCCTTGCATCGTAGAAGCCAATCGCCCAATGAATGAGTCTGGTCCATATGTGGCAATTAAATCGGTCGTAATACTTAAACCAGCAGAGCCCGAAATAGGGCGTATAAGTGCCAGTGGAACAATTTCTGCTGGGACATGAATTAAATCTAACATCGGCTTCATTACTGATATCATTGCATCCAATGCACCTGAAGCTCGAAATATAGAAATAGATACGAGCATTCCAACCATAAACGGTAAAATAGAGATTGCAATTTGAATTCCTTCTTTTCCCCCCTCAACGAACGATTCATACGTCGGCACTTTCTTTATCGTTCCATATAAAAGAATAAAACCAATTACACAAGGGATTACCCATAATGATATCGTATTAACAATACTCATTTTTTCCGCCCCTTCCTACTCCTTCTTCGGTAAAAATAGCGATCAATCCAAATCGCTCCGATCATAGAGAGTACTTGTGCAATGAATGTTACCCCAACAATTTCAGTTGGATTCGCTGATTCATACGTCATTCGAATCGAAATGACAGTAGTAGGAATTAAAGTAATCGCTGATGTATTTAACGCAAGAAACGTCACCATAGAACGGCTCGCCGAATCCTTTCCCCCATTTAACTCTTTCAATTGTTCCATCGCTTTTATACCAAGAGGGGTCGCAGCATTACCTAACCCAAAAAAGTTAGCCATCATATTCGATAAAATAAATCCCATTGACGGATGGTCCTTTGGTATTTCTGGAAACAATCTTTTTACTATCGGCATAAAAAGTGACACTAACTTTTTTAACAACCCTGCTTCCTCTGCAACTTTCATTAAACCGAGCCAAAATACTAAAACACTAATGAGCCCTATACAAATTGTTACTGCGTCTTTTGCTCCATCAAATACTGCTTTATTGATTGCTTCCATCGTTCCATTTATCATGGCATATACAATCCCTATGACTGCCATCGCTACCCATACGAGATTAACCATCGCTTCCAACACCTATCATATGAGAAAAAATTTCTTTCACATTATTCCAATACACTCCCGTTGTAGCTACTAACTTTCGTTTACTATAAAATAAATTTCGTTCTCCAACTTTCTCATTGCCAACATAAATTTCTGTCTTTCCAACCTTTACTCCATCCTTAAGTTTCGCACTTTTATCGAGTTCAACTTTTAATACGACATTCTTTCTTTCCTGCTCAGTTAAAGGTACCGCAAAACTATTTTTCGTATAAACATGATTGGCATATTTCTTTTCAGTTATTTCAGCAAGAGCTCCTTGTCCTACAACGTTTGTTTGTTTGAAACGTTCAAAACCTTTATCAAATAAATTCATATGATCATCCCAATCGCTAGAAGCGCTCAAAGTCACGACAATTAAATCTAGTCCATCTTTTGATGCTGTTGTAACAAGCGTCCGTCCTGCTTTCTTCGTAAAACCCGTTTTTCCTCCTGTTGCAAATTCATAATAAGACGTCACAAGTTTATGTTTGTTTTTCCACGGATAATCCCACGAATCTGATTTATACGTTTTTGTCCCAAAAATCTTCTTAAAGGTTTCGTTCCCCATTGCATACCTTGTTAAAAGTGCCATATCATAGGCCGACGAATAATGGGATCCATCTCCATCCAAACCATGTGGGTTTGAAAAGTGAGTATCTTTCATTCCAATTTGTTTCGCCTTTTCATTCATTAAATATACAAACCCTTCTATACTCCCTCCTACATTTTCAGCAATTACTTGTGCTGCATCATTACCAGATCTAAGCATGAGTCCGTATACTAAATCCTCTAATTTTACTTTCTGTCCAGGCTTTAAATAAATTGCTGAGCCTTCTACTCTCACTGCTTCATTACTAACCGAGACCATTTCTTTCATTTTTCCTGACTCAGCAGCTAACAAGGCAGTCATAATTTTTGTTATACTAGCAATCTTTTGCGGCTCATGTTCTGCTTTTCCGTATAATACGCGACCTGACTGTTGCTCCATTAATACAGCATTTCGAGCACTAACATTGCTGGTCATCTTTGCATATGTAGGAATTGGTATAACGCTTGCGTACATAATAAGAAGCGTAATGATTACACAAATTCGTCTCATATTTCCCCCCACGTCCTTTTGGCACTTTTTGTACAAGTGTATGCTTGGCCTTTTAAAATATGAACGAAATCTCCCTCTCCTACCAATAAAAAAGACGCAGAGAACCTGCGTCTAATAAGGTGTCCATTCTATTTGTTTTGCACTTTCAAATCTTTTTTCTACATCCGGCCAATTTACAACATTCCACCAATTTTTAATATATTCATCTTTTCGATTTTGGTATTGTAAATAATACGCATGTTCCCACACGTCTAGTACAAGGAGCGGTATCGTATCCCATTGTGTAAATAATTGATGAAGTGTACTCTGTAAAATTTCTAATCTTCCCGATCGCGGAACCCAAACGAGAATTGCCCATCCTGAACCTTCCACTTTAGAGGCTGCTTCTGTAAAATGTTTTTGAAAACGCAAGAAACTTCCAAAATCTTGTTCAATCCGGTGTGAAAGAGCCCCTCTTGGACTTCCGCCGCCACCTTTTTTCATGTTATTCCAAAATATTGTGTGCAAGTAATGACCTGATCCATGAAAAGCAGCTTCTCTTTCCCAATGCTTAATTAAATCAAATTGATTTGTTTTTCTCGCTTCTTCCATCATCTTCTCTGCCTTATTTAATCCTTCCACGTAACTACGATGATGTTTATCATGGTGTAACATCATAATTTCTCTAGAAATATACGGTTCTAACGCATTATATGGATATGGTAGTGGCGGGAGTGTATGCCCTCCAATTGGAACAGCTCGTTCACTATCCCCTCTTTCACATAGTTCATATTCCTCTTCTCCCTGCACGAATACTTCCTGCAAATGATGCTGAATATGTTCTACATCATCACTTATTTCATACATAAACTCTGCATCTGTATCATACTCATGCTCTTTCATACGATCTAATAACGTTTGAATTTTATAAGCAAGCATATGGACATCATACACTTCCATTGCACGGCTATCTAATACGTGAAGAACACTTTCACACCAGCTTTCTACTTCATGAAAGTAATCTGTGAATACACCTTGCTGACTCATGTTACACCTCCTTAATGCTATCCCCTTAAATATATTCAAAGGAAATCCCTTATATAACTGTGCAAAAGGAAAAGAAGCTAAGTACCCTTAGCTTCTTTTTCACAATTAATATTTGTGTAACATCTTTGTTTGGTAATCCGTCTCATAATATTCTAGTTCTTCACGCATCAATTGAAATTTACCTTCTAAATTCTTCATTACTTGCTCTATAGATGCAGGTGGCGTTTGTTGAAAAACGATGGAGTTTTTCCCTGTATAAGCAGATCGACTATTTTCATACCAATGATCACTCTTTGGTGAAAAAAACTCTGCAATTACTTGATGATAAATTTTATATAAAATCTTTTCAGCTGCTGTCTTTCGAAATGGCTGGCTATTTAACAAAACAAAACACGCATCATGCCCTTCTTCACAAAAAACGAGAAGACGTCTTATTGACGCTAATAACCCTTTATAATATTGTTCGTTTCCTGCCGGTGTCTCTTCTAATAAAGAAGGCAACGTATGATAATTTACATAATTGGTTATCAAATGAATAACATCTTCTAAAAACATAGAAACTTGTTCTGTTTGATTTTCCACCATTAGATTAGACATTTTTCCCTCTCCTTTGCCAGTTCACGCTATTTCTACTCTTTTATTTTTATGTAATTCAGCCAATATTTCTTGTACTTTCACGACTATTTCCTCATCAAAATATTGTTGGAATTCTTCTATATTATTTAAATACAAACGTTTTTGCATGCGAAGCTCATTCTCTTTCAGTAAACAACAGATCGCTACAATATCCCGCAAATATATGTCTTGATTTTCTACTTTACATACCGGATTTCCTTCAAAAGGAGTAATTTCTTGTAAAGCTTCTTCAAAATATCGAACATATAAAACAGAAAAGGTTCTTTCTTTATCATTTAATATATATGTCACTTCAGATCTATTAAAGAAATCTTCTGATGTATTAGGTTTTGCTTTCTCTAGCTCATATCCCGCATAACCTATTATAATCATCTACTTCCCCTCTCTTCCTTCTTTCAATTTATTTTAACTTAATTTTCTGACAAACGAAATACTCTTTTAAATATAATCCCTATAAAAAAATAGCTTCCTCATACAGGAATTTACCTTTTTATTTTTCTTGAAGTTTGTCATAATAATATTATTGTCTCAGTTTTCTTATACAAGGAGAGTTGTATTTATGTCGTTTTCATGGAAACGTTTCTTACAAATCGGGAAAATTATCTTCCCATTTGTTGTATTAACCATTGTATTCTTTCAAGCAAAAAAAGAATTAGCAGGCATTTCTTTTTTAGAAGCAATCAATACAATTAAAAACATTCCAACCGGAGGAGTCTTTTTAGCAATTACACTTGGTGCATTTGCCGTATCAACAATGTTCTTTTACGACTATGTTATGCTTCGTTATTTAAAAGCTGATATACCTGTCCAAAAGATTTTTCGTATCTCATGGATTGCTAATACCTTAAATGGATTTATTGGATTTGGTGGTCTCGTTGGAGCGGGTGTACGTACGATGCTTTATCGTCCATACATAAAAGAAAATGGCAAGCTGATTAAAAGTATCGCCTGGATGACAACTGCTTTTATTAACGGACTCGCTATTCTTTCATTCCTCGGCCTTATTGGAATATTAGACACAAGTTTTATTTTGCATGAAAAACCGTGGCTATGGCCTGTTTTGATCTTCTTCGCCCTTTTCGTCCCTATATACATCGGCTTTTCTAAACTAAAAAATAGAAAACCAAAGCAAACCGAAGGACAAGATGAACGAGAAGAAGAGAAAAATCCAACTGTTTTATACTCATTAGTTTCGTTAGTTGAGTGGGTATCTGCTGGTATTGTTATGTACGTCATACTAATATTATTTGGCATTGATATCGAATTTCAAAAGTTTTTAGGTGTGTATGTCATTGCTGCTTTAGCTGGTGTTGTTAGTCTTGTACCTGGTGGACTTGGTTCATTTGACCTTGTCTTTTTAACTGGGCTCGGACAATATGGCATTGATACAGGCGTATTACTACCTGCTATGTTATTATATCGCCTCGTCTATTACATTTTACCATTCTGCCTCGGTCTTATTTTTGCAGCTTTTGAAATGACAGGCGTGGCCATTAAAAAGTTTGAAGACAAACCTTTTATTGCGCCTGCATTAGAAACAACTGGTGTTATATGGACTTTGCAGCGTGATTTTCTAGGAAAACTAGGTTCATGGGCCTCTGCTGCTTTAACAGTATTTGCTGGATTAATGGTTATTTTATCGACCATTCTACCGACAAGTATAAACAGAGCACACGCCTTACATATTCTAGCTCCAAAACATCTTATTCAATTTTCTTTTAGCTTATCACTAACATTCGGTATTCTCCTCCTAATCCTTTCACGAGGCATATATTATGGAACAAAGCGTTCTTACTATATGACGATTGTTTCTTTAATCGGAGCAGCTATCTTTAATACGCTAAAAGGGATTGATATTGAAGAAACGTTTATTTTATTAATTGTACTCGCTGTATTATATATGCTTCGTAAAAGATTTGTACGCGAGAAAATGGAAGTCTCACTTTCTGATATCGTAAAAGTTTTTATATTCTTACTTATAACTTTATATTTATATAAAAACTTAGGGATTTTATTTGCAGGTGCAAAAGAAGCTTTTAAACCTGATTTTGTCGTTCGTAATATTACGCAAGTAAAACGAAGTGCATTAGCAGCTGCCTTTTTCGTTCCTACATTTTTACTAATTGGCTCACTCATTGCTAATCGTTATCGAAATGAATTTCCCGGGCAACCAGCTAATGATAAAAGATTGCAAAACTTTTTAGATGAACATGGTGGAAATGTACTTAGTCATTTAGGTTTTTTAGGTGATAAACAATTCTTCTTTAGTAGTGATGGGAAAGCGCTCCTTCTCTTCTCTATAACTGGAAAACGTCTTGTTGTGCTAGGTGATCCAATTGGAGATCCTTCCTCCTACCGTACTGTGTTACAAGAGTTTTTAGCTGAAGCTGACCGATTTGGATACATTTGTGTATTCTACCAAATCGAAAGTAAATGGATGAGTTTATATCATGATTTTGGTTACAACTTCTTTAAGCTTGGTGAAGAGGCTGTCGTTGACTTGAACACATTTACAATAACAGGAAAAAAACGTGCCGGTATGCGAGCAACTTTCAACCGTTTTGAACGAGAAGGCTATACATTCTCTATTCACCAGCCGCCGTTCTCAGATGAACTATTTGAAGAATTAAGAAAAGTTTCAGATGCGTGGCTCGGTGGAAAAAAAGAGAAAAGTTTCTCACTCGGATACTTTGATCGTGAATATATTAGCCGTGCTCCTATCGCTACATTATCTGATGCAGATGGAAAAATCATTGCATTCACGACATTTATGCCCGTATATCAAGACGGATCATTGTCTGTTGATTTAATGCGCTATTATCCAGATGCGCCTAGCGGCATTATGGATGCAATTTTCATCCACCTATTCCAGTGGGCAAAAGAAAATGAATACCACTCCTTTAATATTGGTATGGCACCACTTTCAAATGTAGGTTTATCGACACAATCTTTCTGGTCTGAACGGGTTGCTGCTGCCATCTTTAATAATGTTCGTTACACATATAGTTTCAGCGGGTTACGACATTTTAAAGAAAAATATAAACCAGCATGGAGCGGTAAATATTTAGCATTTAGAAAGAATCATTCTTTACCAATTACGATGCTCTCTGTAACAAAATTAATAGGAAAAAGAAAAAACAGCTAAATAGTTAGCTGTTTTTTCTTTTTTGAACTTGTACAATAAATTCTTTTTCATATTTCTTACCATTTATATAGAAATCTCCCCATATTTTGTACGTTCCTTCAGCAGGAAATGTAATACGGTATTGTAATTGTCCATCTGTATCAACAGGGATTGCATATAAAAAATTTTCTCTCGTTTCGTCCACAATATAGAGCGCCTCCACTTCTCCTCTCTCTGAATGTAATTTCAATTTTTCACCCTTTTTCGCTTGAAATTGAAATGTTAACGTCACTGGCTCATTCGGATGCAGTGCACCGAATAAAAGAGAAACTTCATACTCCCCTATTTTTTTTGTAAGTACACTATCGATTGGAAATTTTACTTTTTTCTTATTTTTCTCCTCTATTTCCTTCCCAAAATCTTTCTTCGCAAATGATTGCACAGACTTATTTTTGTCTTCATATAAAAATATTGTATATCCTTCATCTTTCGCTATTTTAGAAGATACCTTATATGATCCATTTCCTGCGAATGTAGGTTTCATTTGTTGTACATGTTTTAATTGTCCGTCTACAATAACTGCCCGAATTTGATCATTCACACCACGCACTTCGCTACTTTTATTATTTAATAATTGAAACACAATATCTGCTTTCTCATTTCCTTTTCCATTTGACACATCCCATTTTACTTCCTGAACATCACCTACAGTCTCTGTAGTTTCTTGATACTTTTTTATGTAAAATCCGCCTACTACAACAAATAGCAAAGCAACGAGTCCAATGACAAGATTTTTCAAAACATCACCTACCATTTTTATAGTCTCTATTCATACAAAACTTCTTACATATATATTCTAGATGACAATTTATGAAATCCTTCTGTTTTGCACATATTACAAATAATAAAAAGATTTTAATTGAAAGGATTCGTAGTGTATAATGCAAATGATATTGATTTCTATCAATACATTATAAGGAGGACTTTTCATGAGTGTACATATTGAAGCAAAACAAGGCGAAATTGCTGAATCTATTCTATTACCTGGTGATCCATTGCGTGCAAAATATATTGCTGAAACATTTCTAGAGGACGTTACTTGCTATAATAACGTGCGTGGTATGTTAGGTTTCACTGGAACTTATAAAGGAAAACGTGTATCTGTGCAAGGTACAGGTATGGGTGTTCCTTCTATTTCTATTTATGTAAACGAATTAATCCAAAGCTACGGAGTTAAAAATTTAATTCGCGTTGGAACTTGCGGTGCCATTCAAAAAGACGTAAAAGTACGTGACGTTATTATTGCAATGACAGCTTGTACGGATTCTAATATGAACCGTTTAACATTCCCAGGATTTGATTTTGCACCAGCTGCAAACTTCGATCTTCTAAAGAAAGCTTACGATGCTGGAACTGAAAAAGGCCTACACGTTCGTGTTGGTAACGTTTTAACAGCAGATGTATTTTACCGCGAAAGCATGGACATGGTTAAAAAGCTTGGAGATTACGGTGTACTAGCAGTAGAAATGGAAACAACTGCGCTTTACACATTAGCAGCGAAATACGGTGTAAATGCATTATCTGTCTTAACAGTAAGCGATCACATCTTCACTGGTGAAGAAACAACATCTGAAGAGCGTCAAACTACATTTAACGAAATGATTGAAATCGCTTTAGATGCAGCAATTCAACAATAATACATTAAAGAACTCGTCATACGTCTGTCGAGTTCTTTTTATGTGACTTTTTATTAAAAACTACTTCCAGAAGAGACAGATTTTCTCCTCTACTTTTTTGTAACGTTTGTTATAATAAAGAAACCATTTACAGTATTTCTCACAAGAGGTGACGCAGTGAAAAACAGAAGTATCGTCTTTAAACTATTTCTATTAACATCAACATTATTTACAATCATATTCCTCCTATTTTTCCTAGGACAATCTCTATTTTTAGAGAAATTTTATATTAATAAAAAAGTAAAAACAGTTCAAACTGCTTTTGAAAAGTTCGTAGATACGTACGAAAAAAGTGGGAAAACTTATGAAGAAATTCGAAAACTAAAACAAGAATTTCATGATAAAACAAATGCTGACATGCAATTTTTAAATACGAATGGCATTATTAAAAGCGACAACAATTACTATATTGATGTATTTAATCCTAAAAATAATGAGACATATTCTATTCCTCTCAATAATCTTTTAACACCCGAAGAATATAAGAAATTCGAAAACTTAGGATTGAAAAAAGACGATGTGATAAACGTCGTCGGTTTACTACAAAACAAAACAATAACACCAATAAAATTGACAACAAATTATAATAGATGGCAAAACGAATATACCAATTCAGATTTTTCATCTATTAATGGTAACCCTTCTAAAAATAGACTTACAAACCGATACAAAACTGTTACTCAAATTGAGTTTACTGGTACGATCTCTAAATTACAGCTTCCATCGAAAGCGGAGGTTCGTCTTGCAAATGATATTGAAACATTGCAAGCCGTTCAATATTTTGCAGAGCTTATTAGAAATGGCACTGCTAACTCGCAGCAATTAAACACTTATATAATAGATAGCGGGGAGAATATAAAGAATAGTATCTTTGTAAAACCTATTATAGAAAATGGAGAGATTACAGAATATGCTTTTGCGATAGCATCTTTGCAACCTGTTAATGAAGCGATGCTCGTTTTGAAAGATTATTATGTCTATGCCTTAATCATCGTATTTCTCGTAATTATTTTGTTATCCTTCTACTACTCAAAAATCATTGTGAAACCATTAATTAAAATGAATCGCGTTACAAAGAAAATGGCCAATTTTGATTTTAGCGAAAAATTACCTGTAACAGCAGACGATGAAATTGGAGGGCTTTCCGGTAGTATTAATACGTTATCTGTAAATTTAAAAGACCGAATCGATCGATTAAATGTTGCCAATACAAAATTACAACAAGATATTGAACGTGAACGTCAATTAGAAAAAACGCGAAAAGAATTCATTTCTGGTGTATCACACGAATTAAAAACACCGCTCAGTGTAATTAGAAGTTTCGCTGAGGGAATTAAAGATGGCGTTAGTAAAGATACGACGTATTACACAGATGTTATTTTAGAAGAAACTGAAAATATGAACAGACTTATTGTTGAAATGTTAGAATTAGCAAAATTAGAATCAGGTACGTACAAACTAGATATGACGACGTTCTCAATCGGTGAATTAATTCAACAAGTCTATACAAAGTTATTATTTAGCATGGAGGAAAAGCATTTACAAGTGAATATAGATGTAGACCCTTCTATATTTGTGAAAGCGAATCGTAGTCGTATTGAACAAGTAGTTGTGAATTTACTTAGCAATGCAATTCGCTATACACCAGATGGAGAAAAAATACAAGTCTCCGTTATGGAAATGGAAGGTACAGTAAAAGTTGAAATCGAAAACACAGGAAACCCTATTCCAGAAGAAAGTCTTGAAAAAATTTGGGATCGTTTCTATCGTTTAGATGCATCGCGTAGCCGTCATACTGGTGGTACTGGTCTTGGATTATCTATTGTTAAAAATATTTTAGACCTCCACCATGCCGAGTACGGTGTATATAATACGACTAATAGTGTTGTATTCTACTTTAATTTACAAAAAGTAAAAGAAGTCAAATAATTTGTCTTAATTTCACTAGGAGTTCACATGAAATTCACACTCTCCCTTTATAGTAAGAAACAAGTTAATCCTTTCCTTTACACATATAAAAGAGGAGAGTGCGTGAAATGAAACAAGCAGGACAACCTATTCAAAACGAAAAACAATTAGAAACTATCAAAAATATACTTTTACAATCTTCGAAACGTGATGGCTTATTATTCGTATTAGCTGTAAATTCTGGCTTAAAAGTAAGCGAAATCTTACAATTAAAAGTTAGTGATGTAATCGATGAAAATGAAAATGTTCGCCATTCCATTTTATTTTACAATGAAAAAGTAAAGAAACATAAATGGTTCGCTGTAAATGAAGACTTACAGCACGCGATCGAAGACTATATGAAAGAACGTAAAACTTGGAAACGTAATGAACCATTGTTAAAGTCTCAAAAAGGAACAAAATCTATTACGAGACAACATGCGTGGTACATTTTAAACAAAGCTGCAAAAGAAGTTGGATTAGAAGGGATTAGCTCACATACACTTCGAAAAACTTGGGGATATTGTGCATACAAATCAGGTGTTGATATCGCATTTTTACAACACTTCTTTGATCATAGTACTCCATCAAAAACTTTAAAGTATATCGGTATTGCTTAATAACTCTTATACATAAAAAAGGTTACCATTTATAAATGGTAACCTTTTTTATGTTTCACATTCTCTTTTCTTGTCTCTCCTATATTGTAGTGGTACTCTAATAGTAAGGGGGAGAAATTATGAACACTTTAACAATTGAATTACCGAAAGAAACGGCTGAAAAACTTGATTTATTAAAACAAGCTTATGAAAAGAAAACAGGTGCTTCTATTTCTGAGAGTACTCTTGTTCAAACACTTATCTCAAAAGAATTTATCCAAGCGATAACTCCTTTTGATTTACAACAATTCATCACTAGCAAAGAACAGCATTAATTGCTGTTCTTTTTTTATACTTTATCAGGGGTTTGCCGGAAATCTACCTCGAAACAATTCCTTACTTTAGCCAAACTTCTATTAGGCATCTCCCTATCGTTACTACCTCACAAAAAATTTTTTATTTATTTTCAGGAAAACCATTGACAATGATAATGATAACCATTATCATTTATTACGAAGCCAACAATTGATGAATCAACCAAACGCTCAGTAACATTGTTACCCCTCTTTTTCATATAGAAAGGCACTGTACATTCCCCCTGTTTGTACAGTGCCTTTCTTGTTTATTATCACTCAAACAAATTTAATTGCTCAGGCTTTGGCTCACCATATGTAATGTTCATCATTTTCATAAGCTGTTTCGCATTATCAGCCGCATCTCCGCCTGAATTATTGTTAAATAGTACGTATATGTCCTTTGTCTTCTTTTTTAATTGTTCTAGTCTTTCTACCCATTCTTCTAATTCTTTATTGTTGTAGCGATATAAGCAACGAACCGCTCTCCAATTTTCCCCTTTATCAAGCCAGCCATGAACATTTCGGCCATGAAAACGTATTAACACCATCTCTGCATTCGTTACTTCTAATACGAGTGGTACCGAACCCATCCCTGCCTGTGGCTCATCACAAATTGTATGAATCCATTTCTCTTGCTCTAGAAACTTTAACGTCTTATCTCTCATTTCTGGATAAAACCATGTTTGATTTCGAAATTCTATTGCACACGGAAAACCTTCCATTTTTTCTTTCGTATATCGGAGAAAATCTACATTTTTCTTTTTACAATCAAACCATGGTGGATATTGAAATAAAATCGTTTTTAATTTACCAGCTTCAATTAAAGGAAGAATAGATTGTTTATATACATCAAACATCTCATCGAACGTAGAAAAAGGAATTTCACCTTTCATATGTCCTGTCATTCCTTGATATGCTTTGACGATAAAAGAAAAATCTTTCGGTGTTTCCATTGCCCATTTCGTATAGTTTCGTGCAGGTTGCATCGCATAAAATGAACTATCCACTTCTACTATAGGGAAATACTCACTATATGTTCGTAATTTATTTCTATTTTCATAGGGGTCTATATATAAAGAATCATGATCTCCCCACCCTGTTACTCCAATGAAAAGCAAATATATTCCTCCCTTTTTAACTTCACCTACTATCCATTCTACTCACTTCCTGAACACTTCGACCAATCAATTTCATTAAGTAGTCCCTTCTTTAAGAGTATCCGTATAAAAATATGATATACTAGATGGAAGAATTTTTAAATTGAGGGGTTATTTATTTATGCTTCCAAAAGATGATATTGTGTCTCATGAAAAACGAATAGAAGAATTAGAAAATAAAGTACGTTTTTATGAAGAACTTGTGAATCAATTACCACATCATTTCACATATAAAAATCCACAGATTGGTTTACAAATAAAGAAAACGAGATCAACTCATTCTATTCAAAACATACAAAAAGAGAATAAAGAGGCTGATTTTCAGCTTACTTGCGATTCATTATTTTTATTTAAACAACTTGAAACATACTTTGTTCATATTTTTGATGCTTTTTCACATCATGTAACCTTTGTTGATAATAAAGGAAATATAACCTTATGTAATCAGGCTGCGGCAGATGATTTTGGTGTAGTCCGAAATGATATAATCGGAAAGCCAATTCAACAATTACTAAAATTACCTGAAGAAAAAATTAAAGCTCTTGAAACATTAAGAACAGGCACAGAAATATATAATGAAGAAGTTTTAGACAAAAACTATGGCATTTTAAATAACCGGATTATTCGTGATTATAACGGAGAAATTTTTAGAGTTATTAGTGTCTTTCATTATTTAAACACAGAACGTGATGCAGAAAAATTTTCGTTAGCAGGGCGAATTGCAGCTGGTATTGCACATGAAGTACGTAATCCTCTTACAACCGTACGAGGTTATTTACAATTTTTACAAGAAACTGTTTCTCCATCTAATAAAGAACTATTTAAAAACTTACTTATTCCTGAATTAGATCGCGCAAATAGTATCATTACAAAATTTTTATCTATTTCAAAAACACGTGAATTTACAAGAGAACCCTTTCCAATTAATACATTTTTACGTGATTATATTCAACAGTTACTAGCTAGCGAAGTCTTTTTACATAACATTTCAATTGATTATAATTTTTCTACCGAATTAGATGATATTTCAGTTCATATTGATCGTCATGAACTTGTGCAAGTTTTTTTAAACTTATTCCAGAACGCTGTCGATGCTCAAGGAGAAAAAAAACTTTCTATCCAAATTACTAGTTACCGCCTAGATAATTTTGTTCGTATTACTTTCACTGATAATGGAACTGGTATTCCATCAGCGATTCAAGAATATATATTTGATCCATTCTTCTCAACAAAAGATTCCGGTACAGGACTCGGCTTGGCAGTAACGAAAAAAATTATTCAAAATCATAACGGTACATTAAAAATGACTAGTAATGAAGATGGTACTACTTTTACTATTTCAATTCCAATCTTACCTAAAACAGCCCTTGAAAGATTAAATCAAGACAAATAAAATCCAATCCACGAACTGCATGTCAATTGTTAAATCCCTTAACAATCGACATGCAGTTTTTTATGTTGAACTTTTCTTCTTTACATTATATGAAACCTTCTCTATATCTTACTTATTTGTTTGCCAAGCGGGCCAATTTCTTATTTTTTTAGAAATGGTAGTTTGTCCATCACGGATTTAGTATAAATTTCATTTTAATATATAGTAATGACTATTGATTCTATGAAAGAAAGGAATGAAAAGATGAACAATAAAAATAAAGGAAAAGTATTTTATGGTAATGACTGTTGCGAAGTCAGAGCTTGTAGTCATATTAACATCTCTAAGTCCGAACTTACAGAATTCGTTAGACTTCTTCAAGCTCTTGGCCAAGCTATTCAAGCTGTCTTTCAAAACCCTTCTCAAAATAATATCGATAACTTGATCGCTGCCCTAAATAACTTACAAAAATTTCTCAATTGCTTAGATTTATCTCCAGCACAAAGACAAATTGGAAATTCTATCATTGCTAATCTATTAACTATTTTAAGAACAACACCTTTCTCATGCGGAGCGTTGTACGTTGAACTACAAAGCCTGCTTAATTATTTATTGTATATCGCTAAGTTATTCAAAGTAGATTGTTGTACGACCGACAAACTAGTTAAACTCATAACAGAGATCCAAGCTATCCTAGTTCAATACGGGTCAGGATGCCTTGGAGGAGGAGCAACTGGTGCTACCGGGGCTACTGGCGCAACAGGTGCTACTGGACCTCAAGGACCGGCGGGTGCTCAAGGTGCTACTGGGCCTCAGGGACCAGCAGGCGCTCAAGGCGCTACTGGACCTCAAGGGCCTCAAGGACCTCAAGGTATTCAAGGGCCGGCTGGCGCTACCGGGGCTACTGGGCCTCAAGGCGTTCAAGGACCTGCGGGGGCTACCGGCGCTACCGGGGCTCAAGGACCTCAAGGTGTTCAAGGACCTGCAGGCGCAACAGGTGCTACCGGGGCTCAAGGACCTCAAGGTGTTCAAGGGCCAGCGGGGGCTACCGGCGCTACCGGGGCTCAAGGACCTCAAGGTATTCAAGGACCTGCAGGTGCTACTGGTGCTACGGGGGCTCAAGGTGTTCAAGGACCTGCAGGTGCTACTGGCGCTACTGGGCCTCAAGGACCTCAAGGCGTTCAAGGACCTGCAGGTGCTACTGGCGCTACTGGGCCTCAAGGACCTCAAGGCGTTCAAGGACCTGCGGGGGCTACCGGCGCTACCGGGCCTCAAGGACCTCAAGGCGTTCAAGGACCTGCAGGTGCTACCGGCGCTACCGGGGCTCAAGGACCTCAAGGTATTCAAGGACCGGCTGGCGCTACTGGCGCTACTGGCGCTACCGGGGCAACAGGTGCAACAGGTGCTACCGGGGCTCAAGGACCTCAAGGTATTCAAGGACCGGCTGGCGCTACTGGCGCTACGGGTGCAACAGGACCGGCGGGTACTCCAATTCCTGTAACTACGGCTGTATTAGGAAACACAAATGCACAAACTGTATCACCAGGAAGTAATATACAATTTAATGAATCATTTGAATTGTCAAATATATCCTTTAATGGTTCTGATACTCTAACTGTTTTAGAAACTGGTGTATATGATATTAGTTTCTCTGCATCTACAACTTTCCCAGGTTCTTCACCATTTGGCTTCGGTCTTTCATTTAACGGGCAACCACCTACTCGTAATTTCTCAACTAACGTTATCGGTAGTGCGGTTTCTTTCTCAACGATTGTTACTTTAACAGCTGGCACAACAATTTCTGTACAGCCTACAGCAAATACTATTTCTATTCCTAATACAGGCGAAACAACTGCTATACTTTCCATCTTCCGAATTTACTAACCACAATTTCCAATACTATTTTGGAGTTATCAAGCACATTTATAAGTACTAAGTTTTTGATTGTCTATTAAATCTCTCTTTGAATAAAAAGGAGCACTTATTTGGGAGGATAGGTGCTCCTTCTTTACGTTTCTTTACTTCAAATTTACTCTATCTTAATCCTCATTTTGTATGATAAATAGTGAAGTCAAAGATATGAAAGAGGGATGAAAATGAGAGTTATGTCACTAATACGCATTTGGTTTGCACTTATGGTATGCATTATTTTATGTGTAGGATTTTTTTTAACTCTAAAATATTCCACTATATCAAAAGCAGAGAGAAAAACTGCTCCATACAAACTTCTATATACGAAACAAAGCAACATCCCTTATTCCAATGCCACAAAGAATGAAAAAAAAGTTATAAAAGGGATACTTATTACGAAAGCTTCTAGTTCCGAGGCGTTACTCCAAATTGCTGAAATGATTAAAGATCAGTATACAAATAAAAAAGTCGATGAAATCACACTTTCTATCCACAATGAAAATAGCGGTAATTACGAAGAAGAATTACCTTACGAACCTATTAGTAAAGGCCAAATAATCGTCACATACGATTCCGAATCCTTTGGCAGTACGAATATTATACTTAACGAGTAATATCATGTATCTCAATAGATATGGATTAATAGCTAATGAAGATAGACAAAACTCTCTACCGATTAAAATTTTATGTTGTTTTTGTACAAAAAAAGAGGCGAATTTCGTTATTCGCCTCTTTCTTTTACCAAAATGAAGGAATCCATTCTTTCACTTTATCAAGCCACTCTTGTTGCTCTTGTTTTCGTTGTTGTTCCTCTTCTTTCCTTCTCTTCTCTTCTTCTTTTCTTCGTTTTTCCTCTTCTATTGTAGTCAATTGTTTTTTATAATCAGCCTCAGATATGAGCGATAACTGAAATGCTTTTTGAGCTGGATTTGCGTTCGCTTTTTTCATAATATCCCGGAACATTGTCGTCGTAATTTGACTACCACCCGGAACATAATGATCGCTATCGGTTTTATCATATCCTACCCAAATCGCACCTACCAAATCTGGTGTGTATCCAACAAACCATGAATCCTTTGCACCGGTGCTCGGGCCATTTACAATTTGAGTAGTTCCTGTCTTACCTGCCGTATCAACATTATTAACTTTCGCCTTTTCGCCCGTTCCCTTTTCGACAACACCTTTTAATAAATATGTCATTTTTTGAGAAACTTTCTCGCTCGTCACTCGTGTCTCTTTCTTATACCACTTTCCAAGCGTTTCACCTTCAGCATTTTGTATCTCCCTAATTGCATGAGCTTCCACTTGGACTCCGTCATTTGCAAATGTACTGTATGCTTGAGCCATTACAAATGGAGATGTTCCCACATGCATACCGCCTAAAGCAATTGGATACGTACGATCTTCTGGCACTAATGGAATACCAAATCGCTCTAAAGATTTCAATCCTTTATCTAATCCAATTTGTTCTAATAGCCACACAGCTGAAACATTATACGACTTTGCTACGGCTTCATACATTGTCACATCACCGTGAAAAGTATGATCGCTATTTTGTGGTTTATATTCTTTAATGTTAAATGGTTCATCTTTTAATATATCGTATACTTCATATCCTTGTTCTAACGCTGGTACATATACAGCCAAAGGCTTTAACGTTGAGCCAGGTTGTCTTTTTAATTGGGTTGCATGGTTAAACTGTAAAAACTGATACGGCCCTCTGCCTCCAACTAAAGCTGGTACACCACCTGTTTTGGGATTCATAAGAACTACACCCGTTTGCATGAGTTGGTCTGAGCCACTATCTTTGAAATAACTATCATTATTCACAACGTCTTCTACGGCCTGTTGTTTTTTCGGGTCAAGCTCTGTATAAATACGATAACCACCTGCTAAAATTTCATTTTGTGTTAATTCGTACTTGTCCATCGCCTCTCTAACAATATAGTCTACATATTGAGAGTATTTTCCCTTGTATTTATCATCAACGCCACGTTTTAACACAAGTCCACTCTCTTTTTCTTTATTATACTGTTCGTCCGAAATATACCCTTGCTCTTTCATTAAACTTAATACGACATTACGTCTTTCAATTGACTTGTTAAAGTTTTTATAAGGTGAATACGCAGATGGTGCTTTAATCAAGCCCGCAATCGTTGCTGCTTCTGAAATTGTTAAATCTTTTACATCTTTATCAAAATAAGATTTAGCTGCCCTTTTTATACCCCAAGCACCTTCACCAAAATAAATTTGGTTCATATACATTTCAATAATTTCATCTTTCGTATACGTACGCTCTATTTTTTTTGTTAAAAAATATTCCTTAATTTTTCGAGAGTATGTGCGATCCTGTGTCAGAAATACATTTTTCGCAAGTTGTTGTGTAATTGTACTTCCCCCTGCTACAACTTCTCCTGCTGTAATATTTTTAAAAACTGCACTTATAATTCCACTATAGTAAATCCCGTGATGGTTAAAAAATTCCTTATCTTCTACTGCAACAATGGCCTGAACCATAATATCAGGAATATCTTTCTTTTTTACGCCTTCTGTTTTAGAAGAAGCTAATTTAGTCGCAACTTCATTATTTGCATCATAAATTAAGGTCGGCTGCGGAACAGCCTGCTTTAATTCAGATATGTCTTGAATAGAAATTATTATATTTATAGCAATAAATAGAGTAGCGAGCAAACTTCCTAATACAATTAATGAATTACGAAGCTTCTTCCTCTTGTTGAACCACTCCTGCATTTTTTTTAAGTGAGTGTTCTTCAATTTCATTCGTTCACTTCCTTCGTTTGTTTACACTCTTCTTTTCAAAAGGAAGAATATACCTCCTTTTAAATTTATTATAATAACGTAGTCTTTCCTGTAGTGTAAAGCTTTTCTTTCACATTCATACTTTTTGCAAGAAAAGGACATTCTACAAGTAAGATATTCAATATTGATTATTAATATTATTAATACAACAATAAGAGTTATGTTAAGTTTTTGTAAACTTTTCGATAAAATGTTTTAAAAAACGACAGTTTTTTGTTAGAATTGACTAGCCAATATATTTTACATATATTACTTTTGTGGGGGTAACTAATAATGGTCTTTAAATCAAAAAAAGATAAATTTTCTGAAATGTTAATGAATGTTTCCGAAAATTTAAAAGAAGGCGCGCAGTTTTTCGTGGAGTATAAAATTAAAAATGCTAGCGATTTAAAAGAGTTTTCTATGCGCATGAAAGAGTATGAGTCAAAAGGTGACTCATTTATTCACGAAATCATTATGGAGCTAAACAAAGCGTTTATTACTCCTATTGAACGTGAGGACATCCTACAGCTTGCAATGAGTATGGATGATGTATTAGACGGATTAGATCATAGTGCTGGTCTATTCGAAATGTATTCTATTACAGAAGCTGATGAATACATGATTAAATTCGTAGAAGCAATTAATCAATGTGCGATTGAAATTGCAAACTCTGTTGAATTAATGTCTAACAAAAAATTAGTCGACATTCGTACAAATGCGATTAAGATTAAAGATTATGAATCACAATGTGATGATATTCGCCGTCACGCGATTAAGCACTTATTCTCTCGTGAAAAAGATCCAATTAAGATCATTCAATACAAAGAGATTTACGAAGAGCTTGAAGAAGTAGCGGATAGCTGCCAAAGCGTTGCAAACGTATTAGAAACAATTATTATGAAGAACGCGTAAGGAGTTTGATCATGGATACACTCTTGATACTGACCGTTTTAGTAGTCATTTGCGCTTTAGCTTTTGACTTTATTAATGGATTTCACGATACAGCAAACGCTATTGCAACGGCTGTTTCAACGAAAGCTCTAAAGCCTAGACATGCAATTATTATGGCAGCTATTATGAACTTTTTAGGTGCGATGACATTTACAGGTGTAGCAAAAACGATTACGAAAGATATTGTTGATCCGTTCGCTTTACAAAATGGTTCTCTTGTAATTTTAGCTGCTTTACTTGCGGCAATAGCATGGAATTTGATTACTTGGTACTACGGTATTCCAAGTAGTTCTTCGCATGCAATCATTGGCTCCATCGCAGGTGCAGCTATCGCTGCTGCTGGTTTTAGTTCATTAAACTTTAAAGGATTCATAAAAATTATTGAAGCTTTAATCATTTCACCAATTATCGCATTTGTTATTGGTTATATCGTATACAGTATTTTTAAAGTCGTCTTTAAAAACTTTAATTTAACGAAGACGAACAAAAACTTCCGTATATTCCAGATTTTCACTGCTGCATTACAAGCTTATACACATGGTACGAATGATGCGCAAAAAGCAATGGGAATCATTACAATGGCTCTTATGGCGAATAGTTATCATACTTCTAGCGATATCCCGTTCTGGGTACAATTATCTTGTGCCATTGCAATGGGTCTTGGTACTTCTGTCGGCGGATGGAAAATCATTAAAACTGTCGGTGGACAAATTATGAAAATTCGTCCTGTAAATGGTGTAGCTGCTGATTTATCATCATCTCTTGTTATTTTCGGGGCAACATTCATTCACTTACCAGTTAGTACGACGCACGTTATCTCTTCTTCTATTTTAGGGGTTGGTGCTTCTCATCGTGTGAAAGGTGTAAAATGGGGAACTGCAAAACGCATGTTAATTACTTGGGTTATTACACTTCCTATTTCAGCTTCTTTAGCTGCTTTATTTTATTCTTTATTACACTTAATCTTTTAATTAAAAGTCGTCTTCCTTATTTTTCTAGGAAGACGACTTTTTTGTGAACAAAGCTTTTTCCCATGAAAAAGCGTGTATAATAATTGGTGGATAAGTTATATAGAGGAGTTGGCAATTTTGGAATACATCATGTTACTTTTCATCGGGCTAATCGCCGGGACAGTCGGGAGTCTAGTCGGACTTGGCGGCGGAATTATTATTGTTCCGTTATTAATCGGATTACACAGCCTATCACCACAACTTGCAGTAGGAACCTCAATGGTAACAGTCGTTTTTACAGGACTATCTTCCACCCTTACTTATATGAAGCATAAACGAGTAGATTACAAAAGTGGACTTATTTTATTTATCGGGAGTGGCCCTGGTGGTATCATCGGCTCGTGGGCGAATAAATTTTTAAACCAAGATACATTTTCTTTATATTTTGGGATTTTTCTTATTTTTGTCTCCATTCTTCTTATGTTACGAGACAAATTAAAACCCCTTTCTTTATCAAATATGACTGTAATCAAGCGCTCTTTTACAGATAACGAAGGAAACACTGTACACTATCAATTCCCACCGCTTCTCGCTATCTTTATCGCCTTTATAGTTGGTTTTATATCTGGGTTATTTGGAATTGGTGGCGGTGCTTTACTTGTTCCAGCAATGATGCTACTTTTTGCATTCCCAGCACATATTGCTGTAGCAACTTCGATGTTTATCGTATTTCTATCAGCAATTGTAAGTTCTGCAACTCACATCTCCCTTGGAAATGTCAGCTGGATTTACGCATTAATTCTTATTCCTGGTGCATGGATTGGTGGAAAAATCGGGGCATATATTAATACAAAATTAAGCGGTAACGCCGTAATTAATTTATTACGTATCACATTAATTATTCTTGGGACTAGATTAATCATTACTTCTTTTTTATAACGTGTTCTTTTTAGAATGCGTTTTTTCTTATACACATGAATATAAAAATCCTCCTAAGAGAACAAATAAAATTAAACAAACACATAATAACATGTAATTGGAAATATGTACTTTCTTCACGTTGACCACTCCTATAACTGCGACTGTTACCTTTATGATAGCGAAAAAATAATTTACTTGCAGTTACAAAGTGCTAACAATGCAAAATCATTTATTACAAATTTTATCCTTATATTTCATTTCTTTGTATATTCTATCGTTTTAATAAAAAAAGATGTCATATTGACATCTTTTTAGTGAAGAAGTGACCATCCCATAAAGTCTTCATGTACTTGGCACGCCCTCTTATCGTTTCGATCATACAATTCAGCATAACTATCTGTTTCTTCATCATAAGCCATCGTATAAATAATTTGGCCATCCACTTCAACGGATAACACGACTCCACCTTTCATCTCTTCTACATGAATGATGGCATTTGCCGGAATTCTCATATCCGTCATTTTTATCGCATCTAACAATATACTAAACCCCCTACAGCGTATTCATTGCTAGTACTATTACACACTAAATAGTATACTACTGTAATAGCATATATTTCGTCAATGAAATTGCTGTTTAAATAGCATATTGTCTTTATACATATACACTAAAAAATAGAAATGTTTAATAAACGGGGGGCTAACATTGATTCTACACAAAGGAGATGTACTATTCCGTCAAGGTGAGGACGGTCCTTTATATTTTATAAAAACAGGTTTATTAAAAGTAGTAAGGATAGAAGAAGATGGAACACCATTTCTATTTAACATTATCGTTCCAGGAGAAACGATACCTCACCATTCCTTAATTTCACCGAAGGAATATCACGGTACAGCAATCGCTTTAATGAAAACGGAAGTTGAACCTATAATTAGCAATGAGTGGTACAATCAACTTCAAGCGGATCCTGCATCATATGCAAATATCGCTATGCAATTACAGTCAAAATTAAGAATGATGCAGCAACGTATCGACCAATTGACGACCGTCTCTCCAAAAGAACGTCTTCATCGCTTACAAGAATGGTTCACACTATATTTAGGTGACATTCCTATATATGAAATATTAACACAAACTGAAATTGGTCAGCTCATCGGTATACGCCGCGAAACGGTAAATCGATTATTGCGAGAACAAATAAAAAACGAGGTGAAATAATACCTCGTTTTTTTGCTTCTTCAAACTCCATCTATTGTAAGCTTGCTGCTGGACCGAAAAATTCATAATGAATATGCTCTTGTTTCACACCTAAATCAGTTAATGTAGCATTTATATGCTTCATAAATGCTACTGGACCACAGAAATAAAATTCTGCTTCCGTTGTCGGAATAATCGTTTGCAGCCATTCAGCTTCAATCAAACCTTCTTTATCAAAGTTTTTCATTTCCAGATCTTTTTCAGTCGGCGCCGAATAGCAAGTGTATGCTTTCACTTGTTCGTATTCATTATCTACTGCCTCAACGTGTTCTTTCATTGCATGTGTATTACTATTTAGTGCTGCATGAACAAAACATACATTACGTTTTGAATCTTGTTCAATTAACGTATTTAGCATACTCATCATTGGTGTAATACCTACTCCACCACTAATTAGGACAACTGGTAATGTTGAATCCATATTTAATACGAAATCTCCCGCTGGTGCACTTACTGGTAACATATCGCCTTCTTTTACATGATCATGTAAGTAATTAGATACTTTACCGTCCGGTGTATCTACACCTTTTTCTTTCTTGACACTAATACGATAATATTCTTTTCCAGGAGCATCTGATAAGCTATATTGACGATTATGTGTATATGTTTCACCTTCAATATTGATTTGAACCGTTACATATTGTCCTGGGATGAATGAAGAAACTTTCCCTCCATCTTCAGGTTTCAAATAAAATGACGTAATAACATCGCTTTCCTTCACTTTTTTTACAACTACAAAGTTACGGAAATCTTTCCATCCACCTTCTTTATGTGCCGCTTCTTCATACATCTCTGCTTCAATACTAATGAATGCATCAGCAATGACACCATAAGCTTCTCCCCATGCGTTTAAAACTTCATCAGGTGCACCTGCGACCTCTTTAATTGCGCGTAGTAAACATGTACCTACAATCGGGTAATGCTCTGCTTTAATACCTAAACTTCTATGCTTATGACCAATTTGTTTTACAACTGGAATAATAACTTCTAAATTATCAATGTACGTTGCAGCTGCATAAACAGCATTCGCTAACGCTTGTTGTTGTCTTCCCTTTTTCTGATTTGTATGATTGAAGATATTCAATAGCTCCGGATGTTCCGAAAATAAAATTTCATAAAATCTCGTTGTAATTTCAACGCCTTTTTCCTGTAATAATGGTACTGTTGACTTTACGATTTCAATTGTTTTTTCACTTAACATTGTATCCCACTCCTCTATTTCCTTAACTGTTTTTAGTTTAACCGAATTGTATAATACAGATTGTGATTTTAATCACTATTAACACGGTGTTTTTGTGAAAAATATATGAACATTGCACTTACAAAAGAAAATAAGCTAACTAGAATGCTAGCTAGCTTATCATTTCGACAATATTTTTCTATACATTCCTCGTTGGCAAATGTTCTTGTAAAACCATATACCCTTCATAAGCTGCGTAACCGAGTATAGCCATTAATCCGATATAACAAGCAAATGCTGTCCATTTCGTTTTCGTATCCACTTTGTAATAGTTTTCCTGTTGTCTCTTGTCTGCATCCCATTCCTGTAATTTTCTTTCTGACATTTCAAATGCTTCTCGTATATGAATTGTATGTGTTTCTTTTTCATCTTCATATGGGACGTAATCAAGTGGCTCAAACTTTGGTAAAAGATACTCTAACACTTCAATCTTTTGAAGTTCTCCTGTTTTTAATTCTTTCTCTCTTTCTTTTTGCCTTAATACATTTATTTCATGTTGCATCATATATATATTCCGATGCACTGCACCAGTTTCTTTTAACTCTTCTTCAAGCCTTGCAACATATTCTTTCATTCCATCAATTTTATATCCTAATTCCTTAATTGGCTCATCTCTCTTTATTACTCTATACAATTCCATACAGCCGATAATAAAAATAAATCCGCCCAAAATACTTTTAAAATAAATTGAATACCCAAGTAGTAAAACAAGCCCCGCTCCCCAAATTTTCGTACTTACAACTGAAATAATCCGTCCCCCGTCTAACGGAGAAACCGGAATTAAATTAAAGAAATTAATCATACTTCCGAGTAAAATAATGAGCGCCCAAAACGGCTCTTTCGTTATCATATAAAGTGGAATAGCCGGTAAAAATGAAAGTAATCCGAAAAGAGGTCCCATATAGGCAATATATGCTTCATCTTTTGCATTTTTAGGCATCTCTTTCATCCCAATAAGAGCGCCCATAAATGGAATAAATATTGCTGGCGATGTTGGTATACCTTTTCTTTTCGCAGCCCATAAATGACCCATTTCATGAATAAACAACAAATAAATGAGCGCTACCCCAAATTGCCAACCATATATAACTGCGTACGCACCAAGTGATAGAAACATACTAAATACCGTTGAAAACTTTGCTAATTTAAAAATTGCAAATACCCACTTTAACTTAGAAAGTAAAAATAACCCTATTGCAACAATAATTCCCCATAATCCTTTTTTATTATTTTTCATATTCCTCTCCTTTATCTTTCATTAATGAATGATATACATTCATCAAAGCTTGTTCTTTTTTCTATTATGACATATTTTTTTCTATTGTTAGAAATAATGTTTATATAATCCATTTTTAGACAAAAATATAAATAAAAGGAGGTGCACACAATTGAATTTACAATCTCTCATAATAGGAGCTCTATCTTTTTTAGCCTCAACTCTTATTTTTTATACCGTTAGTTACGTATTACTATTAGATTTGTTGCCCAATCACGTATTTATTGCTCTTATCATCCTTTCCGCTCTTATGATTTCTTTTCTTATTACACGAAAATCAATGAATGAGCCATCTGCAAAAGCAAAGTAATAGAGAGGGGGGGTTCCCCTCTCTATTATCATTTCCTAGGAAAGTTCATATAGAATTGAGGAGTTTATCTCGAATAACGTTTCACCTTATCTTTGTAAATTCATTTTTTCACCATAATCTTTAACAATTTGAATAATATTTTGAAAAACACCTATTTTTTCTTGTTTACTATTTAATATTTTCAAATCATAATTTTCATAATATGTTTCTAATGACTTTAATTGTGATTCTGAAGCACCTTGTACCGGAACAGTAGCATGCAATTCATACTGTTTATATCCTTCCTTTACCTTTTCTCCTAAGATTTTTCCACTCTCTTTTGCTCCAATTAATTTTTGAACTTTTTCTGGAAAAATGACCTGCAAATAGTATTCTTGTTCCTTCTCTAACTTGTTGTATAGTGATTGTGAAATCGTATACCGTACTGTATAATTCACTTTTTGATCGCCCGCTTTAATATGGAACGCGGTAATCTGCAAATCTTTTTTTGTTACTTCCGTTAAAGGACCTGCCTGTGTTTCATCTTCTTTTTGTTCTGATACATTTGGAAATATAGCCAAAAGCTTTTCTGTATCTTTTTTATTCAGCATATACATAGCTTTCTTATGTTGTACCCATCCTCGTCTGTCTTCTCCTCTTAGCCATGCATAATACGTTTCTTTCTTCCCATCTCTACTAATTTGTATTTCATATTCAGGTTCACCAAAGCTACCTGTTATTTCTTGTTTCTCAGCTTTATCTATAATGTCTATTACTACCTTAGCTTCTGATTCCTGTAACTTTTTCTCTTTATGTTTTTTTTGTATAACGGTTACCTCTATTGTTTCTTTCACTTCATTCACCGTCTCTTCCACTTTTTTTGTTTCTTTTTTTTGCTCAACTTGACTACAAGATGCTAGTAACATAACAAATAACAGCAATACATATTTCATTTTCAACTTAATCCTCCTTTTACAATAAGAAACTCTTATAATCTTCATACAAAAAACAAAAACGTGACACACTATAAAATACGCTATACTAAGCATTGAAAGGAGGTCTTTTTCATGTCCATTAATTTTCACGATGCAAATAATAAATACACATACGCACAGCGAAACGCCCATATTTCTTGGAGAGAAATGATAAAAAATATTACAGACGTACAAAAGAAACGAATAATTGATATCGGCTGTGGTGGCGGGATTTATACGAAAGAACTTGCTCTTATGGGAGCAGAAAGTGTTGTTGGGCTTGATTTTTCAAAAGAAATATTACAGGCTGCAAAAGAAAATTGTAGCGGATTTTCAAACATTTCTTTCATTCAAGGTGATGCACATAGCGTCCCATATCCTAATGATACATTCGACATTGTTATTTCGCGCGCAGTTATTCATCATTTACAAGACGTTCCTACATTTCTACGTGAAGCTTCTCGTATATTAAAGAAAAACGGTGTACTTATTGTACAAGACCGAACTATTGAAGATTGTACGATCCCTGGAAGTCCCGAACACATCCGTGGATATTTTTTCTCTATCTTCCCAAAACTCATTGAAATAGAATCAAAAAGACGTCCAAAAACCACCACGATACAGCAAGAATTACAAAAATATTTTCTTCACGTTTTCCCGACTCAAACACAATGGGAGATACGAAAAATACATGGTTCTGTACAGGCATTATTGCAAGATTTATCACCTCGAACAGGCCGATCCATTCTATATGAACTAACAGATTATGAACTTTCTCAACTTCTACAACAAGTAAAGACCGCCTTACAAAACGTCTCTCCTATTATCGAAAGAGATCGTTGGACCATTTGGAGCGCCATGAAGTTGTAAGGAAGGAAGCCTCACAAAATAATGTGAGGCTTCCTTCTTTCATAATCTAATTTTGCAACACTCTTGATATCCTCCACTTCTGGCCTGCGCACTTCCACACTTCGGACATACTAAATATCTAGACTGATTTGTCAACAAACTACCTTTTTGAAAGAGTAAAACTTCTGCTTGTTTAAACGAACGCGAATAATATAACCACATAAAACCAATTATAGCAATAATGCCAAATAATACTCCCATCGCAAGCATTTCAGTCACCTCTTTTGGTTTGTTCTTTCCAGCAAGTGGATTGTTGTATTATTCTCTCTAAATTCAAACAATCCCTTCTTTACTCCTATAAATATCAACTTTCTCTATAAATTTTACAATTCTCCGCAAATTTTTACTTCTGTTTTACAATTCAATTTACATCAACTATTCATTCCAAAACAAATAACATTTCCGCATATATATATTTTATTAAAAAATATATTGACTTTCTAAAAAAAAAATGTAACAATACTTTCAGAATACTTGAATAAAAATTCATTGACGAGAACGAGTACGTTATAGGACTGTCCCCCAGAGAGTTGGCGATTTGCTGAAAGCCAACGTTCAGTGCGTAGCCGAAAATCATCTCCGAGAAGTAGAACCGAATGTTATAGTAAGTTCTTACCGGCTGTTCCCCGTTACAAGGAACACGTATCATGTTGTACGTTGCAGAGCCGTATACATATAGAATTATTTCTACATGTATAAATTAGGGTGGTATCGCGGGTAAATATAACTCGTCCCTTTCTTTAGGGACGAGTTTTTTGTGTTCTTACAAATGAATTTTAAAAAAGGAGGAAAAACAATGAACACTGTATCAAAAAAACATATTTTTTTCACGGGTCTTATGCTATTTTCTTTATTTTTTGGGGCAGGTAATTTAATTTTCCCTCCCATGCTTGGACAAAATGCAGGCGAAAACTTTTGGCCGGCAATGATTGGATTTTTACTAACAGGAGTGGGTTTACCACTACTAACAGTTATCGCAATTTCTTTATCAGGAAATGGTATGCAGCAACTTGCAAGTCATGTTCACCCATTATTCGGAATATTCTTTACGGTAGTTGTATACATCGCCATTGGTCCTTCTATGGGTATTCCACGCGTTGCAAATGTCGCTTATGAAATGGGCGTTAGTTCTTTCTTACCAGAAACGATTCGCTCTAGCAGCCTAGCACTTTTTGCATATACAATCATCTTCTTTGCTATCGTATATTGGCTGAGTTTGAATCCATCTAAACTTGTAGATCGTATCGGAAATATATTAACACCTATTTTATTACTCTCTATTTTCTTATTGTTTGTTAAAAGTGTATTTACACCACTTGGACAATCAGGACCTGCAATGCAAGAGTATCAAACTTCTCCGATTTTCAAAGGCTTTATGGAAGGTTACTTAACGATGGATACCATTTCAGCACTTGCATTTGGCATTATCGTTGTAAATACCATTCGCTCTAAAGGTGTGAAGGATCGTAAATCCATTGCCATCGCAACAGCCAAAGCTGGACTTATTGCTGCTATTGGCCTCGTACTTGTATATGGTGCGCTTGGCTGGCTCGGTGCAACTAGCGTCTCGCTCGGATATGCAAAGAATGGTGGAAAATTACTTACTGTAATCGTACAACAATTATTCGGTCCATATGGTCTGCTTTTATTATCTCTTATCGTTACACTCGCTTGCTTAACAACATGTGTTGGACTTGTATCTGCATGTAGTCAATATTTCTCAACATTATTGACTAAATTTTCATACAAAACATTCGCAAGTATCATTTGTGTATTGGGATTATTAGTTGCCAACTTAGGTTTAACAAAAATCATTTCCATCTCTGTTCCAATTTTACTTGTTGTATATCCAGTTGCGATTGTACTTGTTCTACTATCGTTACTGCATAAATATTTCGGTGGATATCGCTCTGTTTATGTAGGTGCTTTAATTGGCGCAGCAATCGTAAGCGTATTTGATGGATTAAAACAAGGTGGTATTTCAGTTTCATTTATCACATCATATTTTGAATTTATCCCTTTATATAATGAAGGAATAGGTTGGCTAGTACCTGCATTAATCGGAGCTCTTATCGGCCTTACAATCGCTAAGCTAAGCGGCGCGAAAAAAGTTCCCTTACTCACCGAATCTCGTGAAATAAAAGCATCCTAAAAAACTCCCGAAAGGGAGTTTTTTTACATTTGATAAGCAGTATGATTAAAACTGCTTATTTTATACGCTTTCGTATAATAATCGATATTTGTATCCACTGTTTCTACTTTGACAACATCGTAGCACTCTTCTTGCTTTATTAAAAATAAATAGTACTCTTCTGTCGCCTCAACAATTGCAATTTTATCTGTTTCAACATTATATTGTTCACAAAGCGCTTGTAATGCGTTCACATAATCTCCTAGTTTTTTAGACTTATCCATACCGAATATAGTTTGAACTAGCATATACATTCTCCCCTTTGTATGTACTGTTAACAACTTAATGATAACGCTTACATTTATTGGCGTCAATAAAAAGATTTTGTACAAACTAATAACCAGTGGGGACCACCCCACTGGTTAAAATTTCACTTTATCATTTCGTCAATTGATGTCGAAACGCATAAATAACCGCCTGTGTCCGGTCACTTACATTTAGCTTATTTAATATATTGCTCACATGTGTCTTTACTGTTTTGAGGGCAATAAACAACTCATCTGCAATCTCTTGATTACTTTTCCCCTCTGCAATTAATAACAAAATTTCAGACTCTCTTTCTGTTAACTCCTCATGCAAAGGTTGTTCTTTCTTCTGACGCATACGAGACATCATTTTACCAGTAACTTTCGGCTCTAATACCGTTTCTCCATCATAAGTAGCTCGTACAGCGTCTGCTATATCACTCGCTCTTGATGTTTTTAATAAATAACTTGTCGCTCCGGCCTCAATAACAGGATACAATTTCTCATCATCTAAAAAGCTCGTTACAACTACAATTTTTGCTTCTGGCCATTCTTGAATAATAGCACGTGTTGCTTCAACACCATCCATCTCATCCATGACAAGATCCATCAAAATAATATCCGGCCTTAATTGCAAAGCTAACTCTGAACCTTTTCTTCCATTTTCAGCTTCTCCAACTACTTCAATATCTGGCTGCGTTGATAAATATGCTGATACACCCATTCGAACCATCTCATGATCATCCACTAGTAATACTTTAATCATGATTCTCCCCCTCTCTCAATCATAATCGGTACTTTTACTTCTATTTGTGTACCTTTATTTGGAAAACTAAGTACCTTTAATGTCCCACCAATTTCATGAACACGCTCTTGTATTGACCTTAATCCGTAAGAACCAGCCTTATTCACTCCTACTTTAAAACCTACACCATCATCAATAATTTTCAATATTGCATATTGATCAATTTTTCGAAGACGCACTTCCGTTTTCTTTGCCTTCGCATGACGTAAAGTGTTAGATAGCGCCTCTTGTACAATGCGGAATAAGTGATCTTCTACACCTTTTTTTAATTGAATCGGTTCAATTAACCATTCAATTTTCATATGTTGCTTTCTAGATAGTTCTGTTAATAATTCTTCTATACCTTCTGTTAGTTTCTTACCTTCTAACTGTACTGGGCGTAAATGAAGAAGCAATGCTCTCATTTCTGACTGTGCATTTACAACCATATTTTCAACGAGCTGTAACTGCTTTTTCGTCGTTTCTGGAAATTCAGCTACTTGTTCATTAATAGCCGACATCATCATCGACATTGCAAAAAGCTGCTGACTTACAGAATCATGCAGCTCCCTCGCCAATCGATGCCTTTCTTGGGAAATCGCTTCTTGTCTCATCTCTTCATTCCAATGAGCTCGTTCATTCGTTACCTTTTGAAAGAGTCCAGCTTGCTCCTCTAATCGACGAGCCAGACCGATTACTTTTCGTTCCACTTCATGAAATTCATCATCTGCAGTAAACGAAACATCACTCGGAAAATTCCCTCGCTCTACTTCAAATAGAAACGTATTTAATCCTTGTATACGCTGCTCTATATAGTAACCGATTGCATATCCTACAATCCCCCCGATAAGTAAACTTGTAGTCATAATAAACAAGCCAATTGGAACAGAAGCGATGGATTCCTTCCATAATAAATCATATACTTGTTGCTCGCTTTTCCATACATATACAATTGTACAAATGAGTGCGATACTAACTGAGGACAACATAGAATAACGAATATACATCCACGAAATATTTTTTTGTTTCTTCATTATACTTTCCTCACTTCCGTATCGCCTACGACAAGCGAAGAAATAATTTTAATACGACGAGGAGCCTCTTTATACTGCTCTGTTCTAAATGTAACATTGCGGTTAAACCCTGTCTCCTCATGACCTGGCAAGAGCACACGTCCGACAATAACAGAATGATTTAAAGACAGTTCAATATCATATGGCACATATAAACGAATATTACCAACGACACCCCGAATAACAATTACCGTTTCTCCTTCTGGAATCATAGCAGTTGTTAAATCTATTTCCACATCACAAGCACCATATTGAACATTAATATCCTCAAGTTCATAAATATGATCCATCATTCGTACATTGCCTACAAACATATTTTTTAAATATGGTTCTGTACGATATATTTGCTTCTCTTCGTCTATAATCCCTTCTTCTTTAATTTCAACCTTCATTGCTTTTTGCTGATGCCCTTGTTGAATCAATTGATAACCAATTAAAGCTAAACAAGCAAATACGACAAGAACAAATGCTGCTGATGAAAATAAGAAGAATAAAAATACGATACCACCGACAAATAAAAATACATTTCCCCGTACATAACGATTCTTTTTACGATAATGCCTTCCAAACATAAGCATAATAAATGCAAAAATGAGACCACCTGGTTCAAAATGTCCAAGTATCATATCAAGAAAAAGACCGAATCCAAATATGATGAGGAGCATCCCCATTAATTGTGTCTTTGAAAAATGTTTCTTCATTTCAGCTCCCCCCTTCTTGTCACATATACATAGAAGAAAAGGCATTGCTTTCCAACACCTTTTCTCCTATCACTATATCATAAGCCTGTTTTATAATATACTACTATTATTTTGTTAACTCTTTCGTTAACGATACATCATTCTTTTCTTTCATTTCACGCTCAAGCTTTGCAATCTTCATATCAAATGTGTCACGTTCATGCTCCTCGTTCATACGAGTTTCTAAGTCGCGAATATGATCTTCAATTTCTTCAAAGCGTAAGAATGGATTATTTTCATCCATTTTATGCATCGCAGCATTCATACGACGATTTGCGTGTGCCATATTTTCACGTGCCATTAATTCCATACGTTTTGCGTGCATTTCTTTTAATTTATTTTTCATTTCAGAAAGACGACGCTCTAGCTCATCAATTTGTTCTACAACACCTGCATACATTTCTTCTAATCGAGTTACTTGCCCTTCATAATAAGCTACTTCTTCTAATGCACGCTCATGTAGTTGTAGTTCGCCTGCTTCTTGAGCGATGATCGCTTGCTTAGATCTTTTATTCACGAAATAACGTGCTTGCTCAAGCTCACGAGCAAAGTTAGATTTTAATGTTTTATGACGCTGAATTAACTTCTCAATTTTTGTTATTTCACGCTCACTATCACGTAAATATTGGTTTAACATAGCAATTGGGTTTTTTCTTTCTTTCTCATCTAACACATTATGAAAATCTGCTAAAATTGCATCGCGTACACGTCCGAATAAAGATTGTTTCATTATAATCTTCCTCTCTTCTACTTTATAAATTTGATTTGATTGATTTTATATTAGTTTTTCATTAACTTGTTCCACTCATCTTCAAAGTTGCTATATGGTTTAGAACTTTCTGGAGCAGAATCAACAACTACATCTTTTTCTTTTTTCCACTCACGGTATCCGTAGTATAAAACTACTAATGCTGCAATACCGATTAATGCTGGGGAATGAGAAAGGGCGATGGACAAGCCGATCAAACCAACAATACCCCAAGCTAACTTTCCAAAAAATGATTGTGCTCGCACAAATGATTTATAGCTCCAGTACACAACTCCTGCTCCGATTGCGAATCCTACAATACCAGCAAGACTACCAAGAGCAATTAAAGCTAAAATACCAGCCGCGATAAACGCTAGAAATTGTTTCATCTTGTGCTTGCCTCCCTTCGATTTGATACTCTTATCTTAACTATTTTTTCTTTTTTCCATAACGAGCTTAAGAACCGTTTTTAACTCAGACTTAAGACCGAGTTGCATTCAGCCTTTTGTAAAAACATACGATAGCATGGGATCATTCACTCTTTTCCCGCACATAAAAAGCCGTACAGAGAATGTTCTCTGTACGGCTTTCGTTACTTTTCATACACTTCATTTTCATTATGCTGTTTTATGATACTCTTTTTTTTCCGCTACTTTAGAAAACCTCGGGAAACCAATTAATATAGAAATGATTCCACATACGCCAACTAAGATTGGATAAAACGCATATGGTAACAGTTCAATTGGAGATAACGCCGCAAATCCTGCTGCTGTTAACATTTGCGCACCATACGGAATTAACCCTTGCACACAGCACGAGAAAAGATCTAATACACTCGCTGATTTACGAGGATCAATTTCATATTGATCTGCAATGTTTTTCGCAAGCGGACCTGTAAAGATAATAGAAATGGTATTATTCGCTGTACACATATTCGTCATACCTACTAAACCAGCGATACCGAACTCTGCTCCTTTTTTTGAACGAATGTTACGCGTTAAAATATTCATTAAATATTGAATGCCACCATTATATTGAATCAATTCGACCATACCGCCAATTAAAATAGCAAGTAATACTAACTCCATCATACCGCCCATTCCAGTCGTTACACTTTTAAAGAAACTCTCTAACGTATAACTTCCATCTAAAAGACCGATAACCCCAGATAGTACAGTTCCACCAGTTAACACGATAAGTACATTCCAACCAAGTAGCGCTGTAATAAGTACTCCTGCATACGGTAAAATCTTTATCCAGTCAAAGCTATGCGTTTTAATCTGCGTATCGCTTCCTAAAGTAATGATTACTAATAGTACAATTGTAATAATAGCTGCTGGTAATACAATTAAAAAGTTCGTTTTAAACTTATCTTTCATTTCTGTTCCTTGTGAACGTACAGCTGCGATTGTTGTATCTGAAATAAATGATAAATTATCACCAAACATCGCTCCGCCAACAACAGTAGCCATCGTAAGTGCAATTGAGATATCAGTTTGCCCACTAATACCTACAGCAATTGGTGCTAATGCAGCAATTGTTCCCATTGAAGTTCCCATCGCTAATGAAATAAATGCTCCTATAACGAAAATGCCAGCTACGATAAATCCTTGTGGTAAAATCGATAACGCTAAGTTAACTGTAGAATCAACGCCACCCATCCCTTTTGCTGTTTCAGAAAATGCTCCTGCCAGTACAAAAATCAGAACCATAATCATAATGTCTGGGTTCCCTGCACCTTTAGCAAATCGTTCCACTTTTACATGAAAACTTTCTTTACGATTCATTGCTAAAGCGACTCCTACAGCAATTGAAATTGCTACAAGTATCGGCAATTTATAGAAATCACCTGTAATAATTCCAGAACCAATAAATAGCGCCAAAAATATCCCAAGTGGTAATAATGCCAAACCATTTCCTCTCGTTTCTTTCAAAGTACCATCTCTCCCTAGTTTCAACCTTTTTCTAATGAATAACAAAAGACCTCTTCCAACGAGAAGAGGTCTTATACATCTATAAGAAACGCTCTTCTCATCTTTCAAGCATATGCTTGCTGGATTTGGCACAGCACTCTGAAATCGAGTCCGCTGCCGAGGCATCGTAGGGCCAGTCCCTCCGCCTCTCTTTATAAGAAGGTTTCATATTTATTTTTTAATAATAATTTCTTCCCTAACTTTACTCGCTTACAAAACAAAAGTCAATTATTTTTTGTATAGATTTTTTTGGTAATTATACAAAAATTTGAATACAATAATCATTTTAAATTTTTGATTTCTTCTTCCAATATTGAAATCCAATAAAATTCACTATTTTTCATTGCAGCTATGATCCATTTCGTAGTGTACCAAGCTAACTCATACTCTTCTTTTGTAACATCGCCACTTTTATAAGCATCCTCTAGCTCATCTTCATCGAGTACATACATTTTACCATTCGGTAATAACACTACATCTAAATATAAATCATCAAAATATGGTAAGCCACAGTCATCTATTTCATATTCTTTCGCCACATCGATATAATATTGCACTAATTTTTTCTGATCATCTAACATAGCTGTAATCGCAAAGTTTTTCCCATCTATGAAATATTGAATCCACGTATACTGATTACCAGCAATACAAAGTTCCTTACCATCATATTCTTTACAACTAGGTTCTCTCACCTTTTCTATTTCCAGTATTCCTAGCATTCCTTCTTCTATTTGCTTAACAGTATAATCCCTCTCTATTAGTCGCTTCCACGAAGAACCGTCACCATATTTACGTTTCATTTCGTCTGCTCCCTTTCTATATAGAAAAGCCCCCACATATTATGTGAGAGCTTGTTCAAATTATAATTAAGCTGCTTGCTTATTAGAAATTTCTTTCAAATAGGCTTGTCCTTTTTCAGCGTCATACTGACCTTCCCACTTAGACATAACTACAGCTGCTAAAGAGTTACCTACAACGTTAACTGCTGTACGGGCCATATCTAAAATACGGTCAATACCAGCAATAAACGCTAAACCTTCAGCTGGAATACCTACTGTACCAAGTGTCGCTAATAATACAACGAATGATACGCCAGGTACACCCGCAATACCTTTTGATGTAAGCATTAATACAAGTAATAATGTAATTTGTTGTGTAATAGATAAATCAATACCATACATTTGTGCTAAGAAAATAGCCGCAATTGCTTGATATAAAGTTGATCCATCTAAGTTAAATGAATAACCTGTCGGAATAACAAAAGATGTAATTGCCTTTGGACAACCAAACTTCTCCATTTTCTCCATGATTTTTGGTAAAACTGTTTCTGAACTTGCTGTAGAGTACGCTAAGATCAGTTCATCTTTTAAAATCTTAAAGAATTGGAAAATGTTAATTCCAAATATTTTCGCTGTAATTCCTAATACGACTACAACGAAGAAAATCATTGCTCCGTATACTACAATTAATAATTTCCCTAATGGAATTAATGAAGAAAGACCAAATGTAGAAACTGTAACTCCAATTAACGCAAATACACCAAATGGTGCAAATTTCATAACTTGGTTTGTTACGTAAAACATTGCATCAGCTACACCTTGGAAAAATTGAAGAACCGGTCTTCCTCTTTCACCAATTGCCGCTACACCTAAACCAAATAATACAGAGAAGAAGATAATAGCAAGCATATCTCCGTCAGCTAATGACTTTACAATGTTTGTTGGAACAATATTTACAAATGTATCTGCAAATGAGTGACTTTGTACTTGCTCTGTCGTATGTGTATATTTCGAAATATCTGTCTTTGTTAACTGCTCCATATTTACGCCTTTTCCTGGTTGGAAAATATTCGCAATTAATAGACCGACAATAATTGCAATTGTTGTAATAATTTCAAAGTAAATAATTGTTTTTCCGCCTAGTCGACCTAATTTTTTTACATCGCCAACACCAGCAACCCCAACAACAATACTCGCTACAACAATCGGTACAACGATCATTTTAATTAATCGGATAAAAATATCACCAATTGGTTGTAAATAGCTCACCACTGCCGGATTGCCAAAGAAAATTGCCCCAACTGCAATACCTAGCGTAAGACCAATTAATATTTGCCATGCAAGTCCTATTCTTTTCATATTTGTTGTAACCCCCTCTTCGATGTGTCACTCCATCTCTCATTCTATCTATCTCTATAAAACTTGAAATTAAGAGTATTACATATTATTCGACAATTCACTACATTTTGTCCCTGTTAAAAATCATAAATCAAAATTTAAAATCTGACAACAAAATAACTTTGCCCGAACGCAAATAATTTTCTTGACAAAAATAAAACCCATGTCAGAAAACCTAACATGAGAACGATTCCTTACCAGTGTTTTATTGAATATATAACTAATATTTCACTACATAAAACAAATTCACTTTTCCCTTTATTTTACAAGAAAACTCTAAAAACAAACCTTTGTTACACAAATATAAAAAATGAATCTACAGTGAAATTTATCGTTGAAAAATGATAAATTCCGACAAAACTTAGTAATTTTATAAAATTTTCTTTACATTATGGTTACAACGATAGACACTCTTCTTCTTATGATATATAACATTCATAGGGAAAGGAGCTAGACAACCATGAAAAAGAAATTTGTAGCGTTCAGCGTTTTAGCAGCAGGAACGATTTTTGCTTCCCCGTTACTTTCACCCGCATACGCTGAAACGAATCAAGATAAATTATCTAATATTCAATCTGAATTAGAAGGAAAACAAAATGACTTACAAAATAAATCAGCCGAGAAAGAACAAATAGAAAAAGAAATTCAAGAATTACAAAAGAAAATCGACGATTTAACTACTTCTATTAATAAAAACGAAGCTGAATTAAACGATACAAAAAAAGAAATTAGTAAAACACAACAAATAATTACTGAAAAAAAGAAACATATAGAGCAATTACAAACAAACATAGATACACGTCAGGAAGTTATTAAGCAACGACTGCAATCTATGCAAGAAAAACCTCGCACAAATATCATTACGGAAGTATTAACAAATTCTGCAAACATTGCTGATCTTGTTGATAATATGTACTCTGTCAGTTTAATTTTAAACAACGATACTGATATTGTGAAAAAACAAACAACTGACCAAGATGCTGTGACGAAAGAAAAAGAGGCTGTTGAGAAAAAAGAGCAACAACTGAAAGAATCCGAGCAAAAATTAGAACAAAAACAACAAGAATTACAAAATAACCAACAACAGCAACAAACTCTTATTAGCGATCTACATACGAAAGTGGCAAAAGTAGATTCAGAGATTGAAGGATTAGAAGAATCTAAAGGCATTTTAGAAAATCAGCGTCAAGCTGTTCAAAAGGCAATTGAAGAAGAAAAACGCGCAGAAGAAGCTCGTAAAGCTGAGGAAGCTCGCAAGGCGGAAGAAGCTCGTAAACAAGCTGCTTCATCTGCTCAAACAGCTCAAGCGGCCCCAACACCACACGATACAAACATCGGAGGATTTATTAAACCAGCAGCTGGATCAAAAACTTCTGGTTTTGGCGTGCGCTCTATTGATAACCATAAAGGAATCGATATCGCTGCTTCAGGAACTGTTCCAATTATTGCCGCTGCAGATGGCGTTGTTATTCGCTCAGAATTATCATCTAGTTACGGAAATGTTGTGTACTTATCTCACCGTATTAACGGAAAAACATATACAACAGTATATGCTCATATGAGTAGCCGTTCTGTATCGAATGGACAAACTGTAAAACAAGGAACTCAACTTGGATTTATGGGGAATACCGGCCAATCATACGGACAACATTTACACTTTGAACTTCATCTTGGAGAATGGAATGTCGGTAAGACAAACGCAGTTGATCCATCTCCTTATATCGGATTATAAAAAAACTCGGTGCATACCGAGTTTTTTTATTTCCCCTTCACACACTATAGGCATTCCACATAGACTACAACTAAATGCCTATAGTTTACGGGGTGAATTATATGAATACACAATTACAACAAGAAATACAAGAAGCTAGAGAAACTTTTATTGGCCGGATATTTACATTTGGCGGCTCAGTTTTATTTTTAATCGGATCATTCCTCGCAGTCGTCACAGCCTATAAAGCATATAATCGTTTATTAAATACACCTACAACATAATAAAAAGACGGAGAAATCTCCGTCTTTTTATTATGCAAACATTTTAAATACGCCTATCGCATTTAAAAATACAATAATTACAGTTACTGGAATAACATAACGAAGTAAGAAGAACCAAATATTAAATAATGTTTTCCCTTTCGTTTCCGTAACTTCTAATTCTTTCATTAACATTTCTTTACTCATTTTATTTGGTACAAATAACGAAATAGCTAGTACCCCTAATGGCAGCAATACGTTACTTACTGAGAAGTCGACTAAGTCAAAGAATGTTTTCCCAAATATTTTCACATCACTCATAATTCCAAACGATAGAGCTGACGGAATTCCAACTGCAAAAATAAGAATACCAATTAATAACGATGCTGACGGACGCTTTTTCTCGTTATCTTTCGCAACAGATGCTACTACAATTTCAAGCATGGAAATCGCAGATGTTAACGTTGCAAAGAAAAATAACACCAAAAACATAATGAAGAAAAATTGTCCAAATGGTATTTTCGCAAATACTGCTGGAAGGACGATAAATAGTAACCCCGGTCCTTCAGTCGGCTTAACACCTAATGCGAAAATCGCCGGAAAAATCGCTAATCCTGCAAGTACTGTAATAAAAACAGTTAAACTTACAATAGATGTTGCTGATTTTGCTAAATGTTCTTCTTTCTTCAAATAGGAACTATACGTGACCATTACCGAGGCCCCAACTGTTAGCGAGAAGAATGATTGTCCCATCGCGTATAAAATCGTATCTGCTGTCAGCTTTGAAAAATCTGGTTTTAAGAAGAACTCTACCCCAGCAAAAGCACCATCCAGTGTTAACGCACGAACAATAATTGCAATAAACAAAATAAATAATAGCGGCATCATATACTTACTTGCTTTTTCTATCCCTTTCTCTACACCTTTACTTACAACAAAAATCGTACAAAGCATAAAGACAAATTGCGCTCCAATCGCGCTTACTGGATTTGAAATCGTCTCACCGAATAATTGCCCATAATCAGTCACTCCATTCCAGAAGCTTCCTGTCACACTATAGTATAAGTAAAGTAAAATCCATCCACCTACAACACTATAAAAAGATAGTACACTAAAACAAGTAACAACTCCCATGCGACCAATCCAAGGATATACCTTGCTATTTGGCACTAATACTTTATACGCTGTAACTGCCTCTTTTTGCGTACTACGCCCAATAACAAATTCAGCTAAAAGGAGTGGCATACCTATAAATAAAGTTAATAGTAAAAATACAAGGAAGAATGCGCCTCCCCCGCCATTACCTGCAACATATGGAAATTTCCATATTGCACCAAGACCTACTGCGGCTCCGGCTGCTGCGAGTACAAAGCCTATTTTCGACGTCCATTGCTGTGTTTCTTTCATCATAAATTCTCCTTTTCTGAATATTTAAACTTTTGTTAATTATACACTTTCATTTCATACTCGCACACCTCCTTTAGAAAATAAAAAAGTCCCCTACACGCAAATATGCATGTAGAGGACGATATATGTAATGTTAATACCGTGGTACCACCTCAATTGGATTGATAAATCCCACTTGTTCAAGTACAGGAAAAACTCCGATACTCTATCCTTTTAACGGCGGAACCCGGGTTGCCTACTACAATGTTCAACATACCTCTCGCAAGCCCATTCTGTATATTTTATCGTACCGGGCTCACACCTTACCCCAGCTCTCTGAACGTATCAAATATACATACTCTTCTTGCTCATCGATTTCATCTATTGAAGTTACTTGTGATTATAAATTATATTTTTATAGTTGTAAAGTACAATTTATTTATTATCCTATATGAACTCTTCTCTCTAATTCTTGTAAAAACAATTCTCTTTTTTGTTCATTTTGAACATATATCGACTTCAATACCTCTTGCAACAATATATTTCTCTCTCTTTTCTCTATTTGTAATTCTTTCACTTTTATTCTAACTTCGTATAAAAAATCCAGATACGATTCATACGTCTCATCATATTTATTTGCGATATCATCTCGAATTTTTTTTGCAAGTTTCGGACTCGCTCCTCCAGTAGAAACAGCTATATTAAGTAGCCCACGATGAAACGCCGCCGGAAAATGAACATTTCCACTTTCCGGATTCGTAATAACATTTACCAGCTGATTTTCTGCCGTATCTTCAGCAACCTTTTCATTCAATACGGCATCACTACTCGCTGCTACAACTAAAAAAGCACCATTAATATCACTTTTTTCATACTCCCTTTGATACCAACGAATTTTCTTTTCTTCTACAAGTTTCACTAAATTCGCATCCAATTCAGGACTTACCACAACTATATCTGCACCTTGTTTTAGTAAAGGAATAATTTTGAATCCCGCGACTTTCCCTCCACCAATGACAACAACACGTTTCTTCTCAACTCGCACTGTAAGTGGATACATATTGATCTCCCTTCAATAATTTCTTCGTTTTCTGAATTAACATATACTGAAACGCTTCATTCTTTCCTAAATACGGACTTATTTTTATCTCATCTAGCTCATATTGGCGCACTTCTTTTTCAATATGTTTCATAAGTAAACCTGTAAATAACAAGTAAGGTAGCACAACGATATTCTTTTCTTTTCGTTCTACAACTTCCTTTAACTTCTCCTCAAATTTCGGCTCGGCAGCCGCTAAGTAACAAACTTCTACTTTCTTAATCTTCTCTTCCGTTTGAAATAAAGAAGCAATCCAGTTTATATCTTTTAATACTTCAGGATCACTGCTCCCTCTTGCAACGAGAAGTAACGTCACTTCATTCTTATCTTCCTGTTCAATGCCACTTCCGCTATACACTGATTTTATAAGTGCTTCTGATACACCAAATGGATTACCATAGGTCACTTTTATACTTGGATATTGATTATTTAACTTTTCCAATTCAAACGGGATATCTTTTTTCACATGACCTGCCGCTAATAAAAAAACTGGAATAATAATAATCTCTGTAGCACCACGCTTCACACATGTACGGAACCCTTCATCAATAGTTGGACTCGCTAACTCTAAAAAACAAATTTCTTGAATACTTGCCTCTACACGGTTCATACATGACGTAATAAATGCAACCGCTTCTTCTTTCGCTGCTTTCAAGCGACTTCCATGACATATATATAAGATGGCTTTCATTTTATAACACTCCACTTACTTGATACGTACTTTCTGTCTGTTTCTCAAACCAATGGATTTTTTCTCTAAAACGGACGACTTCTCCAATTACAATCATGCTCGGATTTTGAATTTGTTCTTTTTTCGCAACATCTACAATTGTTCCTAACGTCCCAACAACTGTGCGCTGCATAGATGTCGTTCCCCGCTCAATAATAGCAGCAGGCGTACTTTTATCTTTTCCATGCTTTATCAGTTGCTCACATATGTAGGGTAAATTGCTAACCCCCATATACACAGCTAAAGTCTCTACACCTTTCGCTAAATTTTCCCACTTCACATCCTCTTCAGCATCTTCTTTTCTATGCCCTGTCACAATAGCAAAACTTGCACTTGCATCACGATGTGTCACTGGAATACCAGCATAAGCAGGAGCAGCTATTCCAGCTGAAATACCAGGAACGATTTCAAACGGTACACCTTGCTTTGCTAACGCTTCAGCTTCTTCTCCTCCTCTACCAAATACAAATGGATCCCCACCTTTTAGCCTCGTTACAACTTTTCCTTTTTTCGCATATTTAATAAGAAACGTGTTAATTGTCTCTTGCTTCATCGTGTGATAATTTGGTAGTTTTCCGCAATAAATTAAATCCGCTTCAGGCTTTGCATAAGAAAGCAATTCTTTATTCACGAGACGGTCGTATAAAATAACATCTGCTTTCTCAATGCATTTCAATCCTTTTACAGTAATTAAATCTGGATCACCAGGGCCCGCTCCAACGATATATACTTTTCCCATCATCTCTCCTCATTTCTACTATTAAAGTGAAACTTCCATCCTTATATAGGAATGGAAGTTTTCATTTCTTAATATTTCAATGTTCCTTACTCATGAATAACAAAGGCTGCGCTTTTTCGAATCTTCTTTTTTTCAAACAAAGCAATCTCCTTTACTTCTGGTAACGGTAAAAAATGTTTTTCAAGCTCAATCTCCGCCATCTTAAATGCCTGTTCTTCACTTTCAGCAACAACAACAATCGGAACAATGCTATTCACTAATACCGCTTCAAATCGATATAAATCCATATTACCCCTCCTAAGACGCTATTACTTCTTCTAACACGTTATTTAACGCTGTTTGTAATGTCTCTACACCAACACGGCCTACAAAATCATAAAACGTTTCAGCTGGTAATTTATTTTCTTTGAAATAACTTATAAATGATGCGAGTACATCAGGTAGATCCTCGCCATCTATTTTTCCTTTTAACTTTTGATTATAAGCACCACCATCTAACAGCGTTCCACCTACATATATTTCAAATGCTTCAACAATTCCTTTTTCCTTCGTTTTCATTTTTACACCTTGCAATCCAATGTCAGCAATTTGACGTTGACCACATGAATTCGGGCATCCTACCATATGAATACGAACCGGAACATCGAGTGCCATTTGTGTATCTAAGTATTCGGCAATTTTTCGTAATCTTTCTTTCGTTTCTACTAATGCAAGATTGCAATATTCAATACCAGTACAAGAAACCGCGTGACCAATAAACGATTTCGGATTTGCTGATATCGCTTCAAACAACGGCTCATTTAGCAAGCCAGTTACATTTTCTGGCGGAACATTCGGAATAATGAAGTTTTGTGAATTACATGTACGAATTTGTCCATTCCCATATTGTTTAGCAATTCTTGCAATCTCAAACATTTCTTCTGCATGTAGGCGTCCTACTGGCACATTAAAACCTACATATTTTAGTCCATCTTGTTTTTGGTCTTGGACACCATAAAAGTACCCCGCATTCCAGCCTTTAAGAGCACTTTCTCCTTTACTTTGTAATGGTCCTGTATATTCTATTAGCTTCTCTTTAAACTTCTCTGCTCCCCAGTCTGCAACAAGAAATTTCAAACGAGCTAAATGACGTTTTTCACGATATCCAAAATCACGGAATATCGTAGCAATCGCAATTGCTACCGCCTTCACTTCTTCTGGTAAAACGAATACATCTAATTCATCAGCTAAATATGGACGGGCTGATAACCCACCGCCTACTTTTATATGAAAACCAACTTTTTTCTCACCATCTATTTCTTTCGTTGCAGGTGTAAATGCAACACAGTTAATCTCTGCGTTTGCTGAATTATAAATGTTAGAACTAATAGACATTTTAAATTTACGTGGTAAGTTAGAAAATTCTTCATTATGTTGGAAATAATCATATACCTCTTTTACAATGCCAGTTGTATCAAATAGTTCATTTGCATCAATACCAGCAAGTGGATTCCCCGTAATATTACGCGTTATATCACCACACGCCCCAGCTGAAGATAACCCAACCCTTGCTAATCTTTTAAAAATATCTGGAATTTGATGAATTTCTAACCAATGAAACTGAATTGCCTGTCTTGTCGTAATATCTATTACGTCACGTCCATAATCCTCAGCGATAGAAGCAAGCACTTCTGCCTGTGCATTCGTAATAATGCCAGAAGGGATATTTACACGCATCATAAAATAACCAGCTTCCTTCGGTCTTTGTAAGTACAACCCTGCCCATTTGAATGCGTCCCACTCTTCTTTCGGAATAGATTCGAAGCCATTCTCTGCATAGTAAGGAATATCATTAAAGATTTCCAATCCATCTTTTTTTAATTTATTTTTCTCAGTTTGATTTAATTTTTCATTGTTAGCCCATACTTTTTCATAACTCATTTTTTATCCCCCTATATAAAACTACGCTCTTGTAAGTACTTCACGATTTGTTCTGCACATTCTTCAATAGAATACTTGTGCGTTTCTACAGTTAATTCCGCTTGCTCTGGTTCCTCATACGGTGAATCGATACCTGTAAAATCTTTAATATCACCTTTTCTTGCTTTTTTATAAAGTCCTTTCGGATCACGTTTCTCACACTCTTCCATTGGACATTTTACAAACACTTCTATAAATTCATCTGCAGCTAATAGATCTCTAACTTGTTTTCGGTCTACTCGAAACGGTGAAATAAACGCTGTAAGAACAACAGTCCCTTGATCTACAAATAGCTTCGCTACTTCGCCAATTCGTCTTATATTTTCCATACGATCACTTTCAGAGAAACCTAAGTCTTTATTTAAACCGTGACGTATATTATCTCCATCAAGTACATAGTTTCCAATATTCTTTTCAAATAGTTTACGAGCAACCGCGTTCGCTACTGTAGATTTACCCGAAGCTGATAAACCAGTAAACCAAATGACAAAACTATGATGCCCATTCTTCACTCTTCTCTCATCTTTTGAAACAGAAGCTGTATGCCAAGTAATATTCGTATCCATCTCATTCTCTCCCTATTCTGTTACTACTTCTTTTTTCAAACCTTTAATTAGTACCTCTACTACCTCTCTACGACTAAATGTACTTGGCGGAACCTCACCGTTTCTTAATAGTTCTCTTACTTTCGTACCAGATAAGATGACATGATCCTCTTTTCCATGCGGGCATGTTTTCGTTGAAGCCATCGCTTCACATTTCGTGCAGTAAAAACTATGCTCAAAAAATAACGGTGTAATCCCTAACTCTTCTACTGTAAAGTTTGTAAAAATTTCTTGTGCTTCATAAGTACCGTAATAATCTCCTACTCCTGCATGATCGCGTCCTACAATAAAGTGGGTACATCCAAAATTCTTTCTGACTAATGCATGGAATATCGCTTCCCTCGGTCCTGCGTAACGCATTGCTGCAGGAAATACACTTAAAAAGACACGATCTTTCGGATAGTAGTTTTGAAGTAATACTTCATAACTTTCCATTCTTACATCAGCAGGAATATCGTCCGACTTCGTTTCCCCAACGAGCGGATTTAAAAAGAGGCCATCTACAATTTCAAGAGCAGATTTTTGAATATATTCATGAGCACGATGTACCGGATTTCTCGTCTGGAATCCAACTACTGTTTTCCAACCACGTTTTTTAAATTCTTCTCTCGTTTCAATTGGATCTAAATGATAAGAAGGAAACGGATTATTTTCAAAACGTTTCGTCAGAACAATAGCTCCTCCGACGTAAACGTTCGGTCGTTCGTATAATTTTTTCACTCCTGGATGAGCCTCATCCGTCGTTTTATACACTAGTAACGCTTCTTTTTCCTTATCAGGCACAAAAATATCTTCTATTTGAATGACACCATATACATTTCCACCGTTAACAAGTTTTACTTCCTCTCCAACTTTTAGCGTCTCTGCTACCTCTTCTGTTACTGGTAATGTAATAGGTATACTCCAAACACTTCCATTATTTAAACGAAGCGTTTCTACAACCGAATCATAATCTTTCTTTCCTAAAAAACCAGTAAGCGGGCTATATCCCCCTGTCGCTAATAGTTCTAAATCACTTAATGCAATGTTGTCTAGCCCAATTTCTTTTTCAATTTGTGATACGTCGTATGTCTCGTCTATTCGATTTATTAATTCGTTTCTTGTACTCATTTTCTATACCCTCTCTTAGCTTTATTTTCAAATTCACCTTATTGATAATGAAGGCCACATTCAGTTTTTACTTTCCCGGCCCATCTACCATCTCTTGAATCGCCACCCTCTCCTACAGGTAACGTACACTTCTCACACCCAATACTTGGATATCCAATGTCATGTAATGGGTTATACGGCAAACTATGTTTGTATACATATCGCCATACCTCTTTCCACGTCCAATGAATGAGCGGACAAACTTTAATAGATCGAAAGCGATGATCTTGATTTATAAACTTTGTATGCTTACGGGTTTCTGATTGTTCCCTCCTCAGTCCCGATATCCACGCTTTTTCATTCGCTAATGATTCTTCTAAAGGCAAAATTTTTCTAATCTTACAACAGAGATTAGGATTGCTCTCCCATAGCTTGTCACCATGCAAGTTGGCTTGTTCATCAAGTGTAAGTTCTGGTTGTTTTTCTATAATATTTAATGACGGAAATCGTTCCCGCACTTTTTGAATTAATTCATACGTTTCTTGAAAATGTACGTTTGTATCTAAAAAAACAACTTTAGCAGATGGATTTACTTGGTTAATAAGATGCAGCAGTACCATCCCTTCCACTCCGAAGCTACATGCGTATACAATTTCACTTTTATATTCTTTATAAGCCCAACTTAATACAGATAACGCGCCTTTCGTTTCATCTTCTTCTGAAAATGAAACATCATTTTCTTCCCACGTTTCATACGTCAACATGTTTTTTCCCCCTATAAAAGCAAAAAGACGGTTTTAACCTAATGAAATAGGTTAAAACCGCCTCTAGTTTTTCTAGTCAGCGCTTTTTACTTTAAACGTACTTTTTCACTTTTCTCTAATTGAATGACTTTGCCATCTTGCACAACAATTGTAATTGAACCATATTTCATATCAGCAAGCATCGCTTCAATTTTCTCAGATACTTCCTCAAAATGTTCCCGTACGCTCACGCGAACAGCCCCCCTTTTTATTCATAAAAAAAATCTTTCCCATTTCGAAAAGACTGTTCGGTAATATATTTTACCTTATCTTTCAAAATGGATTCCATTTTGCTGGATTTAGCACCTTGCTTTCTATAAGCAGGTTGCCGAGCTTCGCCGGGCCAGTTCCCTCCGCTTCTCTTGATAAGCTTTGTATTTGTATTTTATCACAATTCTGATTTTTTTCAATCCTAGTTTTCCGATATATTTTAATTATTTTATTTTATAAAAAAGGAATTGCCCATCCGAACAACTCCTTTTTCCTCATTTAAACAAGTTCTTTAATACGTATGCGATCGTTCCCAATAATATTTTCATATGTTTCGCGCTCTACAACAATTTGTGATGTACCACCTTTCGCGAAGACGACAGCTGGTCTACGAATCCGATTATAATTATTCGCCATCGAGTACCCGTATGCCCCTGTACAAGAAATTGCTAGTAAATCCGCAGAAGTAACTTTCGGTAGATTAATATCCCAAATTAACATATCTCCACTCTCGCAGCATTTCCCTGCAATCGAAACAACTTCCTCATTCTCATCATTCCCTCGATTCGCTAACATCGCTTCATAACGAGCGTTATATAAAGCAGGTCTTAAGTTATCAGTCATCCCACCATCCACTGATACATATTTCCGAATACCAGGAATGTCTTTCACAGATCCGACTGTATAAAGTGTCGTTCCGGCATCACCTACAATACTACGACCTGGTTCAACCCATATTTCTGGCAATGGATAATTACATAACGTAAATTGTTCTCTCACCGCACTTGTTACAGCTCGCACATACGTCTCAAGAGTTAATGGTGCATCGGACTCTGTGTAGCGTATTCCGAATCCTCCCCCTACATTTAGCACTTTTACTACATAGTTTGTTCGCTCTCTCACTGCTTCTAAAAATTGACGAAGAACTTCAATCGCTCGCACAAAGCCAGCCGTTTCAAATATTTGTGATCCGATATGTGAATGAATTCCTAACACGTTATAATTGGATTTTTGTAAAGCAAGCTCAATTGCTTGCATCGCTTGACCATTTGACACGCCAAATCCAAATTTTGAATCATCTTGACCTGTTGTAATATATTCATGTGTGTGCGCCTCTACTCCGGGCGTTACACGAATTAATATGTTCACAAATTTCCCATGTTGCACTGCTAAATCATGCAAAATTTCTAATTCTAAGAAGTTATCTACGACAAAACAACCAATATTCGCCTGAAGAGCCATCACAATTTCTTCATCTGTTTTGTTATTGCCATGAAAATGAATGCGCGATGCCGGAAATCCTGCTTGTAGTGCAGTATATAATTCTCCTCCAGAAACAACATCTAATGACATATTCTCTTCACGAGCTACTCGGCACATCTCCATGCACAAGAACGCCTTGCTTGCATATGCTACTTGATAAGAGAACCCACTTTCTTTAAAAGCACGATGAAACGCGCGGCACTTTCCTCGAATTGACTCTTCATCGTATACATAAAGTGGTGTTCCGTATTGTTTTGCTAGCTGCGTCGTATCGCACCCTCCAATTTCTAAGTGTCCTTGCCCATTGATTCGGCTTGTGCCGTGTAAATACATTTGAATTCCTCCCTTATTTCCTCTAAAACTCATAACCCCAATCTTCTATTCATTGCAGCACGCTTTTAGATAGACAAAAAACGCGCGGAACAATGTTCACACGCGTTTCTTATTAGGAAAAATATATATTGAAAAAATAAACGAGTTGTTATCTCCTCAAAATAAGAAACCGCATCAACATCTCCAAATAGCTCTCCATAAAATAAATCTTATGACAGTACTACATTTATTCAATGTAGTCCCAATATATGAATAAGATGGTTATTCTTATATTTCGGCAATAGTCCCTTTCAACCTATGATCACAGATCCCATTAAATCTCCCATAGCTTACTCTTTCCTATCGCGGCCTCTACCTTTGAGAGTAGATGAGGTAAGTCTATTTAATTTTCAAACATCTAATTGTTGCTATTAACAATACCAAAGGACCATTTTATTTGTCAAACAATTTTTTATATTGCTTTTTTACAGTTTAGTTTCGTATCGTTTGATAAGCGCTTTACTGAAACCTTTGTCACTTCCCATTCGCCTTCTTCGTTATTAAATGTAATCGTTACCTTCTCAAATGGTGGCGCAATTTTCCCTGCAACACGTTCATACTTTGTCACTTCAATAACTGCTTGAAATAAATATGTACCGCTATACACTTTTTTTAAACTAATAATTTTCGGGCATTGATAAGGCTTCAAGCCCCCATATTGTTTTTCGATTGCTTTATTTATTTTCGGGAATAAGACAGAATAAAGGGCATCTTCCATAAGAGGTGCATCATATTGAGCTACCGACACACTTGGTGAAGCAAAAAGTATAACACTACTGCATACTATAAAATATAATAATTTTCGCATTATAACCTCCGTATTGTTACACGATTCTTTCCGCGCACGATAATAATCATACATAGAAACTCCATTTTATTGTCTCCTACTGCCCTTTTTCTACTCAATTGTTATAAAAAAGTCCACAACTCTCTTTTATTTTCGTATAATGATACTCATAGTATAATAAACATAATAATAAAGGACTGTTCGTATATATAAAATGAGGCGCTAATCAAATAGGCCCACAAGAACCGTCATGCTTTTTAGGAGAGGAGTATATTATGCTACAACGTCTGTTTCCAAAACTGCGATTCGCACTCGTTGCAGTCGTTTTATTATGGATAAAAACATATATTGTGTACAAGCTAGCGTTTGATATTAAAATTGATAATTTCTTTGAAGAATTTATGCTTTTTATTAATCCACTAGCTGCGTTACTTTTATTTTTCGGTTTTGCTTTATTTGCATCTAAACACCGAAATCGCATTATAGTTGGAATTAGTTTTATACTATCATTCATTTTATTTGGAAATGCAATGTTTTATGGGTTTTATAACGATTTCGTTACGTTCCCAGTATTATTTCAAACAAATAATATGGCTGATTTAGGGACGAGTATAAAAGAACTCTTTACGTATAAAACATTACTGTTATTCGCAGATGCGATCATCTTAATGTTTCTTTCGCGTAAATTCCCATCATTTTGCGACAAAACGCCGCTTTCTCGCTCTGAAAAGAGAACTTTCTTTAGCGGTGTAACAGCTCTATTAGCACTACAAATTGTTGTTTCCATTATTTATAAACCACAAATGTTCTCACGCTCGTTTGACCGTCAAACTGTCGTGAAAAATTTAGGGTTATACACATATCATCTATTTGATATTACACTTCAATCTAAATCTTCAGCTGAACGTGTATTTGCGAGTGGGGACGGGTTCTCTGAAATTAAAAACTATACAGACTCAAAAGATAAGCAAGTTGATAAAAACTTATTTGGAGCTGCAAAAGGTAAAAATGTAATTTTGATTTCAATGGAATCTACACAAAGTTTTGTTATTAATAAAAAAATAAATGGAAAAGAAATTACTCCATTTTTAAATGCATTTATTAAAGATAGTTTTTATTTCGATAACTTCTATCATCAAACAGGGCAAGGTAAAACTTCTGACGCTGAATTTATCGTTGAAAATTCACTTTATCCGTTAGACCGCGGTTCTGTATTCTTTACTCATGCAACAAATGAATATACAGCTACACCAGAACAATTAAAGAAATACGGATATTCTTCTGCTGTCTTCCATTCAAACGATAAAACGTTTTGGAATCGTGATGTAATGTACCCTGCACTTGGATATGATCGTTACTTTAATTTAAATGATTATGTTGGCACAGAACAAATGTCTGTCGGTTGGGGGTTAAAAGATAAAGAGTTCTTTGAACAATCTATTCCAAAGCTAAAATCTTTACCACAGCCGTTCTATACAAAATTCATTACTTTAACAAACCATTTTCCATTCCTTCTAAATCCAGAAGATCAATATGTTGATGAGTTTAATTCAGAAAGTGGTGTTGTAAACCGTTACTTCCCAACTGTTCGTTACACGGATGAAGCTCTTAAACAATTTATTAAACAATTAAAAGAAGAAGGACTGTATGATAATTCCATTATTGTCATTTATGGAGATCATTACGGTATTTCTGAAAACCATAACGCAGCTATGGCTCAATTCCTTGGGAAAGACGCTATTACACCATTTGATTCTATGCAATTACAACGCGTCCCTCTCATCATTCACGTGCCTGGTCAAGAAGGAAAAGTCATTTCTAAAGTGTCTGGTCAAATTGATATTAAACCAACGCTACTTCATTTACTTGGTATTAAAACAAATCAATCAGTTGAATTTGGAACTGACCTATTTATTAAAGAAAAAGACCCTCTTATGGTAATGCGTGATGGTAGCTTCGTTTCGGAAGATTATGTTTATACAAAAAACATGTGCTATAAACGAAACACAGGTGAAGAAGCAGACATCTCATTATGTCAACCGAATATTGAAAAAGCAAAAACGGAATTGAAACTTTCCGACAAACTCATTTATGGAGATTTGTTACGTTTCGATCCTAACAATCGGTATAAAACTGGAACTATGACAACGAACTTTGAATAATACACGAAGCAACTTTATAAAAGTTGCTTCTTTTTTCACTTATTTTTCAAATCATTCTTCTATGAAATCTTTCACAAATTGGGAATTTCTTTCGTATGAAGAAGAAATTTATGGTATGATAAAATAAGTAAACTTTCATAAACTAATTAAGAATTTATTACAGAAAGCAAGGGATCAGATTTTGTATAGAGCAGCTATTCCAAACTTATTTACGCTCGGAAATTTATATAGTGGATTCTTGTCAATCGGCTATGCATCTTTAGGATATTATAAATCAGCTGCTATTTTAGTACTTATCGGGATGATGTTAGATAGTCTTGATGGGCGTGTTGCTCGTTTATTACGTGTTGATTCACAAATGGGAAAAGAGCTTGACTCGCTTGCGGATGTCGTAACATTTGGTGCAGCACCTGCTGTTCTCATGTATTACACATCTTTCTCTAATTATGGAATCATCGGACTATACATAGCGGGGCTATTCCCTCTTTTCGGAGCATATCGTTTAGCACGATTTAATGTAACACCATCTTCTACTTCAATGAAATACTTCACTGGGGTACCGATTACAGCAGCGGGAGGGCTTGTTGCTTTCTTAACATTATTTTCACATACCATTCCAAAAATCGTTCTTATTACAGTATTTGTAACGTTCGCATTTTTAATGGTGAGCCGCATTCGTATCCCAAGTTTAAAAGATGTACCAATTCCACGATATAGCATCATTATTACACTATTTTTAGTGGGCATCATTATCACAATGTACCAAACAGGATTCGGTAATTTTTCTGTTTTCTTATTCATTGCTATTCCACTATATATTTTGTACATGCTATCTCAATTCCTTAGACAACGACCATCAAAAAGAGCAAATAAAGAAAAATAAAAAGAAACCTTCCGATTCCGGAAGGTTTCTTTTTATTTTGTAACGAATACTTTTTGATTGACAGGCGTTACAGGTTCTTCGCCATTTAATACAGCTAAAATATTTCTTACCGCCGTTTCGGCCATCGCATCACGCGTTTCGAATGTTGCATTTCCTACGTGAGGAGCAAGTACCACATTCTTTAATCCTTTTAGCTCTTCAGTAATTTTCGGTTCAAATTCAAACACGTCAAGAGCTGCCCCTTCAATTTCATTCGTTTTTAAAGCATGAGCAAGTGCCGCTTCATGCATAATTGGTCCACGTGAAGCATTTATAATATACGCTGTTTTCTTCATCATTTTGAACTGTTCCTCATCAATCATATGATGCAATTTCGGATTATACGCACAGTTAATTGTAATAAAGTCTGCTGTTTGTAATAATTCTTCCAATGTTACATATGTTGCTTCCAGTTCACTTTCAGCTTCGGGCTTTCGATTTGGTCCTGTATATAAAACATTCATTCCAAACGCTTTTGCACGCTTTGCAACTGCCTTTCCAATTTCTCCAAGGCCGATAATTCCAATTGTCTTACCATGTACTTCGCGGCCTAAGAAAAATAATGGAGCCCATCCGTTAAATCCAGTTGTACGGCATAGCGTATCACCTTCAGGAATTCTACGTGCAGCTGCTAAAAGAAGTGCAAATGTTAATTCCGCTGTCGCTTCCGTTGATACTTTCGGTGTATTCGTTACCGCAATCCCTTTTTCTCCGGCATATGAGTAATCAATATTATCGTAACCAGCACCGTAGTTTGCAACAATCTTTAAATTAGGTGCCGCATCAATCACTTCTTTTGTCACCTTTGTAGAAAGTAAGCTTAACAATGCATCTTTATCTTTTACACGTTCTGTTAATTCATCTAAAGAAATTAACTCCTCTTTATCATACATTTCTACATCATGATCTTTTAATAGTTCTAATCCGATTGCTGGAATTTTTCCTGCTACTAATATTTTTGCCACTATACTAACACCTCTTCTATACAAAATAGGATAGCTCTTATCTTTCATTGTAAGAAATCCACATATAAAAACCAAGGAATTTGATTATAGTTTTGAAAATCGACACTTTTCCATAAAAAAAGAGGAGATGCAAGTCTCCCCTCTTTTTACGCTTTTTCTTGCGATTGTTTTCCAAGCTTCACATCAATTGTTCCTTCTGCAACTGTATCACTAATTTGCTCCTCAATCACTGATTGAGATGTAGCATTCGTATCAGAAGTATACGCTTGTTGCTGTGCATCTTGTACATTTTGTTTATTTTGTTGTTTCACCATTTCTTTACCCTCCTTTTTATTCTTTCTTATTTTGAACAAAAAGATGGGTTTTCATGAAAAAATCATGATCATTTTGAAATTGTTACTTCTTCTAGTAATCTCATCGTTCGGACTCGTTTCGTAAATGTAGCTAAGTGAGCAATATCATGATTACGTAACGTCTTTATATTCTCTTCCACATATTTCCCTAAATCATTCGGATAATGAGCATCTGAAGAAAGTGTAATCGGAACTTCGTGTTTAGCTAATACTTGTAAATATAGCGGACTCGGACACATTTCGCGCACAGGATAGCGATAGTACAATCCCGCATTTATTTCCGTTGCTGTATTTGTTTCTACTAATGCACGCGCAATTTTCTTATAATAAGAAATTTGTTCATTCTCATCTAACCGATAATTAAATACTTTTATGTTGTCAAGATGAGCAATAATATCAAATAACTCAGAACGAACTGCGCACTCAACCGTTTTGAAAAACGTATCATATAAAGCATATAAGTCATGTTCCTTAAAATATTCTTTCGTATCTGGATTATCAAATCCCCAGCCATTTAAAAAATGAACAGAACCAATTACATAATCAAAATCTCCTAATGCAAGTAAAGATTGTAATTGTTGTTCACCACCAATAAAATAATCTGCTTCAATTCCAAGTTTAAGCGTAACACCTCTTTTACTCCACCGTTCTTTCGCCTCTTCAATTGCCTTTGTAAAATCATGTAGTGAAGCTACCCTTACTTGGTCTAACCATTCCTTTTGTAAACGTCCAAGCCCCGAATCACTAATATCAACATATTTTTCATAGTATTCTTTCGCTTCATAAAAACGGTATAAATGATCGACAATACCAACTTCTTTTATCCCTTTTCGCAAAGCTTCTTCTAAATATAAATCAATCCATTTCGTTGTAAATGGTCCTTCATTCACACGTCTTTGCAGGCGTTCTTGTGTTTTCACAAGCCATTCCATAGAATGTTTTTCTTCTTTTAGCGGTTCATAATGTTGTAATGATTCATTTATTTTAGCTAGCCATCCTATTGAATATGGCCCTTCTTCTAAATGAATGTGATAATCCACCTTCATACGTATTCCCCCTATAATGTATCTATTTCTCTTCTGTCCCCTACTCTCGAAAGCTTCCCATTTCTTTCTGTCACTTCCTCCATAATATCTTCTAATGATATATTTTTTTCGGCTAATAACACGAAGCAGTGATACAATACATCAACCATTTCTTTCACTAGCTCTTCGTTATCATTATTTTTGGATGCAATAATTACTTCCGTACATTCCTCACCAATTTTCTTTAAAATTTTATCTTCTCCTTTTGAAAACAAGTAATTTGTATATGATTCAGGAAGTGGATTTCTCTTTCGTTCTTTAATTGTTTCAAATAGTAATGTAAAGGCGTTTTTCATATGTATCCCCCTATATAATTTTGTAATGAAAACATGTTTTTTCTCCCGTATGACATGCAGGTCCTACTTGCTTTACGACAACAACAATTGAATCTTGATCACAATCTAAATAAAGAGATTGCACATGTTGGACATTACCTGATGTTTCTCCTTTATTCCATAACGACCTTCTTGAACGAGAATAAAACCATGTTCTTTTCGTTTCTATTGTTTTTTCATATGCCTCTTCATTCATATAAGCTAGCATTAAAACTTCTTTTGTATCTTCTTCAATTACAACTGCTGGTAATAGTCCTTTTGAAAAGTTAGGTTTCATAGCCGCACCTCAACATTTGCATTTCTTAACTTTCTCTTTACGTCCCCTATTGTCGCCTCACCGTAATGAAAGATTGATGCCGCTAATGCTGCATCAACTGCTGTCTTTTGAAACACTTCTATAATGTGATCAGCATGACCGCACCCGCCTGACGCGATGACAGGTACGGAAACACTTTTTGAAATTTCTTCTGTTAAACGAAGGTCATATCCGTTTTTCGTTCCGTCTGCATCCATACTCGTTAATAAAATTTCGCCTGCGCCTAGCTCTGTAACGCGCTTTGCCCACCTGATTGCATCCATTCCCGTATCAACTCTTCCGCCGTTCACATATACATTCCACTTACCCTCCGCTACTTTTCTAGCATCAATTGCGACGACAATACATTGTGAGCCAAAATGCTCTGCCCCTTCTCCGATTAATTTTGGATTTCGCACTGCTGCTGAGTTAATTGAAACTTTATCTGCTCCAGCTCTTAGTAAATTGTACATATCTTTCACATTTGAAATTCCTCCGCCAACTGTAAGAGGAATAAATACTTTTGAAGCCGTTTTTTCTACAACATCTACAATCGTTTTTCGTCCTTCATGAGTTGCCGTAATATCTAAAAATACTATTTCATCTGCTCCCGCATCATTATATAAAGCTGCTATTTCAACAGGATCCCCGACATCTTGTAGTCCTATAAAATTTACACCCTTTACGACTCGCCCTTCTTTCACATCTAGACATGGAATAACGCGTTTTGCTAACATAACTTTGTTACCTCTAGCACTTCTTCTAAATCAATCGTTTTCTCGTAAAGAGCCTTACCAATTATGACGCCGTATATGTTCATATCATTTAACTTTTTCACATCTTGAATAGATGCAATTCCTCCAGAAGCAATAAGTCGAGTAGAAACGCTTTTTTGTAGTAACTCCAATTGTGCTATATTCGGTCCTGCAAGTGTCCCGTCTTTCGAAATGTCTGTAAATACAATTGTTTGAACACCTATATTCTCCATTTGTTTTGCTAAATCAATGTAAGAAATTTCAGATACATCAAGCCAGCCTCTCGTTGCGACGAAACCATTTTTCGCATCAATTCCGACGATGATTTTTTCTTTATATAGAAAAACTGCTTCTTCTAAAAATGGCTTATCATAAAGAGCAGCTGTTCCTAAAATCACTTTATCTACCCCTACTGAAAATAACTTCTCTACGGCTACAAGTGATCGAATTCCTCCGCCAACTTGCACTGGAATACGTACTGCCTTGCAAATTCTTTCAATGACGGACAAGTTTAACGATTCACCAGCAACTGCACCATCTAAATCAACAATGTGCAACCGTTTCGCTCCAAATGTTTCAAATATAATCGCTTGCGCAACCGGATCTTCATTCATTACTGTTTCTTTACTAAATTCCCCTTGATACAGTCTAACGCATCGTCCCTTTTTTAAATCGATAGCTGGGAAGATTTCCATGATTCTACCACTCCTTTAAAATTTTTCAACATTTGCATGCCTATATCACCACTTTTTTCAGGATGAAACTGTGCGCCATATATATTTTCTTTTGCTACAAAACCAGGTACTTTCACTCCATAATCACTTATTCCATACACAATTTCATTTGGACAATCTGCGTAATAAGAGTGGACATAATATACGAAAGAACCGTCCTCTACTCCATTCCAAAGCGCTATTTCTCCTTCTTTCTTTAACTCATTCCATCCCATATGAGGAATTTTATAAGGAACCTTTAGCTTTCGAATAACGCCTGGCAATAAACTTAGCCCGTTACAGCCTTGTAGTTCCTCACTTTTTTCAAATAAAAGCTGCATTCCTAGGCAAATACCTAGAAGTGGTTTTCTTGAACGCCCGATTTCTTGTAACACACGCACTAAATCTTTTTCTTCCAATACATCCATCGCTTTTGGAAATGCACCTACTCCTGGTAAAATCACTCCATCACTTCTAAAAATCTCTTCTTTATCACTCGTTACAATGTACGCTGCTCCAATATGCTTTAATGCTTGTTCTACACTACGAATATTTCCCATTCCATAATCTATAATGGCAATCAATTACAACATCCCTTTCGTTGAATTTACACCAGTAATGTTGGCATTTCTTTCGACTGCTTCTCTAAGCGCTCTACCAAACGCTTTAAATAAGGCTTCAATTTTGTGATGTGTATTACTTCCGTATAAAATACGAGCATGTAATGTAATATTGGCAGCATGAGCAACTGCTCTAAAAAATTCTTCCGTTAGTTCTGTATCAAAATCCCCAAGCTTCGGATTCGTTAATTCTCCTTGAAATACAATATATGAGCGTCCACTTATATCAATTGCAACAAAGCCTAAAGACTCATCCATCGGTACATATGCTGAGCCGTACCTGTTAATCCCCTCTTTACTGTGCAATGCTTCTTTCAAACAATTTCCGAGTACAATTCCAACATCCTCAACTGTATGATGCGCATCAACGAATACATCGCCTTCTGCCTCCACTTGCAAACCGAATCTTCCATGCCTTGCAAATAAAGTTAGCATATGATCAAAAAAACCAACTCCCGTTCGTACAGAAACGTTCTTCCCATCATCAAGCTGTAAACTTAATTTTATTTTTGTCTCTGTCGTCTCACGTATTTGACTAGACTCACGCATTATTCTTCCTCCTCAAATCTTATTTGAATTGCTCTCGCATGCGCATGTAATCCTTCTTTATTGGCAAGCTCTACAATATGATGTTGGACATCTCTTAATGCTTCCTCCGTATAAGACAGAAAGCTTGATTTTTTCACAAAATCATCGACTGATAACGGTGAGAAAAACCTTGCCGTTCCACTTGTCGGTAACACGTGATTCGGTCCTGCTAAATAATCCCCGAGCGGTTCTGGTGCATATGGTCCAAGAAAGATAGATCCTGCATGTTTCACATAAGCTAAAGCATTCATCGGTTCTTTTATATGTAACTCTAAATGTTCCGGGGCAATTTCATTCGATAACTGTAGTGCCTCATCTATAGAAGGAACGATAAAAATGGCTCCATTTCTATTTATTGATTCACGTGCAATTTCGCTTCTTGGTAATGTTTCTAACTGCCTTTCTATCTCTTTTTCTACTTCTTGTGCTAACTCTATATTTGTTGTAATACAAATCGCTGTCGCTCTCTCGTCATGTTCTGCTTGTGATAATAAATCAGCCGCAATATATTTTGCATTGCCGGTTTCATCCGCAATAACTACAATTTCTGACGGTCCAGCAATCATATCGATATTTACTATTCCATATACCTCTCGTTTCGCTAGAGCGACGTACAAATTTCCTGGTCCAACTATTTTATCCACTTTCGGAATCGATTCCGTACCGTATGCTAAAGCAGCAATTGCTTGCGCACCACCTATCGTATAAATTTCATCTACTCCCGCAAGGCTTGCAGCAACTAAAATATGTGGATCAATTCCTCCTTCTCTTGGCGGTGTTACCATTACAATCTTTTTCACACCAGCGAGTTTTGCTGGCAATACATTCATTAATACTGACGAAGGATACGAAGCAGTTCCGCCTGGCACATATACGCCTACATTCTCTAACGGCCGAATGATTTGCCCTCTAATGATGCCTTCACTCGCACAATCGAACATCGATTGTCTTTTTTGCTTTTCATGGTACGAAATAATGTTTTTCTTCGCCTCTTGTAACGCTTCTAAAAATGAATTCTCTACAAACATACTCGCTCGTTTTTCTTCTTCTTCACTTACACGAAACTCTTTTATCTTTACACCATCAAACTTTTTTGTATAAAAAGATAAGGCCTCATCCCCACTCTCCCTTACATTTCGAACGATTTCGCTTACATTTCTTTGAACAGTTTCTTCTATTATATTAGCGTTTTCTCGTAGCAATTTTATTTTCGATAACGCCTTTTGAAAATCTTCAAAAACGATCTCCATTACAAGTCCCCCTATTTTCCTGACAAAATTTCTTGCTCCATCATATTTATAATACTGAATATTTCGTCTTTTTTAGTTTTTAATGCAGCCTTATTCACAATCATTCGAGCAGATATAGAATACATTTCCTCAAATACAATGAGTCCATTTTCTTGTAATGTTTTTCCTGTTTCAACAATATCAACAATCGCATCTACCAATCCAAGAATAGGAGCGATTTCTACAGACCCTTCTATTTTTATGATTTCTACATCCTCTCCTTTATCATGAAAATAGTTAGAAGTAATATGTGGATATTTCGTCGCAATACGTTTCTTCCGGTAGCTCTTCGGATTATAAGTAGGGATAGAAGCAACACAAAACTTACACACACCTACTCCTAAATCCAACATTTCATAAATATCTTTTTCGTTTTCCATTAAAATGTCTTTTCCAACGACCCCGATATCCGCTACTCCATGTTCTACATAAGTAGCAACATCTACTGCTTTCACCAAAATAAATGAGATATCTGTATTTTTACTTTGAAAGACAAGCTTTCGTCCTTTATTTTTAAGCTCTGAACAATCGATTCCAATCTGCTCAAAGAGTGGAATCACATGTTTTTCTAATCTTCCTTTCGTTAACGCAATTTGAATGTTACGCATGAAGTTTCTCCTTCTTTCTGGACTACCCATTTCTCGTTCCATACATATTCCACTAACGATTCGTTCTTTGCCTCAACAACCGTCACTATTTGATTTTTTCTTGCAAATTGAAAGGTGTCATTTAAATTAGAACATAAAGATATCTCTACTTTTTTCCCGTCCTTTTGAAGTAAATTTCGTAACCGTTCCGCTTCTGCTAATCTATTTAACTCGTAATGAATCATAATATCTATTCTCTTTCGTTCATACGGTTCTTGCTGCTCCTGCAGCGCCTTCACAATTTGATTAACTTGCACCGCGAGTCCAACAGCCGGCAACATTTCTCCAAAATTTCCAATTAACTCATCATATCTTCCGCCACTAACAATTTCTTCTCCAATTTCATATATATACCCTTTGAAAATAACACCTGTATAATAGTCCAAATGTTGAATCATACCTAAATCAATTGATATGTACGATCCATAGCCTAGCTTGTCAATTGCTTCATATATTTCTTTCACTCTTGCAATGGCCATTTTCATTTCATTACTGGAGGCGAGTTTTTCTGCTTCCTCAATCACTTCTAAATTCCCAAATAACCTTGGTAATTTCTCCAGTAACCTTACTGTTTCATCACATCGATCAAATTTTTTTTCTCTAATAAAATTTGATAGAGCAGCATAATTTTTACTTTCAATATATGTTCTAAGAACTTTCTCTTCTTCCTCATGAATGGAGAGCTTTTTGACAATACATTTATATAACTGCACTTGCCCAATCTCTATTGTAAAAGATTGCACTTTCAACTTTTGAAGTGATTGAATGACACTTATAACACATTCAATTTCAGCTCTTACATTATCAATACCGATAATTTCAATACCACTTTGCACGATCTCATTATATTTTCCAGTAAGGGACTCATTCGCTCGAAATACATTTCCGCTATACGTCACTTTAAGTGGTGTATCACACCTCTGCGTTCCGATCACTCTCGCTAAAGGAATTGTCATGTCTGGACGCAATACGATAATCCTTCCCTTTTCATCAAAAAATTTATACATCTTTTCTTCATCTATCGGCCTGCTTTGAAAAGCGAACACATCATAAAATTCAATTGTTGGTGTCCTTATTTCTTCATAACCTCTCTCTAAAAAAGTACGCCTTAATTTTTGCTCCACTTCTTCAATTAACGTACATTCTTCGAATAAATAATCTCTCGTTCCATTTGGATTTGCCCGTTTCCATTTTGTCATCGAAATTCTCACACCTTTCCCTTTCTAATGTATGCTTATTTCATGCACCTAAACCGAAAATAAAAAGAGCCTTGTAGATAAAATATACCTACAAGGCTCTTTAGTAGCGTGTAGGTACAACGGGAATAACCCTTGCACCTACACGTTTTCACGCTAGGTTCAAGGGCTTTATGTATGATGATGTAGTTGTGTAAGCATTTTAATAGATTGCATTGTTTTCATAATACTTACTCCCTTTCTCCTCTAATTTTTACATAGTATATAATACTTAATTCTGAATGTAAATACATTTTAAATATTCCGTTATCTTTTAATATACAGCTACCATTCTTTCATACTCCTTTATTTCTTGTTCATATTGCATTGTAATACTAATTTCATCTAAACCATTTAATAATTTCTCTTTCCACATTTTCTCGATTGTAAAATGAAACCTGTGCGTACTTGTTGTAATTACTTCATTCTCTAAATTTACTTCTATTTGTTCTCTTGCATCCGTTTTGGCAAGCTTTTCTCGCATTTCTTTATCCATTACAATTGGTAACATACCATTCTTCATACAATTCATATAAAAAATATCTGCAAACCCTCCCGCGATAATTACGCGGAAACCATAATCAGCAAGTGCCCAAGGTGCGTGTTCTCTTGAAGAACCACATCCAAAATTATCACCTGTAATTAATATACTTGCTCCTTTTCTATCTGGTGCATTAAGTGGGAAATTAGGATTTTCGTGTCGTTCATTATCATACCGCCACTCATCAAATAAATATTTCCCAAATCCCGTCCTTTCAATTCTCTTTAAATATTGCTTCGGAATAATTTGATCTGTATCAATGTTATCATTCATAAGTACTGCGACAGTACCTTTATGAATACGAAATGGCTCCATCATAACTCTCCTTTCTAATATCAACAAAATGACCATATAACGCAGCTGCTGCCGCCATTGCCGGGCTAACTAAATGTGTTCGTGCTCCTTTTCCTTGTCTCCCTTCAAAATTACGATTTGAAGTGGAAGCGCAATGCTCTCCTTCAGGTACTTGATCTGGATTCATTCCAAGACACATGGAACATCCAGGTTCTCTCCATTCAAATCCTGCTTCTTCAAATATGTGATGTAGTCCTTTTTGCATCGCCGCGTCCCTTACTCTTTTCGATCCAGGCACAACGAGTGCTCGCACACCTTCTTTTACCTTTCTCCCTTTCACAACAGATGCAGCAATTTCTAAATCTGAGAGCCTGGAATTTGTACAAGATCCAATAAAGACATGCTGAACTGGAATGTCATACGTACTTTGTCCAGGGCTTAATCCCATATAAGAAAATGCTCTTTCGTCATTTACATCATGCTTTTCTGGCAATTTCTCATCAATACGAACTCCCATACTCGGATTTGTTCCCCACGTAACGTATGGCGCTAAATCCGTAACGTCTATCGAAATATGTAAATCATACATTGCATCTGCATCTGTATAAAGTTCAGACCATTTCTTCTCGAAAGTTTCATAGTCTTTCGGTGCATATTTACGTCCTTTTACATAAGCAACTGTTTTTTCATCTGGCGCGATAATACCCGCTTTTGCTCCTCCTTCAATCGCCATATTACAAAGCGTCATTCTCTCTTCCATCTCCATAGCCTGAATCGTCTCTCCGTAAAATTCCATTACATATCCCGTTCCAACTGCTACACCGTACTTTGAAAGGAGATGCAAAATAATATCTTTTGCGTAAACGCCTTTCTGTAATTTTCCTTTTAACTCAATGCCCATCGCTTTCGGTTTTCTTTGCCACAGCGTTTGCGTTGCCAATACATGTTCCGCTTCACTCGTACCAATACCAAACGCTAGCGCGCCAAACGCACCGTGCGTTGCTGTATGACTATCACCACAAACAATTGTTTTGCCTGGCTGCGTGAGCCCAAGTTCTGGTCCGATAACATGAACGATCCCTTGCTCTTCATCTCCGATATCCGCTAACGGCACCTGAAATTGTTTACAATTTTCCCGAAGTGTATCTAGTTGCTGCTTCGCAATGCGATCGGTAATATTCCAAACATCTTTCGTTGGAATATTATGATCCATCGTTGCGAATGTTAAATCTGGTCTGCGTACCGTTCGATTTGTAAGCCGCAAGCCTTCAAAGGCTTGCGGTGACGTTACTTCATGAACAAGGTGCAGATCGATATATAATAAATCTAATCCATTTTCATTTGTCGCAACTACGTGTCTTTCCCAAAGTTTATCTAGCAACCTTTTCCCCATTATCTTCCTCTCCCTACTAGTGCTTGCTCTTCCATTTCTTGCATTACTGCCTTCGTAAATGAAGTTGTCGTTTCAGTCCCGCCAATATCTGTTGTACATTTTCCTAATTTAAGGACTGCTGAAATCGCTTCTTCAATTGCACCCCCCTCTCTCGTTAATCCGAACGATTGCCCAAGCATCATGGCAACAGAGCGCATCATCGCAATTGGATTTGCCTTATTTTTCCCAGCAATATCCGGCGCTGATCCGTGAATAGGCTCGTATAGCGAAGGGCCCTTTTCCGCGTGACTTGCTGATGGAAGCATTCCTAATGATCCAGCTAATACGGAAGCTTCGTCACTTAAAATATCCCCAAATAAATTTTCTGTTACAATTACATCAAACCGTCCTGGATTCCGAATTAACTCCATAGCAGCTGCATCTACTAAAATATGTTCTAGTTCAGCATCTGGATAACGAAGGGCTACTTCTTCTGTTACAGTTCTCCATAGTTTACTAGATTCTAAAACATTCGCCTTATCAATAGATGTTACTTTTTTCTTCCGTTTACTCGCTAATTGAAAGGCATAAGAAACGATACGTTCAATTTCATGGCGATGATACGTAAGTGTATCTGTTGCTACTTCGTCGGTTCGTTCTTTCGGATAAGAAAAATAAATCCCACCTGTTAATTCACGAACGACAACGAAATCAATTTCATCAGCCTTTTTTAATGGCGATAAATGTGCCGTTGCACTTTCTACCGTTACAGGGCGAACGTTCGCAAATACACCGAGCCCTTTTCTTAAAGCTAATAATCCTTTCTCTGGTCTTTCTTTCGCACTATCCCACCTTGGTCCACCAACTGCTCCTAGTAAAACCGCATCACTTGCTAAACAAGCGGCAAGCGTTCGTTGTGGTAATGGTTGCCCATTTAAATCGATAGCACTCCCGCCAAAGTACTCATCTTGCAAATGAAAATGATGACCATATAACCTTTCTACCATATGCAATACTTCCTTCGCACTTTCCATAACTTCCGGTCCAACACCATCACCAGCTAAACAAACGATACGTTTTTCCAATTTCAACACTCCTTTTTAACTGAATTTTCAGAACTTTAATTTGACAGGTGAGAATAGCCTCTCTCACCTGTCAAACACTTATTTCACAAGCTGGATAAAAGATTTCAATTTCCCCGCTGCGTGGACATATGCTCTCGCCGACGCTTCCAATACGTCTTGCGCAACACCAAAACCTGATACTTGATGTGTTCCTTCTTTTAATTCAACATGAACATGAGCCAGTGCATCTTGACCTTGTGTAATAGATTGTATGCGATAATCCGCTAATTCACATTCTAATCCTAAAATTCTTTGGATTGCATTATAAATCGCTTCAATACTACCAGAGCCAGTAGCTGCATCTTCGAATACATTTCCTTCCTCATCTTTTAGTACAACTGTCGCACATTGTGTACTATTTGATACGAAATGTACTTGCAGTTGCGTAATATTATATTGCTGAGCCGCAAATGCTGCTTCACCAAGCATAAGTGCTCGTAAATCTTCCTCAGTAATTTCCTTCTTACGATCAGCTAATTTTTTAAACGCTTCAAACACTGCATCTCGTTCTTCCGTTGTAAATTCATAGCCAAGCTCTTTCATTTTTTCTGTAAACGCGTGACGTCCAGAATGTTTTCCAAGTACAAATAGGTTTTGAGATTCGCCTACTAACTCTGGTTCAATAATTTCATACGTTGTCACTTCTTTTAATACACCATCTTGATGAATTCCGGATTCATGAGCGAATGCATTCGCTCCAACGATTGCTTTATTTTTCGGTACAACCATACCTGTTAATCTGCTTACTAATGTACTTGTCGCTTTAATTTCTTTTAGCGTCATAGAAGGCTCTGCTTGATAGAAATCTTTTCTAATATGAAGAGCAACTGCGACTTCTTCTAATGCCGCATTCCCTGCTCTCTCTCCAATTCCATTAATTGTTCCCTCTACTTGCAATGCTCCCCCTTCAACCGCAGCTAGCGAATTTGCTACAGCCATCCCAAGGTCATCGTGACAATGACAAGAGAAAATTGCTTTTTCATATGAAGGAACGGATTCTTGTAAGTACTTAAAAAGAGAATAATATTCTTCTGGATTCGTATATCCAACTGTATCTGGAATATTAATTACATTCGCTCCTGCACAAATCGCAACTTCTACTGCCTCAGCTAAAAAATCTCTTGCTGTTCTTGTCGCATCTTCTGCAGAAAATTGTACTGTTGGAAATAATGATTTTCCAAGTGTAACAGAACGATGAATACTATCTAATACATCCTCTTTTGACATACAAAGTTTATATTTCATATGAATATCACTTGTAGCTAAAAATACGTGTAAACGAGGAGATACCGCACCTTTCACAGCTTCATATGCCCTTCGAATATCGCTTTCTTTTGCTCTAGCTAAACTCATAACTGTAGCATTTTGAATTGTATTCGCGATGCGTTTTACCGATTGAAAATCCCCTTCGGAAGCTGCTGCAAAGCCAGCTTCCATAACATGGATCCCTAGTCTCTCTAATTGCCTTGCAATTTGCAATTTCTCTTGTTCATTTAAATTCACTCCTGGTGATTGTTCGCCATCACGTAGCGTCGTATCCATGAACAAAATCTGCTTCATATTATTTCATCCCTACCTTTACTCGCGGCTGTACGAAAGGCATCATTTCACGTAATTTACGTCCAACTACTTCGATTTCATGTTCATTCTCTTTCTCATTTGTCGCATGGAAATTCGGTCTTCCTGCTTTATGCTCTGCAATCCAACCTCTTGCAAATGTACCATCTTGAATTTCTGCTAGCACTGTACCCATCGCTTTCTTCGTATCTTCCGTTACAACGCGTGGCCCTGATACGAAGTCGCCCCACTGCGCTGTATCTGAAACTGAATATCTCATATTTTCAAGTCCACCTTCATACATAAGGTCAACAATAAGTTTCAGTTCATGTAAACATTCAAAATATGCAAGTTCCGGCTGATATCCCGCATCAACTAACGTTTCAAATCCAGCTTTTACTAGCGCAGTTACTCCGCCGCAAAGTACAGCTTGCTCTCCAAATAAGTCTGTTTCTGTTTCTTCTTTAAATGTCGTTTCTAATACACCAGCTCTCGTCGCTCCAATTCCATCGGCATAAGAAAGTGCCTTTTCAGTCGCAACTCCTGTTGCATCTTGGTATACTGCAAATAATGCTGGAACAGCGCCACCCTCACTAAATGTACGGCGTACAAGATGTCCTGGACCTTTTGGCGCTACTAGAAATACATCTACATTCGCTGGTGGTTTCACTTGATCAAAGTGAACATTAAATCCATGTGCGAAAACGAGAGAATTTCCTGCCTGTAAATTTGACGCAATTTCCGCTTCATATACTTCTGGTTGCAGTTCATCTGGCAGTAAAATCATTACTACATCAGCCTGCTTTGCTGCTTCCGCTACTGTATATACTGAAAATCCATCTTCTTTCGCTTTATCCCAAGACTTCCCTTTTCTTAAACCTACTACTACATCAAATCCGTTATCACGTAAGTTTTGCGCATGCGCATGACCTTGCGAGCCGTATCCAATGATTGCTACTTTTTTTTCCTTTAATACATTTACCGTTACATCTTTTTCATAATAAACTTTTGCCATTTTCATTTCCCCCTATATTTAAATGATTATTGAATTAACATAACTTGCTTATCTTGTTTTTTCATACTACGCGTAAAGGCTGTTACCCCTGTTCTTGCAATTTCTTTCAAACCGTATGGACGAAGTAATTCAATTAATGCTTCTACTTTCTCCTGTGTACCTGTTACTTGCACAACTATGGAATCCTTTCCAACATCTATTACAGCGGCTCGAAACGGTTCAATTAAACTGTATAATTCCGCCCTCGCTACCGAAGTGGCTACTTTAATAAGTGCAAGTTCTCTTGCAATCATCGCTTCTTCTGTAATATCTGATACTTTCAAAACATCAATTTGCTTATGCAGTTGTTTAATTAGCTGCTCAACTTGCTGTTCATTTTCAACGTGTACAACAATCGTCATCCGCGATATGTCCGATGCTTCCGTATGACCTACTGAAATACTTTCAATATTAAAATGTCTTCGTGTCATAACACCTGTAATTCGGTTTAACACACCACTTTGATTTCGAACTGTTGCTGTAACAATTCTCTTCACCTTTTTTCCACTCCCTCCATTTGGTGAACACCTTTCCCTGGCGCAACCATCGGCATTACCTTTTCTGATTGAAGTACACGGCAATCAATTACGACCGGTTCTTGTAATTCAATTGCATGCTGCAATTGTTTCTTCGCAAGAAGTGGATCATCTATGCGAACTCCTTTTATGCCATACGCATTCGCAAGAGCAACGAAATCTGGTTGGCAAGGTAGTAAAGAGTGCGAATATCTTTTGTTATAAAATTCATCTTGCCATTGTCTTACCATTCCTAAAGCTTCATTATTTAAAATAAATACTTTAACAGGTAAAGAGTGTTCTTTTAACACACTTAATTCTTGCAGTGTCATTTGAAATCCAGCGTCACCAACAATTGCAATAACTAGTTCTTCAGGCTTTGCAATTTGTGCACCAATTGCTGCAGGAAATCCGAATCCCATCGTTCCTAATCCTCCTGAAGTTACCCATTTATCTGGATTTTTTAGCGGATAATATTGGGCTGCCCACATTTGATGTTGCCCCACATCTGTTGTTACAATCGCTTCTCCTTTCGTAATTTCATATAACATATCAATTGCATATTGAGGCTTAATACTTTCAGAATTTCGTTTATAAGAGAATGGATACTTTTCTTTTCTATTCTTTAATAAAGAGATCCACTCATGATGATTTTCTGTCCTTCCTTCTGATTGAAGTAATACTTGGAGCGCTTGCTTAGCACTTGCAACAATAGGAATTTCAGTCGGCACATTTTTTCCGATTTCTGCTGGATCAATATCAATATGCGCGACAGTCGCCTCCTTAGCAAAATAAGCTAAATTTCCAGTAAGACGATCATCGAATCTCGCACCTATATTAATGAGTAAGTCGCATTCATATAACGCCATATTCGCTGTGTAAGAACCATGCATTCCTCCCATCCCTAGAAAAAGCTCTTCATCTGGTGGAAAGCCACCAAGACCAAGTAATGTATGCACAACAGGAATTTCGTATTTACGAGCAAAACTTGTTAATTCTTTCGAAGCTTTCGCATGCAATACACCTGCTCCAGCTAAAATTAATGGCTTGTTTGCAACTCTAATTGCTTGTAATAATTTGTTTATTTGAAGTAGATTCGGTTCATAATTCGGGTTGTATCCTGGTAAATCCATTTGCGCATCACTACATCGTTCGCCTTGCTCTACTACCATATCTTTCGGAAGGTCAATAACGACTGGCCCTGGTCTTCCTGTTCTCGCAATATGAAATGCTTCTTTAATAATTCGAGGTAAATCTGAAGCCTTTCGCACTTGATAATTATGTTTTGTCACCGGCATCGTAAGCCCCATAATATCGGCTTCTTGAAAAGCATCACTTCCAATTAATGTTGTCGCTACTTGCCCTGTAAATACAACAAGTGGTAACGAATCAATCATCGCATCTGCTAGACCAGTAATCACATTTGTAGCACCCGGTCCACTCGTTGCAATGACAACCCCTGGATTGCCAGTAATTCTGGCATATCCTTCAGCAGCGTGAATAGCACCTTGTTCATGCCTTGTTAAAATATGCGGAATTTCACAGTCATAGAGTGCATCATAAAGAGGTAAAACAGCACCACCAGGATAACCAAAAATCACTTCTACTCCTTCCTTTTCTAGCGCTTCTAACAATAGCTGTGCACCAGTTGCCAGTTTCTCTTCCGTTTTTGAAGACATTGTTCTTATAAGCCCCCTTTTAAAAACTTTTATCAATAAAAAAAATCCTACGTCCACACTCCAGCTATGTGCTGAAGGGACGAAAGATTTCGCGGTACCACCCTTCTTTGCAAGAATACTCTTGCCTCAGTGACCCATAAAATGAGTCTAGCTAGTAACGGAGCTACCGTCTAAGCCTAGACAAATGCTTCAGCTTAGCACTCAAGGGCGATGTTCGTCGACGTGAACCATCGGTTTCCAGCAACCACCGACTCTCTGTGAGGCTTCACAATCAACTACTCCTCCCTATCAACGCTTTCTTATGTTATAAAAAGTTGTTATCCAACTTTATTTTCTTCGTAAATTTTCTCTCCATCTTCTATAACTAACTTTCGGAATTCTTCTAGTAAACGATTCGTATGTGGACCCGTTTGCCCTAAACCAATCGTTCTACCATCTACTGTCGTAACAGCAATTACTTCAGCTGCTGTTCCTGTTAAAAATACTTCATCAGCTACATATACGTCATGTCTTGTAAATAACTCTTCTCTAACGTCATATCCAAGTTTTTCACCAATTTCTAAAATAGCGTTTCGTGTAATGCCTTCTAACGCTCCAGCAGAACTTGGTGGTGTAATTAATTTATTTCCTTTTACAATAAATACGTTATCCCCTGAACCTTCAGCTACGTATCCTTGATCATTTAACATAAGCGCTTCTTGTACTCCAGCCAATTTCGCTTCGATGCGAACTAAAATATTGTTTAAGTAATTTAAAGATTTTACTTGAGGCGACAATACATCTGGACGGTTTCGGCGCGTTGCAACTGTTACAACTGGAATCCCTTTTTCATAATATTCTTGCGGGAATAAAGATAGTTGCTCTGCAATTACTACTACATTCGGTTTTTTACAAGAATCAGGATCTAACCCAAGATTTCCTGCTCCTCTCGATACAACTAGGCGAATGTATCCATTAGATAATTTATTTTGTCGAATCGTCTCAACAACAATATTCGTTACTTCATCTAAAGAATATGGAATTTCTAACATGATGGATTTTGCTGATTCATATAACCGGACAAGATGCTCTCTCAAACGGAAAACATTACCGCTATAGACTCTAATTCCTTCAAATACTCCATCTCCATATAAATAACCATGATCATATACTGATACTTTTGCCTCGTCTTTTGGAACAAATTCTCCATTTAAGAAAATCCATTGCTCGTTCACTGGAAAGCGCCTCCTATGTTCTATGAATTTTTTATTGTTTCCTAGTTTACTCTCCTTTCTAAATAAATCAAGTGAATTTTTAGAAAATTTATAATTTTTATTCGTACGTACATCTTTAATTATATTGATTTAACAACATTGTTAACGTTTACAAAAAGTCAAAAAATTTTTTTCGTCAATTTCCATTAAAAAAATATTTGTTTAAAAGAAGGATTTTCGTCAATTGATACGAATCTATTGTATTCAATAAACGGACGTCCGTTTTTATAAATTCGGGAATATACAACGACTTTTGCTGAAAAAGGGGGGAAATAATAAAAATAACGCTGTCTAAAAATAACATTCATATTTTTCATTTCGGAATCATAATCCTATTTTTAAAAAACAATTTGTCAAAATGAAGGAGGAAATCAATATGGCGTGTGTACAAATTAAAGGAACGAGACAAGAGGTAGTAGAAATGCTTCAACTATTCGATCTAATGGATACGAAAGGTTTTTGTAAATTCGATAATTATGTAGAGGTAGAACCAAATAATAAAGAACATAACAATTTTATTGCTTCCATCGACATCCATTCAAATACTTCTTCCGCCCAAGATACTTTAAACGATCAATTCGTAAGCCAAATGCTTACTGGTGTATATAACGACTAAATAAAGTCGTACTTTAATCAGACTACCCGTAAATAACAGATAAATATATGCTTCCTACCGTCTTTGTATAAATATATACGATGAACTTGAGCATACTAACAACTAGATGGTAGGAGGTGAGAATTATGGCTAAAATTGGTGTTGAAAATTCGTTAACAGATGTCCAACAAGCTCTTCAGCAACAGGGGCATGAAGTCGTTACAATTAACTCGGAACATGACGCACAAGGATGCGACTGTTGCGTTGTAACTGGGCAAGATTCTAATATGATGGGTATTGCAGATACATCAATAAAAGGATCGGTAATTAACGCCCACGGTTTAACAACAGATGAAATTTGCCAGCAAGTTGAGAGCCGCATTTAAATTCCATACAAAAAAGAAAGAGGACTCCTTCTGAAAAGGAGTCCTCTTTTTTATATTCACCTAACGGGAAAGTAACATATACTGGATGAAAGCCCTACCTCTCTCTCATCATTACGGTTCCACTGACCGCTCCTTGATTCACTAGTATACCTATAAAGCCTATAATTATAATTTATAGGGTTTGTTCACAAAAGTTGTTGGTAAAACTACCCGATCTTTCGCAAACTTTTCGTATTATATTTATAAGATTTATTTACTTTACACTAGCTGTAACCGAGACACGAATTAAAATTTTAACATCAATATAACAACTTGTCAACATTTTTCACAAATTTAAAACAGACAATAACGGTTTGTCTGTTTTAGAATGGAGCTTTTTCTTTTATTACATATACAACAAAACCGCTTACTAACATACATAAGCCAACTACTAAGTTTTTGATATTAATCATAAATTCCTCTCCCTTATTCCACACATCATATATATTTACAGTTCAATTATTCCGATCATCCTAAAGCGCACTTTTTCTAATATATCATAATTCCTAAAAAATGCAAGTTCACTTTTAGCGACCATTTACAAATTTATCTACAGTGCTTGGTACGGTATTTAAAGCTTTTTCAATTAAATGTGTACTACTATTGAGATGTAATACTTGCACACCGTTAGAACCAACTACTAAAAAAGCAACTGGGCTAATAGAAACCCCAGCCCCGCTTCCGCCTCCAAATGGATGACTTTGCTTATTCTCTTTATGCTGCCCTTGTCCATTATTATGTTTTTCGGAAATAAATTCACCTTTAAAGTCACTTCCTCCAGCTCCAAAACCAAAGGCCACTTGAGATACTGTTAATACTACATTTCCGTCAGCTGTTGAAACTGGACTTCCAACAATCGTATTTACATCTACCATCTCTTTTAAATTTGTCATTGCTGTTTTCATTAAATTTTCAATTGGATGTTCCATTATGTATTGCACCCTTTCCTCATTATTCTTTTTTATACTTTCCAAAATAGAGGAAGTCATACTAACTTTTCCTATTTCAAAAAAACAATCTTCACCTTTTAAATGGATATTACTCCCTGTACATACTCGGATAAAAAGGAAAAAGAGATACATACTACTATTGAACCTTGTTATGAAAGGAGTCATGACTTTGACTGAGAAATTTGATGAGTATAAAAAAAGAGATAGAATAGATAGTGATTATAGTGACTATAAAGAAGAATATGCAGCTGAGGTTGCACCACAGCGCATTGATTATGATTACGATGAGAAGGAACATAAAGATGATGTAAGATCGTCCGCTGCTGGATCAACGGCTGGCTTTATCGCTCTTGCCTTATCTATCTTATCACTTTTCACCTTCCCAACATTATTCGGTCTTGTTTCTGTACTACTAGGTATTTACGCTTATAATCGCGGAGCTACTGTAACTGGTGGTATCGCTGCGATTGTCGGCGGAATTGCAGCACTCATTGCAATTTTATTCCGAGTAGCGCTTATCGGCTTATTGTTCTCCCTCTTTTAAAAAGAAAAAGGTATCTCGCTTATGCGGGATACCTTATCCTGTAAATACATCTTCTGACGGATATTTAATTTTTTGTTTTGCTGGTCGCGCTAAAGAAAATACAAGTGTTAACGGTCCGATTAATCCACAAAACATAACAAACATAATCATACATTTTCCAAACGCTGATAACTTTGCAGTAATTCCCATCGTTAATCCTACCGTTCCAAACGCTGAAATTGTTTCAAATAGTAACTGAATAAAACTGAAGTCTTCTGTAAGCATTAACATAAATACTGCTGCAAAAATAAGGATTTGACTAGCAACGGCAATTGCTAATGCTCTCGTTACTGTCGACATTTTAATTGTGCGCTGAAATAATACGATTTCCTCTTTCTTTCTAAAGAAAGAAAGAACAGATGTAACTAAAATAACAAACGTTGTTAATTTAATCCCTCCACCTGTTGATACACTTCCTGCACCAATAAACATTAAAACCATCGTAAATAATATAGATGATTCTTCCATTCCCCCGTAGTCAACTGTATTAAATCCAGCCGTACGAGGAGTAATCCCTTGGAAAAAAGAAGCCCATAACTTTTCATTTAACGGTAAATTCCCTAACGTCTTCACATTATTATATTCCAATACAAAAATCACAATCATCGCTATCACATTTAGCGCTACCGTTCCAATAATCATGATTTTGGAATGAAGCGATAGTTTTCGAAAACTCCGGCTATACCATATATCAATTAGTACGGTAAATCCGAGACCACCTATTACGATTAAAGAGCAAATCCCAATATTAATAATCGGATCGCCTACATACCTTGTTAAATTATCCGGCCATAGAGCAAATCCAGCATTATTATAAGATGCGATCACGTGAAAAATACTATAGTATAAACCTTTTCCAAAGCCAAACTCTGGAATAAAACGAAATGATAAAAAGATGACTCCAATAAACTCAATACAAATTGAAAATATAAAGACACGTTTTACTAATTTTACGAGACCACCTATATTTGTCTGATTAAACGCCTCTCCAATTAATAAGCGATGACGTAATCCGATTTTTTTACCTAATACCCAAACAATTAAAATGGCAATTGTCATAAGACCTAAACCGCCCGTTTGAATTAAAAACATAATTACAATTTCGCCAAACATCGTAAACGTACTTGCAGTATCTACTACTCCCAAACCCGTTACAGTTGCTGCTGATGTTGCCGTAAAGAAAGCATCTACCCAACTAATATGTACTTTCGTTGCGAATGGTAACTTTAATAACAAACCGCCAACCACAATTAAGCAGAAAAAACCTAATGCTAATATTTGTGGTGGATTTAATCGTATAAAACGATTATACAGCCTTTGTCTTTTTGTTACTTCCATATTCACTAGCTCCCTTTTTTCCCTCATAACTAAAGGCTTATAAAAAACCTTAAATAGCAGGATAAACCTTATATTCTTATAATATAGTTGAGCATAATCCTTTTTTTCATAGTTTTCAACTGTTATTTATACTCGAACTTCACTTCATTTATGAAAAGACTCTTTCTATTATAAGTATCCTTACTCTATAACTCTCACAACAATCATTTTATATGTATCATTCCTTAAATCCTCATACCTTTCACTCTATGTTCACATAGGGGTCACATCTATCTTTTATAGTATATGTATCGGAGCTGTTCCTCCCTAATTTATAAGACATTCCCCAGTGTCTTGAACAGCTTTCCATCCCTAATTAAATTGACATAAATTGTCCCCTTCCTTTGGCCATCCTGTGTGATGGTCTTATTTTTTGTCTTTCTATCTTCTATTTAAAACTCCCTCTCTCTTTCACTCTATGTTCACACGGGCGTCACATCCACATTTTATAGTATATGTATCGAAGTTGTTCCTCCCTAATTTATAAGACATTCCCCAGTGTCTTGAACAACTTCCATCCCTAATTAAATTGACATAAATTGTCCCCTTCCTTTGGCCATCCTGCGTGATGGTCTTATTTTTGTCTTTCTATCTTCTATTTAAAACTCCCTCTCTCTTTCACTCTATGTTCACACGGGCGTCACATCCACATTTTATAGTATATGTATCGAAGTTGTTCCTCCCTAATTTATAAGACATTCCCCAGTGTCTTGAACAACTTCCATCCCTAATTAAATTGACATAAAT